>JAHZHK010000099.1:9280-10316 GCA_019420325.1 Coriobacteriaceae bacterium | reverse complement strand
GGGCGTTCCTCTTTCCTTGATGACCTACATCAATGAGAATCAGCAAGAGTATGCACGCCTTACGGCATGGCAGTGTTCTCAGGCAGGATGGATGACCGGTCAATGGAGTCCTGACAGCACCAAGATCTACACGTATTGCAACAGTGGCTATCACTAATCCGTCCGCCATGTACTAGCTAGATCAGAAGCAGACGCCCCATCAATTGCCAGAAATCAGGTAATCGATGGGGCGTTCCATCACCTTTTCGCGTGTGAGGATGTGTCATATGCGAAACGCGAAAATAACAAGAACCGAACGTTCCTTCTGCGTCTTCCTCTTACTTGCACTGGCAATCGGAACGGGATTGTATCTGGCTATCAGCCTCGCCAATCAACATATCGCTGAGGACAATCTAGCCAAGGCGACCACCATAATCCAGCCATACCAGACGGCCAGGGTCATGGGCAATAACGACGGCAGTGATGGTATACCCTGGAGCGGAGAGATGGAGATTCGCGTTGTCAACAGTGTGCTCTATCCATCGCTCGTCAACGCCCGGCAATCATGCAATCTGGGCAACATCGCAAACGAGGGGCAGAGCGAAGACGACCCCTATCTCGTGGTTGATTTGCTGCTCTCCAATATCAACGCTGAGGCGCGAGCCGCCTTCATGGACGCTTCTCAAAACGTTGTAAGAAGGAATGGGGTGAACGCCTCGATCTTCAGGCTAGAGGGAGACGACGGTTCATATCTCCCCTTATCGGTCAATACCAACCGAGAGTCGCTTAGCACGTGGACATTCCTGCTTGACGAGGGGGAAGAGGCAGCTTTAAGGCTCGGGTATTCCGTCCCCCGAACCGACATGCTTTCCAGTCCGTATGTTTACATTGTCACTCCTCTCTGGCGCCTTCAAATCGATATCTCCAACGCAAAAGAGGTGCAGGATGCCTGAGTTTCGCCTTGAAATCAGACGAGCGCTGGCCAATCGTTGGTTCTTCTTTGCCATAGCATCGCTCGGTTGCATTTCTATAGTTGCCGGCGCAATCAATGTATCGA
>JAHZHK010000099.1:5565-9257 GCA_019420325.1 Coriobacteriaceae bacterium | reverse complement strand
TATACGTACCTCTCATCCTATTCGAGTTACACCGAATGGATTGCCGTAGACCATATCCCGGCAGCGGTCGAGCTGTTTTTTGTCCTTGCACCTCTTATGGTGACTTTGGGCTACGCGTGGTCATTTGCCTCGGATTGCCAGAGCGGGTATATCGAGCAAATCGTTCCCCGTTCGTCGCGTTTCCGCTATTACCGCGCAAAATACACTGCAACATTCCTGTCGGCCTGCCTCACTATCGCCCTGCCTCTCATAGTCAATTTTCTCATATGCGCGTGTTTCATTCCATCGCGCACTCCCGACCCTTTTGACGCAAGGTACATCTCTATAAGCCAGACGGAACTGTTTGGCCCCCTCTTCTACTCGATGCCGCAAGCATACGTAATGCTGCGTATCGTCGTGGACGCCATTTTATGCGGCTTATGGGCCGTCACAATTCTTGCCTTGTCGACTCTCGTGCATAACCGCGTTGCCCTAATCTCGCTACCTTATATCTTTCTCCTGCTGCTAAAACATATGGGTCAAAACTTCTACGTGTTCATGAGAAACAACGGCTTCAATCAATTTGGATGCAGCATCACCCTTTTCGACCAATTGCGGGGAGCCCCCGATGCATTCTTCTGTCCTGGATGGGTCACGCTGCTCTGTGCCTGCGCAATGGCGGCTTTTTCGCTCATAATCCCGTATTGCGTAAGGAACCGTGACATTCTATGAAGACGTTCTTGCGCCTTTATCTCTATGATATGCGATGCAGTTTACATGGCCTCCTGCCACGCTTTGCCATTGTCGGTGTCTTCGCCGCCCTGTGCAGCATCCTAGTCTGTTTTCATATCTCTTCAACACCATCTCAGTCGGTGCGTCTGAACTATGCGGCGTGCATTGCAGCAGTGTTTGGCGGAAGCAGCGAGTTCGTTCCCGAGCATGCCGACTATTTCACACTTCCTGCCGCATGGCTCTGCAATTGTCTTGCCATAGCCTATGCAACGCTTGACTATCCATCAAGACACCTCAGCGGTGTCGGACAGACGGCATTGATTCTGTCAGGCAGCCGATGGACATGGTGGCTATCCAAATGTGCGTGGACCATCACGTGCTGCCTGCTCTGCTGCATGGCCGTCTTTGGCGGCTGCGCGATAGGCGCTCTTTGTTTTGGAACCGACGCCGGACTCAGCCTATCCAAAGAGGCCGGGAATCTACTGGGCTTCTTTATTGCAACCGCTTCTCCCCTTGCGGAAGGCACGGCTAACATCGGCCCGTTTCTCATTTCCGCAACCGCGACCCTGATTGCGCTAAGCCTTGTGCAGCTCGTTTTCTCAACCCTTGTCGCGCCTTACATCGGGTTTGTATTCACCATATGCATCCTCTTCTCATCTGCATTCCGTTTAAGCGGCCTCCTCATAGGGAACTACCTCATGATTGCTCGCAGCAATCTCGCCATCGCAAATGGCGTAGATGTCTCCTGGGGCGTAGCAATCTCGTGCATTCTTGCCATGACTTCCATTCTAATCGGGGGTTCATTGTTTAACCGACGTCCAGTAATTAAAAAGGGGGTTGATGCAACATGATACGGTTACGCAATTTATCTGTAGCAATCAGGGGTACCAGTGTCCTCGAAGATATAACTATGGATCTCTCCCCAGGAAGCATTGTTGGACTCGTCGGACCCAATGGCTCTGGAAAAACCATGCTCATGCGCACTATCTGCGGTCTCGTCCACCCTACGTCGGGCTCAATCTATTTTAAAAACGGCTCTACGAGCGAGGCTGTCTCCCCTCGCGACATTGGCATGCTACTCGAAGGCCCCACTTTTCTCGATTCATATACCGGACTAGCAAACCTCTGTATGCTCGCCAGCATTCGTGCGGTTGTCGATAAAGACACAGTGTGTATGTGGATGCATCGCATCGGTCTCAAGCCTGATGACAAACGTCGTTACCGATCCTACTCGCTAGGAATGAAACAACGTCTCGGCATTGCAGCCGCCCTCATGGAAAGCCCCTCTCTCGTGATGCTGGACGAGCCCACAAATGCTTTGGACATTCAAGGCGTTTCCTTGGTAACGGAAGAGATACGCCGTGCGCGTGACCGAGGAGCGACCGTACTGCTCGCCAGCCATGACGCCTCCTTGCTTAACACTATTGCCGACGAACTATGGTATCTCGCAGAAGGGCATATTGAACGCCACGAAACGCTGTCTCACGACAAAGGAGCCCGGGAGGATGTATGACAGGCCGGCAAACAACCACGAAGCCAGTCTTCTGGAAACGACTTTTGAAAGGGCTTGGATGCGCTCTTTTGATTGCGCTCGTAGGGATTCGTATAGGGTGGGTAAATGACCATGCGCTCTCATATCCCACTGTCCATCATGCAATGGGCGACTGGATAGAACTAAATGGAGCGTTTCTTTATGAGCGCACCAGTGAAAACACCGTCGACTACTCTATACGTCTCAGCAATGCCGAATTGCTTTCATACAACGAGTACATCGAATTATATGGCGAAGATGCATCAAAACTGATGCCCGACGATGGACGGCGCGACATCAAAAGCAT
Organism: Coriobacteriaceae bacterium; assembly: GCA_019420325.1. GTDB lineage: Bacteria > Actinomycetota > Coriobacteriia > Coriobacteriales > UMGS124 > UMGS124. The sequence goes on along the minus strand of JAHZHK010000099.1, from coordinate 6,708 downwards.
CTTGTGTCTAACAGTCGACTTGAGCAACCACGGAGAAGACGGGCAATTCTTCATCGGAGAGGCAAAGGTACTGCCCGTCGGCAACATCAAGGCGTTATCTCTCGATCGCAAACTCTGGATGGAATCGAACAAGAACATTGACGAAGCACAGATGTTCTTGTCTGTTTATCCAAATACCGAGTTTACACTACATATCCCATATATTGCCGGTGATGTGCTTTATGATGACGGAGACAATCGATATGCGAGCGCACTCACAAACAACAGCTTCTCGTTTGTTGTATCTGCCGCCCCCATACGTCATATCATTGATATTTCCTTATAGCCATCACCATGCCAACGACATCGGCTGCCAATGTCGTTGGCAGTAACAGGAAAGCGCCCTACGACTGTCTATCTAGTCGCAGAGCGCTTTCCTTAGGTTGTCTCTACTCCACCGAGTCGGGCTCGACGGGGACGTCTTCGGGGCTCGTCGCCCTCTGCGCACGTGCCTTGGCCGAAGCCTCCTCGTCCTTCACGACCACGATGTTGCCGTCGTTGTCGACGTCGACACGCACCACGTCGTTCTCAGAGAGCTTGCCGTCGATGATGAGGTTCGCGATACCGTCGACCACCTTGTTCTGGATCAGACGACGCAGCGGACGGGCACCGAACGCAGGGTCAAGGCCGCCCAGGCTAAGGGCGTCCATGGCGCTGGGCGTCACGGTCATACTGAGACGCTCGCGAGCAAGGCGTTCGCGCACGTCGTCAAGCTGCAGGTCGACAATGCGCTCGATGTCGGCGTAGCCCAGCGAGTTGAAGTACACCACATCGTCGATACGGTTGACGAACTCCGGGCGGAAGGCCTGCTTGAGCACCTCTTGCATCTTCTGCTGCAGCTCGTCTTTGCCCGTGGTCTCCAGAATGAACTGCGAACCCAGGTTGCTCGTCATGATGATGATGGCGTTCTTGAAGCTCACCACGCGGCCCTGGCCGTCGGTAAGCCTGCCGTCGTCGAGCACCTGGAGCAACACGTTGAAGACGTCGGGATGCGCCTTCTCAAGCTCGTCGAGCAGAACCACGGTGTAGGGGTGACGGCGCACAGCCTCGGTAAGCTGGCCGCCCTCGTCGTAACCAACGTATCCCGGAGGGGCACCGATCAGG
>JAHZHK010000099.1:3830-5510 GCA_019420325.1 Coriobacteriaceae bacterium | reverse complement strand
CTCTGCCAGCGCCTTTGCCAGCTCGGTCTTGCCGACGCCGGTGGGGCCCATGAACAGGAAGCTGCCCAGGGGACGGTCGGGGTCAGACAAGCCCGCACGAGAACGACGCACGGCGCTCGCCACGGCGTGGACGGCCTCGTCCTGACCGATGACGCGCTCCTTAAGGTGCTCCTCGAGGTGACGGAGCTTCTCCATGTCGCCCTGCATCATCTTCGACACAGGCACGCCCGTCCAGGCGCTCACCACAGCGGCAATCTCGTCTGCAGTGACCTCTTCCTTGAGATTGGCACCGGCTTCCTGCTTGGCACGCAGGCGCTGCTCGGCGTCGCGGTAGTCGGCCTCAAGCTTGGGGATCGTGGAGTAGCGCAGCTCGGAGGCACGCATGAGGTCGCCGGAACGCGTGGCGCGCTCCTCCTCGATGCGGGCCTCATCAATCTGGCTCTTGAGCTGCTGCACCAGGTCGATGATACCCTTCTCGTTCTGCCAGGCTGCCTTGGCGGCGTCGAGCTTCTCGCGAGCGTCGGCAATCTCGTGGCGCAGGGTCTGCAGGCGCTCGGCACTGGCCTCGTCGTCCTCCTTCATGAGCGCCTGCTCCTCGATCTGCATCTGAGTGAGCTGGCGCTCCTGAGCGTCGATGTCGCTGGGCATGGAGTCAAGCTCCATCCTCAGGCGGCTTCCGGCCTCATCGACCAGGTCGATTGCCTTGTCGGGCAGGAAACGGTCGGTGATGTAGCGGTCGGAGAGCTGGGCTGCGGCCACAAGCGCCGAGTCGGTGATGCGCACGCCGTGGTGAATCTCGTACTTCTCCTTGATGCCACGCAGGATGGAGATGGTGTCCTCCACCGTGGGCTGGTCGACCATGACAGGCTGGAAACGCCTGGCAAGAGCGGCATCCTTCTCGATGTACTTGCGGTACTCGTCGAGCGTCGTAGCGCCGATGGCATGCAGCTCGCCACGGGCAAGAGCGGGCTTCAAGATGTTGGAGGCATCCATGGAGCCGCCCGAAGCGCCGGCGCCCACGATGGTGTGCAGCTCATCGATGAACAGAATGACGTTGCCACCGGCCGCCGCGACCTCCTTAAGCACGGCCTTCAGACGGTCCTCGAACTCGCCACGGTATTTGGCGCCTGCCACCATGGCGCTCATGTCAAGCTCGATGAGCTCGCGGTCACGCAGGGTCGAAGGCACGTCGCCAGCAACGATGCGCTGCGCGAGGCCCTCAACGATAGCCGTCTTGCCGGTACCAGGCTCGCCGATGAGCACAGGGTTGTTCTTCGTGCGGCGCGAAAGCACCTGCACCGTGTGACGAATCTCCTCGACACGGCCGATGACCGGGTCGAGCTTGCCCTCGCGGGCCAGGTCGGTCAGGTTGCGACCATACTGCTTGAGTGCCTCAAACTGGGGCTTGCTCTCGGCATCGGTCACGCGCGAGTCGCCGCGGAGCTGCTCGTAGGCGTCCTGCACGCGCTTAGCCGTCACACCGGCGTCGTTCAGGATGCGACCGGCGTCACCCTTGTCGCCTGCAAGCGCGATAAGCAGGTGCTCGGTGGTGGCAAACGAGTCGCCCATCTTCGAGGCGAGCTTCTGCGAAGCATCGAGCACGCGCATGAGCCCCTGGCTCATGCCGGCCTGGGATGCGCCACTCACGCGAGGCTGACTTGCCAGCTTCTCGTCAACGAC
>JAHZHK010000099.1:3216-3820 GCA_019420325.1 Coriobacteriaceae bacterium | reverse complement strand
CAGCCTTGAGCTGGGCGGGGTCTCCGCCCACGCGCTCGATGATGGCATCGAGGTTGCGCTCAGAACTCTCAAGCAGGGCCTTCAACAGGTGAAGGCTTGTAACTTCTGAAGCCTCCATGTCGGAGGCAACGCCCACGGCTTCCTGCAAAGCGGCCTGGGCGGTCATTGCGAATTTGTCAATCCTCATATGTGTCACCCATCCTTCTCGGTGCCCATATCCTTCTTCTCAAAGTCGGACACTCCCGCCAGCAGCGCCAGCGGGCTCTTACCGCCCTCGGCATACGGCATGAGGGCGGTAATGGTCTCGCGCATCCGATACTCGTGGACCTGTTCGCGCAGTTCCTTGATGTCGGCGCGCAGCTGCTCTATCTCGGCGTCGCGCTCATCCATCTGGGTCTTCATGTCCAGGATGCGCACAACGCCAGCAAGGTTGATGCCCTCGTCGGTCAGACGACCGATGAGGTCGAGCCGCTCGATATCGGCCTGTGAGTACAGGCGCGTGTTGCCCGAGCTGCGGCGCGGGTTCACCAGACCCTTGCTCTCGTAGATGCGCAGGGTCTGGGGATGCATGCCGGTGAGCTCGGCGGCAACCGAGATCATGTAC
>JAHZHK010000099.1:0-3146 GCA_019420325.1 Coriobacteriaceae bacterium | reverse complement strand
AGGGTCACGCTTGTCATGGTCGCGCAGGCGCTCGAGTGCCTCGCGCTCCTCATCGGTCAGGTCGCGGGGCACGGCAAGGGCGATCTTCACGTAGAAGGAGCCGGTCGAGCCCTTGTGCTTCACGTCGGGGGCGCCCATGCCCTTGAACCTGAAAACCTTGCCAGGCTGGGTGCCGGCGGGAATCTTGAGCTTGAGGTCCTTGCCGTTAGGGGCAGGCACAACGACCTCCGCACCCAGGCACGCCTCGTACACACTCACAGGCAGGTCCATATGGATGTCGGCCCCGTCGCGGGTGTAGAAGGGGTGCGCCGCCACGCGCGTGGTCACCACGAGGTCGCCGCGGGCTCCGCCCTGCGAGCCATACTCGCCGCGTTCACGGTAGCGCAGCTTACCGCCGTCAACGGCACCTGCGGGAATCTTGACGGTGAGCGTCTCAGTCGTACCCGTGGAGGGAATGCGGTAGCTCACCTTGCGCGAGACGCCCTCCAAGGCCTCCTTGAACGAGACCTCCACGCTCATGGTCAGGTCGCTGCCGCGCTGCGGACGGGGCTGACCCCAACCGTTGAACCCACCGAAACCGGTGGTCTGCGGATCCCACTCGGTGCCAAAGGCGCCCTCACCGTGCAGGATGGAGTCGATGATGGACTGCCAGTCCATGCCTGCCCCACCCGTGTAGCTGTAGCTGCCACCGCCGGCGCCGGGGTTGCCGCCCATGAATGCGCCGTACTTGAGCGCCTTGTCGTACTCTGCACGCTTCTTGGGGTCGGAGAGGACTTCGTAGGCCTGGCTGACCTGCTTGAACTCCTCTTCGTCACCGCCTGCGTCAGGGTGAAGCTTCACGGCAAGCTTGCGGAACGCCTTCTTGATTTCGTCGTCGGATGCCTTTTCGTCGACACCCAGGACTTCGTATAAGGTCTTCTGAGTCGATGCCATGATGAACACCCTCCTTCCAAGTAAGTCGCGGAACCTGATGCGCCGCGTTGCGCGATACCTAGAGTACCACCGTAGGCCAAAGGCCCGCACCGCGCACGTCGGCATCGCGCGCCTTGCGCATCAGAACCCGCGTCGGTTAAGGCGGAGCCTGATGCGCGGCCGCGTGCAGGCATCTGGGCGCCTTTGGGAATGCCTCTTGAGCTTGACAAAGGCCGCGTCGGAAGAACTCTCCGGCGCGGCCTTTGCTCGTTTACGTTGGTGCGTCTCCTTGGAAGCGCAACGCCCTACGGCCTTGCGCTACTCCTCGGTAGCCGCAGGTTGGGCCGGGCCGCCCTTGGCAACCGTGACCATCGCGGTGCGGATGACGCGTCCGCCCATGCGATACCCCTTCTGGTACACGTCCTTCACGGTGTTGTCGGGTACCGTGGGGTCGGGCACTTGGGCGATGGCCTGGTGGTCGTTCATGTCGAACGGCTGGCCGGCTGGGTCGATAGCCTCAACGCCCGAGCGATCCAGGGCGTCGATAAGCTTGTCGTACACGGCACGAACGCCGCTCACGAACTCGCCGTACGCGCCTTCCGGGTTGGACTGGGCGGCGTGGTCAAGAGAGCGCTCCATGTCGTCGACCACAGGAAGGAGCTTCATGACGAGGTCCTCCGTGGCACGGGCCTTCTCTTCCTCGCGCTCACGTGCGGTGCGCTTGCGGAAGTTGTCCCACTCGGCCTGCAGACGCAGGAACTTGTCGTTGGCAGCAGCGGCGTCGGCGCGCGCCTTCTCGATGTCTGCCATCGAGAAAACCTCGTCGACCGCGTCGGCAACGGCCTGCTCGTCTACCTGCTGACCGTCTTGCTCCTCAGCCTCGATGACCTGGGCCTCAACGGGCATCTCCTCAACGGGGAGCGCCTCGTCGGCACCCTGAGTCTCGGGCTTGTTTCCGTCGGCGGGCATCATTACTTGCCCTGCTTGTCATCGTCGACGACCTCGTAGTCGGCGTCGACCACGTCGTCGTTGGCGGTAGAAGCGCCCGCAGCGCCGGCCTGGCCAGCGGCGGCAGCACCCTGAGCGTCGCCGTAAGCGACCTCAGCAAGCTTGTAGGAAGCAGTGCGCAGCTCCTCGCCAGCAGTGCGGATAGCGTCGACGTCGGTGCCGTTCAGAGCCTCCTTGGCCTTGGCGATAGCAGCCTCGACCTCGGACTTCGTGTCGGCAGGAACCTTGTCACCCAGCTCGGCGATAGTCTGCTCAGTGGCGTAGACCAGCGAGTCGGTCTGGTTGCGGGTCTCGACCTCGTCCTTCTGGCGCTTGTCCTCCTCAGCGTGAGCCTCGGCATCCTTCACCATGCGCTTGACCTCGTCGTCGGACAGGGCCGTGGAGCCGGAGATGGTGATCTGCTGCTGCTTGCCGGTACCCAGGTCCTTAGCGGAAACCTTGACGATACCGTTGGCGTCGATGTCGAAGGTAACCTCGATCTGAGGCACGCCACGACGGGCAGCGGGGATGCCGGAGAGCTGGAAGCGACCGAGCGACTTGTTGTCGCGAGCCATCTCGCGCTCGCCCTGCAGGACGTTGATCTCAACGGAGGTCTGGTTGTCGGCGGCGGTGGAGTAGACCTCGGTCTTGGAGGTCGGGATCGTGGTGTTGCGGTCGATCATCTTGGTCATGACGCCGCCCATGGTCTCGACGCCCAGGGACAGGGGCGTAACGTCGAGCAGCAGGATTCCGCCGTGATCGGCGTCGAGGTCGTTGTTCAGGATGCCACCCTGGATGGCGGCGCCCACGGCCACGACCTCGTCAGGGTTGACGCTCATGTTGGGCTGCTTGCCCGTCATCTTCTTGACGAGCTCCTGCACGGCGGGCATACGCGTAGAACCACCGACGAGAATGACCTGGTCAATCTCGGAGATCTGCAGGCCGGCGTCGCGCAGAACCTGCTGGACGGGAGCCTTGCAGCGCTCGAGCAGGTCGTGCGTGGAGCGCTCGAACTCAGCGCGGGTCAGCGTGTAGTTGAGGTGCTTCGGCACGCCGTTGACGGCGGTGATGAAGGGCAGGTTGATGGTGGTCTGCTGAGCGCTGGAGAGCTCCTTCTTGGCGTTCTCGGCAGCCTCCTTCAGACGCTGCAGGCTCATCGGGTCCTGACGCAGGTCGATGCCGTTCTCAGCCTTGAACTTGTCGGCCATCCAGTCGATGACGCGCTGATCCCAGTCGTCGCCGCCCAG
>JAHZHK010000098.1:1740-10453 GCA_019420325.1 Coriobacteriaceae bacterium | reverse complement strand
GGGCGTATCGTAGCACGACGCGTCTGCCGTCGGTGGCGAGCGCATAGCATTTTGACGCGAGTGCGCATATGAGTCGCTTTGTGTATGCGAACGTTCTACAATTGTCCGAATACGCCGACGAAAGGAACAGCGATGAAGAGCACGGAACCCAAACCTTCGAAGCACGAAGACGAGACCGTCTCGCAGGCAACAGGCGAGGCTACGGGCGTCGATGTGAAAAAGGACGCCAAGACGCCCCGCGACGCAAGCCACCGCCTTGTGGGCTACACGCGTTTCATGGCAGCGGTGCCGAGCTTTGGCCTGTTCATCGCCGCCATTGCCATGACCCTCGCCACGCTTCTCTCCACCATCGGCGTCACCATCGAGGTCGTCAAGGGCGAGCTCACGATGCAGGACATGCTGGTCGAGTACATCGAGTACGCTGACTTCTTCCTGCTGTCCATCGTGCTCTACATCATGAGCATCGGTCTGTACTCCCTGTTCGTCGACGACGAGATCGAGATGCCCTCTTGGCTTGAGATTCACACGCTCGACGACCTCAAGGAGAAGCTCGTCAGCGTCATTGTTGTGGTGATGGGCGTGTTCTTCCTCGGGCGCCTCATCCACGGAGCGGACTCGCTCGACCTTCTGTGCATGGGCGGAGGCATCGGCGCCGTCGTTCTTTCGATGGCCTATTTCGTGCGCCACATCATGGTCGCGCACAAGCGCGAAGGGGAAGAGGAGTAGCGCGGCCGCAGCGCGATCGTGCGGCTGGTTTTTTCCTCTTGTAGCTGGTAGTGGGCCGGAACGGCACAGAGGGCGTCTCATATGTATGCGCAAGTAGAAGGGCGGCGCGGGATATGCAACATTCCCCGCGCCGCCCTTCTTGCGTTGCGAATCTACGCCGTGCGGACCAATCCCTACTTGCCGAGCAGCTCCTCGATGGAACCTGCGCGGTAGTTGGCAAAGACGACGTTGCCTTCCTCCTGCGTGGCGTCGAGGTCGACGTCGGCCATGATGCCGAAGTCGTGGTCGCCCTCGGGATCGCTAAGCACCTGGTGCACGTGCCAGAGGTGCTTCTCTTTCTCGTCGGTCTTATCCACGTGGAAGTAGGTGGCGGAGCGCGCGTCGGCGTCGAGCAGCACCTCTTCGTGCGCCTCGTAGTACGCATCGAGCACATGCTTCCACTTGAGCTCGCCGAACGACCAGTCGGAGTCGAGCGCGCCGAGTGCCTTGGCGTCGTCCTTGGCTACAAGGCGCACGCGGCTGAACAGGGCGTTGCGCACGAGCACCGTAAGCGCGCGGCGGTCGCGTACCACCACGTTTTCGAGCACGAGGGCGCCGGGCTCCTCGGGCATGGAGCCGGTGTTTGCCCACTCGTCCACCAGGCTCGAGTCGACGGAGCGCACGACGAGGCCCAGCCAGGAGATGATGTCCTTGAGCTGGTCGTCACGCTTGTCGAGCGGCAAGGTCCTGTCCAGGCAGCGGTAGGCCTCGGAGAGATAGCGCAGGAGGATGCCTTCGGCGCGCGCGAGGTTGTAGGTCTGAATGTAGCTCTTGAAGTCAGCGCAGCGCTCGAGCATGTCGCGCAGCACCGACTTGGGGGCGAGCTGGTAGTCGCGCGCCCACGGTACGGCCTCGCAGTACTGGGCAAAGGCCTCGGCGAGCATATCCTCGAGCGGCTTGGGGTAGGTCACGTCCTGCAGGCGCTCGATGCGCTCGTCGTACTCGATTCCGTCGGCCTTCATCTCGGCCATGGCGCGACTACGGGCCTCGCGCTCCTGGGCGCGAAGCACCTGGCGGGGCTGCTCGAGCGTGGACTCGATCATCGAGATAACATCGAGGGCGTACGTCTCGCTTTCCGGATCAAGAAGCTCGAGCGCTGCAAGCAGGAAGGGCGAAAGCGGCTGGTCGAGAGCGAAATCGTCAGGCAGGTCGACCGTGGTGAAGTACTCGACGGTTCCGTCGTCGTGAGTCACCTTCTCCACCACGCCGGCGTCGATGAGGGTGGAGAACACCTCGTCGGTGCGGGCGCGGAGCTTGAGCTTCTCGGCGTCGGACTGCATGGAATCGTCGACGAGCTTGTACACGCGCGCCCAGGCGTCGCCGCCCTGCTCAACCTCGGCGAGCACCATGGAGTTGGTGATGCGCATGCGCGGTGTGAGCGTGGCAGGCACCGACTCGATGAGCTTGTCGAAGTTCTGCTTGTTCCAGCCCACAAAGCCCTCGGGCGGCTTCTTCGTCTTGATGCTGCGGGCCTTCTTGGGGTCGCCACCAGCTTTGGCAAGGGCCTTTGCGCGCTCGATGTCGTACTCAGTTGCCTCGGCGATGACCAGGCCTTCCGTGTCGAAGCCTGCGCGTCCTGCGCGGCCGGCAATCTGATGGAACTCACGCGAGCCGAGCCTGCGCATATGCGAGCCGTCGAACTTGGCAAGGGCGGTGAGCAACACGGTGTGGATGGGCACGTTGATGCCAACGCCAAGCGTGTCGGTGCCGCAGATAACGGGAAGGAGGCCCTGTTGGGCGAGCTTTTCCACAAGCAGGCGATAGCGGGGGAGCATACCCGCGTGGTGCACGCCCACGCCGCAGCCAAGCAGGCGCTGGAGAATCTTGCCGAAAGCCGTGGTGAAGCGCGTACCCTTGATGGCCTCCTTGATGCGTTCGCGCTGTTCCTTAGTGGCGACGCCGAAGCTTGCCAGCGATTGAGCGCTCTCAAGCGCGGCATCCTGAGCAAAGTGGACCACGTAGATGGGCGCCTTGCCCTCGCGCAGGGCAATCTCGACCGTGCCCTCAAGCGAGGTCTCCACGTATTCGTAGGTGAGCGGTACCGGGCGCTGGGCGTCGGCGATGATGTCGACGGAGGCCCCCGTCGTGTCCTCGAGCTTGGCGGCGATGGCGCTCGTGTCGCCCAGCGTGGCGCTCATGAGCAGGAACTTCGTGCTGGGAAGGGTCAGAAGCGGTACCTGCCAGGCCCAGCCGCGGTCGCTGTCGCCAAAGTAGTGGAACTCGTCCATTGCGACGTAGCCGATGTCGGCCCCCTCGCCCTCGCGAAGGGCCGCGTTTGCCAGGATCTCGGCCGTGCAGCAGACGATCATGGCACCGGGGTTGATGGAAGTGTCGCCTGTGATCATGCCGACGTTCTCCTTGCCGAAGACGTCGCACAGGTAGAAGAACTTCTCGCTGACCAGGGCCTTGATGGGGGCGGTGTAGTACGACTTCCAGCCCTGGCACAGGGCGAGGAAGTGCATGCCGAGGGCCACCATCGACTTGCCGGAGCCCGTGGGGGTACCCAGGATGACGTGGTCGCCCAGAACGAGGTCCATGATGGCCTCCTCCTGGTGGGGCCACAGCTCGATGCCGCGGTCGAGGCACCACTGCATGAAGAGCTCGAAGATCTCGTCGCCCGGCATTTCGGGGTCGCCTTCGTGCCAGATGGGGGCGCGCCTGCCCAGCGAGCCCGGAGCGAAGGCGTCGTCAGGAGAGCCTTGGGTTTCGATAGTCTCGTCGGCCATGGTCGACCTTTCCTTTCGTGGATGCGCGAGATGCGCGGGGCGTGCAAACGGGGCGTGCGGCGATCTGCAGGTTGCGTGCGGTGCAGCCGTCGGACCCTGTCGGTTTTTCGTTTGGAGAAGCGTATCATTCAAGTGGCGTTCAACCTGACGAAATTTGACCGCATTGGTGATTGTGCAGGTAAAAAGCGCTGGATTATGCTACTGTCGACGTTTTCAATTATGCATTGACTCGCTGAGCGTGAGCCAACCGACATTATCGAGGAGCAAGGCTATGGGAATGGAATTCAAGCGCCGCCTGCCCAACCCGCAGGACATCAAAGCCGAGATGCCCATGTCGGCCCAGGCTGAGCAGCGCAAGGTCGCCTTTGACGCCGCGATTGCCGCCGTTATGGACGGCACCGACTCGCGCAAGCTCGTCATCATCGGCCCGTGCTCGGCCGACCGCGAGGACGCCGTGCTCGAGTATTGCACCCGTCTGGCCAAGGCCCAGGAAGAGGTGGCCGACAAGCTCGTCCTCATCCCGCGCCTTTACACCAACAAGCCCCGCACGCTGGGCTTGGGTTACATGGGCATGCTTCACCAGCCCAACCCCAACGGCGAGCCCAACCTGCTCGCCGGCATTCGCGCTATTCGCCACATGAACCTGGCCGTCATCGAGCAAACGGGCTTCTTCGGTGCCGACGAGATGCTCTATCCCGAGTACCACCGCTTCTTGTCCGACCTGCTTTCCTACGTGGCGGTGGGTGCCCGCTCGGTGGAGGACCAGGAGCATAGGCTCGTTGCGTCGGGCCTGGATGTGCCTGTGGGCATGAAGAACCCGCCCTCCGGTGACAACTCCGTCATGCTCAATGCGATTGTGGCCGCTCAGGCGCCGCACTCCTTTATCTATCGCAACTGGGACGTGCAGTCCACCGGCAACCCCTATGCGCACGCCATCCTGCGCGGATATATTGGCGCAAGCGGTCACAACCGTCCCAACTATTCCTATGACTACCTGGTGGATCTCGTGGATGCCTATGCCGCCCGTGACATCAAGAACCCGGCGCTCATCGTGGATTGCAACCATTCCAACTCGAACAAGCACTGGGACCAGCAGCCCCGTATTGCCAAGGACGTGCTGCACTCCTGCCGCCAGAACGCCGACATCGACCGTATCTTCCGTGGCTTCATGATTGAAAGCTACCTGGTAGATGGCGCGCAGAAGGTAGGCGGTGAGGTCTACGGCCAGTCCATCACCGATCCGTGCCTGGGTTGGGAAAAGACCGAGAAGCTTCTGCGCGACATCGCCGAGCTGGTGTAAGCGTGCGTCTCGGCATAAGCCTGAAAGTCGACTGGCGGCCCGCCTGGGATTCTCCCGGGCGGGCCGTTTTTGGTCGTGCCGCGCAAAATGGCCGCACGTTTGCGTTTTAATTCCGCTGGACCAAGTAGCCGCTCAATCCCCGAGCTATCTACCTGGGATGATGTGACGGCACGGTTGCCATCTACTCGATGCGCCCAAATTAAAACGCAAACATACGCTGTTTTTTCGGCTGCGCTGAGCCTTTTCCGTCGCTCGGGGTTTTAGGGGTGAGGACAGCTTGAGTGGGGGTGCGCTTTTTGGCATATAAAAGGCGGGGCTGCCCAGTGGGGACAGCCCCGCCTTTGTTGATGCGAGAGGTTTGGGACGCGGGAGCCTACTTCTTGATGGTTTCCTTGGGGGGGGCTCGGGCAGGTCGCTGCCGCAGTGGCAGCACTTGGTGGCGCCGACCTTCACCTCGTCGAGGCAATAGGGGCACACAGGCGGGACCTTCTTGGGTTCCTCTTCCTTCTTGCCACCTACAAGCTTCTTGCCAGCAGCCTGGGCCTTGTTGAGGGCCTTGACCAGGGCGAACACGACAAGGGCGACGATGAGGAAGTTGATGATGGCGCTGATGAAGGCGCCAAAGTCAACCGTGGCACCGTTGAACGTGATGGCCATGCCCTTGACTTCGGGGCTGCCGCCGATCATGGAGATGAGCGGGTTGATGATGTTGTCGGTGAGCGAGGTCACGATGGCCGTGAAAGCGCCGCCGATGATGACCGCGACAGCGAGGTCCATCACGTTGCCCTTGTTGATGAAGTCCTTGAATTCCTTGATGAGCTTCTTCATCGCCCGTCTTCTTCGGTCTGCGAAACCCCTTGGTTTCGAGCGGAATTCTATACGCTATTGAGCTGTTTGTTGCGCTAAAACGACTGTTCTATGCGTTGAATTGGGCTTCGACTTCCTCAACGATGCGTGCCGTAATGCGTGCCTGCGAGGTGTCGCCGGTGGCATCGGCATACTCGTGGGCACAGATGTTGCGGCGGAAGATTTCCTCGCGAGCGGCCTGGCGTACGGCTGCGTCATCGGTAATGGCGAAGCCAGCCATGTTGACGCCCATGTCGGTAGGCGACTGATAGGGGCTCTCGCCGTAGAGGCCCTCCATGAGTGCCTTGAGAACGGGGAATGCCTCGACGTCACGGTTGTAGTTCACGGCTTCTTTGCCATACGCCTGCATATGGAAGGGATCGATGATGTTGAGGTCTTCAAGGTCGGCGGTTGCTGCTTCATAGGCAAGGTTCACCGGGTGCTTGAGGGGCAGGTTCCATACGGGGAACGTTTCCCACTTGGCGTAACCAGCATGCACGCCGCGCTTGCTCTCGCCGTAAATCTGCGACAGGCAGGTGGCAAGCTTACCCGACCCGGGGCCAGGAGCTGTGACAACTACCAGGGGTTTAGTCGTCTCGACGAACTCATTCTTGCCAAAACCCTCATCGCTCACTGCAAGGTTGACATCCATGGGGTACCCAGCGATGGGGTAGTGCAGGTAGCTCTTGACACCGAGCTTATCGAGTTGTTTGCGCAAAGAGTCAACCTCAGGTTCATCTTGATAGCGCGTGATAACGACGCCGGCGACGGGAATCGAGATCTTCGTGAACTCGCCGAGAAGGCGAAGCACGTCCTCCCTATAGGTGCAGCCAATGTCAGCGCGAATCTTGCCCGAGGCGACGTCACAGGCGGCCACGGCGATAATGACCTCGCAGTTGTGCGAGATGGACTGAAGGGTGCGGATTTTCACGTCGGGCTGAAAGCCGGGGAGCACGCGGCTGGCATGGTAGTCGTCGAACAACTTGCCGCCGAACTCCAGGTAGAGCTTGCCGCTGAACATCCCGATGCGCTCTTGGATGTGCTCAGATTGGAGCTTGACGAAGGCGTCGTTGTCGAACCCAATGGCCATGCGTACTACCTCACCTTTCCCGATGTTGGCTCAAAGCCGTTTTTGCACCGGGGGTTTATTTTACATGCCGTTGACACGTCTCAAACAACCTGCAGATATAAACCGCATCCGCTGCACGTATGGGCAGATACCATGGATATGGCGGCAAAAGAGCAGCGAAAGAGGGTCTTGCCTGGGTGTGGAAGCCGCGGGCAAGGCCCTCTTGTGAAGCCAATGGATGCGTGCCGGGCGCTGTTATCCCAGCACGTTTTCGAACGCGAGCCATGAAGGCTGCTCGGTGCACACAACGCGGGCGCTCACGTAGGCGCGCGGCAGGCTCACGAAGCGCGTGCCCTGCCAAATGCCCGAAGGCTGTCGCTGTACAACAAGCGCGACGTCGGCCTGACGGTCGTTGACCAGGCAGAGGGGCAGCAAGAGCTTCATGGCATCGGCTGCAGGGTCGAACACGGGCACTGCCAGGCGATAGTTGCGCCTGCATGCGGCGATTGCCGCGTCGACGGCATCGTCAAGGGCGCGGGTGAGCCTGCGATAGACTGCCGGCGTGCCCGTGATGAAGCGGGCCAAGCGAACCTGGGCTTCGGTGCGCTGGGCGACGGGCAGGGACGTGTCGCCCATGCGATCGAGCATGCCGCAGGGGCCTTCCATGTCGGCGAGGGCGTCGCGCAGGAAACCACGAGGCAGACGTCCCAGGCAGTCGTCGAGGAGCGTGTGGAAGTCGAGGGCGACGCGGGCATCGGGCTGAGGCACCACATCGTCGAGCGAGGTCAGATAGGTTGCTGCCTGAGGGATGCACTCAAGCTCGGAGGTGATGCGCCTGCCCAAATCACCCGAGCCGGCCAGCGCAAATCCGGCGAAGCGCCAGGGAGTGTTCACGCGGCAGGGCTCGAAGCAGGCGAACACGTCGTCGCCGGAGGGCGTGGCGAGTCCCGTGTTGAATGCGGCGAAGTCACCGGCGGGCGAGGTGCCGAGCTTGCCCTGTGCGCGCACGCGGTGGAACGTGACGACAAGGTACTCGCGCAGGATGCCGTAGCGTGTGGCACCGGCAGCGCTGGGGGTGACTTCTGTGCCGGGATAACTCCAACGCTCGGGCGCGACCATGCGGGCAAGGTCGCCCAGCACGGCGTCCCACGAGCTGATGGTGGCAAACGTGGCGAACTCGCGGATGGGATCGACCGCCTGCGAGCCCGCGGGCGACGGTGTGCCGAGGTCAGACCATGCGCCCTGGTCAGCCATGGGAAGGCCCTCGAGAGAGGCAGTCTCGTGCATGTCGCCCGTGCCGTCGTCGCCGTCGACAAGTGCTACGGCCCAACGCATGTTGAGCCCTGGCTTGCCGGTGCGCTTGAGGGTAAGCTCGACGGGCTGGCTCCCGTCTTCGCGCAGGTAGCGCAGGGGGAATACGGCCCTGCTGCGCGACCCACACACGGTGCCCATGGCGCGGGCGGCGCTCCAGTCCTCGTCGAGCACCGCCATGAGGTCAACCTGTATGGGTAGGATGCGCGAAAGCGTGCTCAGGATGGCCGTGGGGCAGAAGACGTCGCGCGAGATGGACTGTGGGTAGTCGGCGAGGACTTCCGGGGTCGGAACCTGGCGGTCCGGATTGGGTGAGAAGGTCGCGGCTGCATGCGCGGCAGGGGAGTGACCTGCGAAGGCAGGCTGGCGTGCAGCCTGAGGAGCCGAGATGCTTGCAGCGGGAGTCTGCTGCGGCATGCAGGACTGAGCGACAGGTGTGGATATCGGTGCGGGCTGCTGGGTCATTTGGGTGGCCGCGGCCTGAGTGTCTGCCGAATCGGAAAGAGCCGCCTGGGCGGTCGAGGCCTGATTGGATGCCGAAGCGGAAAGAGCCGCCTGGGTGGCCACGAGCTGACCGGTTGCCGAATCATAGGACGCCGCCAGAACGGGTGCGACCTGGAAGGATTCCAAATTAGAAACGGCCGTCTGAGCAGGTGCGATATAAGCGCGCAGGGCCTCGGTGCCAGCGACTGCAGC
>JAHZHK010000098.1:0-1730 GCA_019420325.1 Coriobacteriaceae bacterium | reverse complement strand
ATCCGGATTGGCGACGGTCTCCTGGATTGTGGAAGCCTGAGCGGCCAGAGCCTCGGCGGGTACGTAGCTGGCCGCCTCTTCATAGGTGGGCATGAGCCACTCGTCGTCGGCCGGCATGGTTGCGACGGTTGGTGCGGGAGAGGGTGCGGCCTCGACTGCGGCGGCATGTGTGCGCCTACGGGTGACGCCGCGCTTGGCGCCCGAAGCGAGGACGTCCTCGCACATACGCTGGGTATGGGAGCTGGGGGAGGAGGACATCTCTGCCGGCTTCTGCGTTTTCGCGGCCGCCACCTTGCCCTTCTTGCCTGCGCCCTTCTTGTCGGCTTCCGTCTTCTTGTGCGAGCCGGGCTTGGCTGCGGCCGTCTTGCTTGCGGCGGCAAAGGGCAGCTCGCCAACGGGGTCGTAGGTGACGCGCAAGCCGCCCTTGAGCTCGGCGATGGGAGTTGTCACACGGGCACGCTGCTCGTCGAGGGCGCGCTGAGCTGCCTCGAGGGCCTCGGCCTCCTGACGTGCGCGTTCCTCGGCCTCGCGGGCTTCTCGTTCGGCTGTCTCGCGGGCGATGCGTTCCGCTTCCTCGCGGGCGATGCGCTCCGCCTCGGCGCGTTCGGCTGCCTCACGGGCCTCCCGCTCGGCGCGCTGCTCAGCCTCGAGCTTTGCTTGAGCTTCCGCCGCAGCCTTGGCGGCCTTGGCCTCTAGCTTGCGGCGCTGCTCGCCGGGCTTGGAGGGCTTGACGGTGGCTTTTACACCGGCCCACTGGTTCTTGCTGCCCTTGGCTCCCTTGCCAGCGCCTTTTGCCTGCTTGCCTGCGGGTTTGGATGCCTGGGCGGCCTTTGCGGCAGCCTTTTCCTCCTCGGTCTTCTGGGCCTCAAGAAGCTGGGCATCGAGTTCGGCGTTGCGCAGCATGGTGACGAGGATGCGGCCTTTCTTGAAAACCTCGACGCGCGCTGAACCCTGGAAATGTTTGGATTCGAGCATCGTTCGGGCCGAGTCGAATCCGACATCGGCCGCCTGTACGTCGTCGGCGGACAGCACCTCCTCGGCGCGTTCAATGGTGACCTGCTTGCCGTAGCCGAGCTTCTCGCTCAGCAGACGATAGATATAGAGGCGATTACCTGGGGTCATCGAGTCAGCCATGAGAGCGTCCAATCTATGAGAGCACCCGAGCAACGCCATGCGGCGGCCCCGGATGAAGGTTAACCGCCCCATTTTCCCAGACTTTCCCTTCACATGGAACCCACATCTCAATGTTGCACATCTGAAGCATGGGAGGGGAGGGCCATACGCGTCGAGTTGATGCGCCCCTGCCTGTGCCTCACGTGGATATGTCTGTCTTCCGTTCGGTTTTCCGAGCTTAAATTTTTCCGGAAAGAGGCCGCTTGACCTCGCGTTTGGCGAGGAAGTGCCCATCCTGTTCTTGATATTGATTAGAAAGATTTGCGGGTATCGGTTGTCCGGGCGATTTGACGGGTCTGCGTCCGCCTTGGCCGCCGCCGTTCCGGCGTCGGCCGCTGGCGTCTTGCCGCTCTGCCTCTACGCTCTTATTTCCCTCTCGCGTCTTGCCTCCGTGTGAGACGCGAGACGTTCGTCTGAGAGATTATCGCCGAGTCTCAGGAGACCCTGGCTTGCTTTCTGGTCCATTTAGCACGATGACGGGCCATACGTGCTGGATGGACCATTTCATATGCCCCGCACCCTTGTCAAGACGCAGGTCGGCCCACCCCTCGGCCTCT
>JAHZHK010000097.1 GCA_019420325.1 Coriobacteriaceae bacterium | reverse complement strand
GCTCGGGGTAGTTGGTGTTGAAGAAGCTGCCCGAGCAGTCACCGATGGCATAGAGGCCCTCGACAGGCGTGCGGTCGGCAGCAAGAACCTGCATCTTGGCATTGATGTTGAGGCCGTCGAGCGTGGTGAGCAGGCTCGCGCCATACCAGCAGCCGTAGAACGGAGGCGTGCGCAGCTCGGAGAGACGGTAGTCCTCCTTACCGTACTCGTCGTCTACCTGAGCGTCGTACAGGCCGTTGTAGTGGTCGCAGGCGGCCAGGAAAGTGTCCTTGGCGTTGCCCTCGAAGCCCAGCTTCTCGGCGAGCTCCTCAAGCGTGTCAGCCTTGACCATGACCTCGCTGCCGCCGTCCATGGCGATGAAGTCGTCGAGCGGCATGCCCTGTTCCATCATCATGCGGGTGTAAGAAGCGCAGCCGATCATCATGAAGCGCTTGATGTCCTCGGGTGCGTTGGCATCCATGACCTGGCAGAACACGCCGCCGGGCTGCATGGAGGTCGCGAAGAGCATGTTGTCGTAAGGCGTGGACTCGTTGGCGAAGCGCTTGCCGTCGCGATTGACCTTGAGGAAGGGCTGGCTGCCAATGTTGAGCTGATAGATCTTGCCAGGCAGCGTTGCGTCAGCGCCCTCGCCCACATAACCAGCGACAACGCCTGCAGGCACAGCACCGCGGTCGAACAGCATGGGCGTGGGGTCGGCCTGCTTGGAAGCGCCGGCCCACAGACCGCACTTGATACCAGAGCCGTCGCAGAAAGCGTTGTAGCTGGCAGCGGTCATAACACGGCATGCGTCGGGCTGCAGGGCCTGCATCATCACGGGGTTTGCGGGATAGCCGCCGGTGGCAAGCACCACGTAAGGAGCGTCGATCTCGATGTAGCCGTCTTCACCCTTGAAGATGCCGCCCGTCACCTTGCCGTCCTCATGCACGAGGCGCACGAGCTCGTAGCCGAACCAGATATCGTCGCCCTGGGCCTGAATATGCGCGAGGAGCACATCGTTGCGCGTCGGGGGCTGATAGGGCACGACCCAGCTGTGCTCGCACACGGGTATGACGTACTCCGTGCCACCCGTGGCATGCTCGCCGGGATCTGCCACAGAGCAGACCTTGCCAGCAGCGGTGAGCATGGGATCGATCCAGTCCACAACCTCGGCGGAGTTGTCGATCCACATCTTGATGAGGTCGCGATCGCACTTGCCAGAAGCGTAGCGGCTGATCTCGTTGAGCAGCTGCATGCGGTCCATCTCACGAACCTGCGTGGAGTAGGTGCTGTTGATGGCACCGAGGTACTCGCGGCTCTCCGTGACGGACTGGGCGCGGTCGATGGCGATGAAGTTGAGGCCGAGGTCACTGGCCGTGGCGGCAGCAGCCAGGCCGCCGTTGCCGGCGCCGCCCACGATAAGGATGTCGCACTGATACGTGGCGACGATGTCAGCAGCGTCAATCTCGGGCTCCTCGCCAAGCCATGCGGGGTTGGAGCCAGCCTGGGCAACGGTGTTCTCGGCGGTGCCGGCGGCAACGGGCGCGGCAGCGGTTTCCTCGGCCATGGCGGCGCCGGCGAACATGCCGGCACTTGCAAGGCCGAAGGCGCCAAGGGCGGATCCAGTAACGAAACTACGACGATCCATGAGTGCGTACCTTTCTCACTGGTGTGTGCCCCGAGCGTCGCTCGTCCGGGGCGTTGGACGTTTTCCAGTATGCGAACTGCGACCTTGCCATGCCCCACCCCGCAGGTGTAGGCTTCGAACACACCAGGTAGATGGGGCTGTTTTTTAACCGACTAGCCAGGGCGACACGACACGAGCAAGCAAGGCACAGACGTAAGGCAGGCCACAACGATGGGCAAACGGCACACATTTCACACTCCCATACCGCAGGGGTGGGCGTTTCTGCGCTGCTTTGTCGCATGCGCTCTGACGTTTGCCACGGTTGTGTTCTTCAATGGAGCCCACGCCGCGCAGTCCGGTCAGATGATTGAGGCATCGCAGATCAAGGCGGCGCGTGACATGTCGTGCCTTGCAGGTATCGCGGCGTTCATCGCCCTTATGTGCGTTGCCCGGCATCGCCCGCACATCCTGCGACCCGTTGCATTGAGCGTGGCGGCCATCGTCTTGGGGCTCATCGGCCATGCCTTGAGCCTGGCTGCAGGAAACCTTGGTACGCAGGCGCTCCTCATGCTAGGAAGTTGCGCGACAAGCGTCGCCGCCGCCTGGACAACAGTGCTATGGCTTCTCGCCTGCTCCTCCTTGAGCCTGCAGCGCGTGTGCGTATGCCTGGCCGGAGGAGCTGCCGTGGCCATGCCTCTGGCGGCCGCCATAGGCAACGCAGGCACTGGCCCGCTTATCACAGCGGTAGACACCGTGGCCTCAATCGCGGCCGTCGTCTTGATCCTGCCGGTCGCCATGCCGTTCTTCTCACGCCTGGCAAGCGTAGGGGCACCCACCGACCGCGAAGTCTCCCACCCGGCGGCGTTCCTGCCCCTGGGGCACTGCCTGTACGTATACGTCATCGTCTTCAGCTTCGCCTACGGCCTGGCCGTAAACATCGCGCAGCCCTCCGGACAGGCGGCCCCGTTTGCCCTCGCGGCGGCGGTCCTGCTCGTCGTGGCGTTGTGGGCGCTGCGCTCAAAGGCTCGCCCAAAAGCAGATTTGCTCCTGCTGCTGTCATTGTGCCTTGTGGCGGGCGGTTTCTCTCTTGTGCTCATCGGAGACGAGCGGTGCGCCACTCTCGCCCAATCGACCCTACTTGCAGGATATATGTGCTTCTACCTGCTCACATGGTTTGCCCTGTGTGCCGTTGCCACGCGCAGCGCCGCCGATGCCATCCCCGCCATCTGCTGGGGCAGCGCCGCAAACTACCTGGGCATCCTCGCCGGCGCGGCCATAAACGGCGTGCTGGCCGGGGCTCCGGACCCCGCGTTGGCCAGCAAGCTCGCCATCGCCGCGGTGCTGACATTCACTGCAACCTATATTGCGGCGACCCAACGCTCCACAAGCCTTGACGTCACCATCGACGGCATCGAGCCCGACGCCGCTGCGGTGGAGGTACGCTACATCGATCGCCTCGACGCATGTTGCGAACAGGTCGCTGAGCAGGCCGGACTCACTCAGCGCGAGCGGGAGATGCTCACCCTGCTCGCCCGCGGCAACAACGCCCAGCACATCCAGGAAGAGCTTTCCATCTCGCACAACACCGTGAAATACCACGCCCGCAACGTCTACCGCAAACTCGACGTACACAGCCAGCAAGAGCTCATCGACCTGCTCGCCGAGAAAGCCTAGGCGCGCGATACTGTCTCATATCGCGTCAGCCACATCTCACAAGGAGGCCGCACCATGGCTGAGACCAATTTGCCCTACGACCCGACTGACAAGACCTCAATTGTCACGTATGCCAAGCGCCTTGTCGGCAAATCCCTGAGGCAGACAACCAATATCGACCACATCGAATCCCCTCAGACACGACGCGGCTCTTACGGTAACACCATTGAAGAACACTACTTCAAGTACCAACCAAACAGCGATTCGGCCCCTGACTTTGCCGAAGTCGGCCTGGAACTCAAAGTAACACCCATGAAGAAAGTCAAGGGTGGGCTTGTCGCCAAAGAGCGTCTCGTCATCTCTATGATTGATTTCGACGAGGTCGTCAACGAAGACTTCGAGCACAGCCACTTTCTCATGAAAGCCTCGGACATCCTTCTCATCTCATACCTATGGGAGCAGGACAAAGACCCACTCGACTACACTGTTCAACTGGTTGAAGAGTGGAAGATACCCGAACGGGATCTCGTACAGATTAAACAAGACTGGGAAACAGTCGTCGGCAAGGTTCGCCTAGGTCGAGCGCATGAAATCTCAGGCTCTGACACCATGTACCTTGAGGCATGCACGAAAGCGGCAAACTCAACAATCCGCAGGCATCAACCGTATTCCAATGAACCTGCCAAACCACGCGCTTGGGCATTCAAGGCATCGTACATGACCGCAGTGGAAGGTGACCTGTTCGCCAGGATCGAGTCCATCGAGCGCGATGAAAGCGAAAGGAATCTCGCACTTCTCGATCTGGTCCGCTCCCGCTTCTCCAGGTTTTTTGGACTATCCGAGACAGAGCTTTCGGACATGTTTGAGCTTACGAAATCCAAGAACGTGTGCGCCCGCATAACAAAGAACATTCTTGGCGTCAGTGAGGATGCCCGCATCGAAGAGTTCGAAAAGGCAGGCATCAAGCCCAAGACGATGCGCCTACGTGCAAATGGGAAACCCAAGGAAGCCCTCTCGTTCCCAATGTTTGACTACTATACCCTCGAAGCTTGCGATTTCGAGGATTCGGAGTTTTACGAGCTGCTTCAACAAAAGTACTTGTTCGTCTTGTTCCGCGAAGACGACAGCGGCGCGTATCGCCTTTGGGATGTGTGCTTCTGGCAGATGCCCGAATCCGATTACCCCGAGGCGAAGCGCTGCTACGACCAAATGCGGGCAAATGTGAAAGCCGGGCACGCTGAAATCTCCGTTCGCTCGAGCGAAAATCGCTGCTGCCACGTGCGGCCGCATGCCCGCGATGCCAACGATGTCATTCCCCAGCCCCACGGCAACCCGACAGTCAAAAAGTGTTTTTGGCTTAACCAAGCATACCTTCAAGAGGAAATAGCAAAAACGTTGGAGTCAAGGTGACGCACAGCGTGGCGCTTGATCTTGTCTGGGCCTTACCCTATTATTAGCGCCCAATAGATTCACGACACAGACAGCGATTGGAGAAACGTGTCGTCACAAAAGACCATTAGGGTCGCCGAGCTCTTCGCGGGCGTCGGCGGCTTTCGTCTGGGCCTCGAAGGGTTCAGCGACCCCGCACACCCCGAGTTTGATCTGCCGGCGGCAGGTCCGTTCCAAACCGTTTGGGCAAACCAATGGGAACCGCCGGGAACCGATTCCAAACAGTTCGCTGCACGGTGTTACAAGTCACATTTCGGCCAGGACTCCGTCATTAACGAGGATATCAACAAGGTGCTTGACTCCTTTGAGACCGGCGCCATCAACATTCCTGACGTTGACATGGTCGTGGGTGGCTTTCCCTGCCAGGACTATTCTGTCGCAAAGCCGCTGTCGATGGCCGGAGGCATCGAAGGCAAAAAAGGCGTCTTGTGGTGGGATATCTATCGCTTCCTCAAGCTTAAGAACAAACCTCAGTATGTGCTGCTCGAAAATGTCGACCGTTTGCTCAAAAGCCCGGCCAGTCAACGTGGGCGCGACTTCGCAATCATCCTTTCGTGCCTGGCCCAGCTCGGTTATTCGGTTGAATGGCGCGTGATTAACAGCGGCGCCTATGGATTCCCGCAGCGCCGCAAGCGCATCTATATCTATGCGGAGCAAACCGAGCAACCTTGGGACCTGAAAGCACGCATGACAGACGGTGTGATTTCCAGCGCCTTCCCTATCGACAAGCCCACCGTAACCAGCACGGTTTCGATTCCCGAGGACCCCTATGAGACATCAAGCTGCTTCAACAAGGGCAAGGCGGCCTCCCCGTTTGGGGACTGCGGAGCGATGCAGGCAAACAAGGTTCTGACCTGCCCGGTCGTCGAACACTATGAAGGACGCCCGGGCAAGCTCGCCGATGTTCTCGTAGAAGAGGCTGAAGTCCCTGCGGATTACTACGTGGACGAAGACACGCTTTCCAAATGGGAATACCTCAAGGGTTCAAAAAGCGAGGAGCGCGTAAACAAGGCGACCGGCTTTGCCTACCACTATTCAGAGGGTTCGATGGCATTCCCAGATTCGCTCGACAAGCCATCGCGCACTATCCTGACTGGCGAGGGCGGCAAGGGAGCGTCACGCTTCAAACACGTCGTCAAAATTAACGGACGCTACCGTCGCTTGGTACCCGATGAGCTTGACCGGCTTCAAGGCTTCCCCAAGGGTTGGACAGCCGACGGCATGAGCGACGCACGGCGCGCCTTCTGCATGGGCAACGCTCTCGTAGTGGGCATTCCCCATGCAATAGGCCAGGAAATCGCCAGGCGTCTTGAGGCTGAAGATTCTCAACAACAATAATTTGCCGATGGATACCGCACGGCTCAAGCCCGGCGGCCGATAACCGGCGACGGGGCGAGGACGTCTGCCTACTGCACGCTGCGCCCATGCCCCTTCGCCGCAATCCGTTCGCTGCTAGTTCAATCGCATCGCCTTCGCACGTTCCAGCGCACGAATGCACAGACTGCAAGGCTTGCCAGGGAGGCGGCGAAGAGGAGGTCCGCGCAGCCGATGCCGGCCTCAAGGGCGGCACCGAAGGCAAGCTGTCCCACGGGAACGGTGCTCGAGGCAAACGCCGTTGAGAGAGCGCTTAAACTTCCCAGCATCGATATGGGAGCGTGCGTCTGATTGTACGTGAGCGTCACGACGTTCGTGATTCCCAAGCACAGCATCACCGCCATGGCCCCCACCGCCAAGGCGCAGAGCACCGCCGTGCAACCAATTGCCGCTCGCCAAACAAAAGCAACACCCATAGTTGCCAGCACAAGCGGCAAAAACGCATACCACCGTGAGCAACGTACGAAGGCAAAGCGGCTGGGCAAGGCTGCGACAAGCGCAGCCCCCACCACCATGCCACAAGCCGCCAGTCCCTCTACCAGGCCATATACCTCGCTTGTCACACCTATGTCGAGCATGAGGGCACTCGGCAGCAGCACGGTGTTGATAGGCAGCACAAACACGTTGACCAGGCCGTAACTCACAATCACCCCGAGCACCACTGGGCAAGAGCGCCGCAGTTCACCAAGCGTCCCACGCATCGAGCGCAGCGTGGGTCCCACGGCAAGCACGTCGCGCACGCTGCGGCTCGCGCCCGGCACGCCCTGTATCTGAATGCGCGTCTCGAACAAGGCCGAAACCGCAAGACACGCAGCATACATAAGACAGGCCCACTCTATGCCCGCCGCCGCATACAGCACTCCCGCTAGCACAGGCCCAAGCATGTTGCACCATGAGCCCACTAGGCTTACGGCACCGTTTGCCCGAGCAAGTTTCTCAGCAGGGACAATCTGAGGAATGCAGGCGCTCACCGCAGGGCTGTAAAACGTCGCCACTACCGCCAGGAACACCATGACAGCAGCGGCAAGCGACACCGAATGCACCCCGGCGAACAGGGTCGCCGCAAAGCAACCCATGATGAGGGCGCACGTCGCGTCAAGCGCGACCATGACATCTCGCCTATTAAACGCATCGGCAACGGCGCCGGCCATGGGGGCACAAAGCACATAGGGAAGCGCCGAGGCAGCCAGCACCGCGCTGTACACGCCAGCGCTCCCCGTAAGCTCAAGCAGGTAGAGGGCGATACACACGCGCTGAACGGCCCCTCCCATGAGGCTCACTGCCTGCCCCGCCAGCACGAGCCTGAAGTTGTGGGCAGGCAGTCCCACCTCCCTCTCCCCGCCCAACGCTATACGCAAACAACGGGGTTGGCAGGCTCGACGCGCGCATAATCGATGCACACGGGATAACCACGCGCGGGGTCGCGCAGAATCTCGGGCTCGATGTCGTAGAGGGCGCGCAGGTTCGACTCATTGAACACATCACACGGCGCGCCTTCGAACATCACCTTGCCCGCGCGCATGCCCACGATGTGGTCGGCGTACTTGGCAGCGAGGTTGAGCTCGTGAATCACCACGACGACGGTCGCCCCTTCCTCGCGGTTGAGGCGTCGCAGCAGCTCAAGGACCTCAATCTGATGTGAGATGTCCAGGTAGGTGGTCGGCTCGTCAAACAGCATGATGTCGGCCTTCTGGGCAAGTGTCAAGGCAATCCACACGCGCTGGCGCTGTCCGCCAGACAGCTCGTCGACCCGGCGGTCGGCCAAGGCCTCCACGCCAGTACGGCACATGGCCCAGTCGATGACCTCGTGGTCTTCCCTGGACAGACCGCCTAAAGGCTTGCGATACGGGAACCGGCCGTATGCCACCAGGTCGCGCACGTTGATGCCCTCGGGCACCGCAGGCGACTGCGGCAGCACCGCAAGTTTGCGGGCCAGCGCACGCTGAGACATTCCGGCGACACTCTCACCATGCAGGAGCACCTCACCCTTACGCAGGGGGTTGATCCGAGCGATGGCCTTGAGGGTCGTTGACTTGCCGCAGCCGTTGGGACCGATGAGCATGGTGACCTTGCCAGCGGCGATTGAAAGGTTCGCGTCAGGCACGACGACCGTGTCGTCGTAGGCCACCTGCACCCCGCGAAGCTCGATTGCACACGGCATGGCTACTTCTCCTTAATCATGAGATAGATGAAATACGGCACGCCAATCACCGCAACAACCACGCCCACGGGAATCTCGATGGGCGAGAACGCGTTGCGCGCCACCGTATCGGCCGCAACGAGGATGACCGACGAGACGACGGCGGCCATCGGAAGCATGACGCGCGTACGGGGCCCGACGAGTCGACGCGCAATCTGGGGCCCCAGCAGGCCGAGGAACGCAATGCTACCCGCAACCGCAGTGGCGAAGGCCGCCAGCAGGGCTGCCAGCACCACAAACACCGCACGCTGGCGCGACACGTTCACACCGATGCCGCACGCAAGCTCGTCGCCCAAGGCCAGCGCGTCAAGCGTGGGCGCTTTGGCCAGCACAATCGCGACGACCGCCGCGATCAAAGGGGCAACAAGCGCAATATAGGTCCAGCTGCTTCCCCACAAGCTGCCGTTTGTCCAGGTAAGCACCTGGTTGTAGCTGCCCTTGCTCATGGCAAGCTGAAAATAGGTGATGATTGCCAAGATGCCGCCGTTCACGCCAATGCCCGTGAGGATGAAGCGTGCGGGACGTATCCCGTGGTTGCAGGAAAGCGCGTACACAAGCCCCGTTGAGAGAAGCGCTCCTACAGCCGCAACGACAGGCATGCCCACGGAGGCGAACAGATCAAGCTGCGAATAATACGCGCTGGTCTGAGCGGAGATCCACAGCACAACGGCGAGCGCCGCGCCCGCGTTGATGCCGATCATGCCCGGCTCGGCCAAGGGGTTGCGTGTCACACCCTGCAGGACGCCGCCCGAAAATGCCAGCGCCGTGCCGACCAGGACCGCAAGCACCGTGCGCGGCAGGCGCGTTTGAAGCACGGCGAAGTTCTGCAACTTGTTCCCCTGGCCCATGAGCGTGGCCACAACCTCGCCCGGCGTCATGGTGTAGCTGCCAACCATGAGCGAGATGCACACCGCCGCCAAAAACACCGCGAGGGCCACGGCACCGGGCAACCAACCGCGCGCTCTCAGGCGGACACAAGAAAGGGGTCCCATCAGCGCTTCTCCCCTCTCACCAAAAGCAAGAACACCGGCACGCCGATGATCGCCGTGAACAGGCCCACCGGCAGCTCGTAGGGCGCCATGACCAGCCGCGCCGCAATATCGGCCCACACGAGTACCGCCGCGCCGAACACAAACGACGCCGGCATGAGCACGCGGTAGTCGTTGCCTATCACGCGGCGCATGATATGGGGTATGAACAGGCCGATGTAGCCGATGTTGCCCGCAACGGCCACCGCCACGCCGCACAGAGGCACAAGCATCGCCACGACCTGCAGTTTCACACGTACGGGACGAATGCCCAGGCCACAAGCGAACTCATCTCCCAGGCTCAGGACGTTCACCTTGCCCGACCATGCAAAGGCAAGGGCGGAGAAAGCCCCTCCGATCACGGCAAGCACCGCGACCTGGGTCCAACCCGTCTGTCGCAGGCCGCCGGCCACCCAAAACGCCAACTCCTGGGAGCGGTTGCCAAGAAGACCCACCATGGTGGCGAGCGCCAGGAAAAACGTGCTCATGGCCGTTCCTGCCAGCAAGATACGCGCCATCGACTGGTTCGCCGAGTTGGTGAGAGTAAAGAGCAGCAGTAGCCCGCCGCTCACAGCAGCCCCCACAAGCGCCATAAAGAACCCGCCCAGAGCCCCTCCCGCCAGGCCCGCCACAAGCGCAATGGAAACCATAAGCGTCGCGCCCTGGTTCACTCCCATAACCGACGGCTCAGCCACGGGGTTGCGCAGCACGCCCTGCATCATTGCGCCCGAAAGCGCAAGCACGCCACCGACAAACACGGCGCACAGCGCGCGCGGCAACCTTGCGTCATGCACAAGCACATGCTCGAGAATGCCCTCATCGTAGTTGAAAATGGCACCCATTACATCGGACAGCGCTATGCTCTTGGCCCCCACGCACACCGACACGAGAATGCCCGCCGCAACAAGCGCACTACCCACGGCAAACACAACAGCGCGCTTGACCTCGTCGTTCATACATCACCTACCCCGCATGCCAATCGACACCAAAAAGCCGGAGCCCAGGCATCTCGCGCCCCAGACCCCGGCTTAGCCCTTACAGGCCAAAAAATCTTACTTCGTCTTCGAGGCATCCTCCGAGGCGCTCTTGTCCTCAGAGGCGCCCTCCTCGGCCTGCTTGTCGTCGGCGACGGCTGCCCCGGCACCC
>JAHZHK010000096.1:9533-10515 GCA_019420325.1 Coriobacteriaceae bacterium | reverse complement strand
ATCGCTGAGAGGACATACAGCACGGGTACAATTCGACCCGTCAAACACGATGAGAAAGGTTGATTATGGCCGATACGTCCAACCAAACCGCGCGTAACCTTCACGTGGGCGATATACTGCACGGTTTTCAGGTCGAACGCATAGAGGACTTGCCCGAAATCGACGGGCGAGCCGTGGTGATGCGCCACAATCAGACCGGCACCCCGCTCATGTGGCTTGCAAACGAGGATGAAAACAAGTCGTTTTCCGTCACGTTCAAGACACCGCCCGTCGACAACACGGGCGTCTTTCACATCCTAGAGCACTCCGTTTTATGCGGCAGCGACCAGTATCCGGTAAAGGAGCCGTTCGTCAACCTGCTCAAAACCTCGATGCAGACGTTCCTCAACGCGCTCACGTTCTCCGACAAAACGATGTACCCAGTCGCAAGCACCAACGAGCGCGACCTCATGAACTTGATGAGCGTCTATCTCGACGCCGTGCTCTTCCCCCAGCTCTACCACAAGCGTGCGATCTTCGAACAGGAAGGCTGGCACTACGAAGTGGAGGGCGAAGGCGTAGACAGGCATCTCGTGACCAATGGCGTAGTGCTCAACGAGATGCGCGGGGCCATGTCCGACCCAGACGAGGTCGCCCTGGCAGGCCTCAACGCGGCGCTGTTCCCCGACACCGCCTACGGATACGAATCCGGCGGCAACCCCGCGGCCATCCCCGACCTCACCTATGAGTCGTACCTGGACACCCATGCGCGCCATTACAACATGGCAAACGCCCGCATCGTGCTGTACGGCGACATCGCTCTCATGCCCGAGCTCGAGCTCATTGCAAGCTTCACCGACAAGGAGCGTCAAAGCGGACGCGCGGCCGGTTCTGCAAACCCCCTGGAACTTCAGGCACCCGTCGTTCGTCTCGACGTGCATAAAGAGATGCAGACGAGCCCCGACAACGCCTGCGTCACGGAAGGATTCGTCATCGGAACGTT
>JAHZHK010000096.1:0-9523 GCA_019420325.1 Coriobacteriaceae bacterium | reverse complement strand
CCTGGCCTGCGAGATCCTGTGCGACGCCCTCATGGGCAGCAACGAGGCCCCGCTCAAGCGCGCGATTCTCGAATCGGACTTGGGTTGCGACGTGGACTGCTTCGTGTACGACGGCCTGCTGCAGCCTTATGTGGTCATCGAGCTGCGCGGCGCACGCGCCGGGGCGGCAGACGAGCTCACCGAGCTACTGAAGACCGAGTTTTCCCGCATGGCACGCGAGGGCGTACCGCGCGCAGAACTCTCGGCGGCACTCGACGCCGCCGACTTCAGCCTGCGCGAGCGTGACTCGGGCATGGCCGATGGCGTGGCGCTGGCCATCAACGCCATGTGCGGCTGGCTGTACGACGACGAGATGCCCTGCGATTACCTGCGCTACGAAGACTCGATGCGCACGCTGCGCGAGGGCCTCACCACGACGTTTTGGGAAGATACCGTGCGCGACATCTTTGTCGACACAAATCACCACGGCCGCTGCGAGCTTATTGCCCTCGAAGAGGACGAATGCGAGCCGGAACAAGACCAGGTCAATGCCGCCGAGGAGGTATCACCCCAGCAACTCGACGATGTCGAGCGCGCAGCCAACGAGTTGCATTGCATCCAAGACGAACCCGACTCCCCTGAGGCACTTGCCACCCTACCACGCCTGCACCTGTGCGATGTGGGGCAGGGCCCGACGGAGACACCCCTCTTTTTGGCCCAAGACACTCCGCTGCCGTGCGCCCATTACGACCTGGACACGCGCCGCATCGATTACACCTATCATTACTTCCCCCTCGACGACCTCACCTGGGACGAGCTCTGCTATGTGACGCTTGCCTGCAGTCTGCTCGGCAAGATGGCCACAATCAGCCACAGCGCCGCAGAGCTCGACCTGCTTGTGGAAAGCCGCCTGGGACGCCTTGGGTTCTCCACCCATGTGACGCGCCGCGAGGACACGGGACAACCCTGTGCCTGGCTTGTCGTGGGGGCCTGCGCCCTTTCGGAAAACGTCATCGATCTGGCCGAGCTGCCCGCGCATGTGTGGTCGCAAACGGTCTTTGATGACACCGAGCGCATCCGCACGATCCTTATGCAGCAAAAGCTCGATGCTGAGCAGGCTTTTGCAAACTCCGGCCACTCATACGCCCTGGCGCGCGCCATGAGCTACACCGATGACAAAAAGAGGCTGGGTCAGCACTTTGGTGGCGTCGATTACTACCGTTTCGTCTGCGATCTGCTCAAAGACTGGACGGGGGTTTCTCGCGGCCTTCCGGCCAAACTCACCGATGTCTGCAAGCGCACGTTCAAGCGCGGGAACGACTATCACAGCTTCACCGGCCCTAAGTGCGACCTCGCCGCTTACTGGGACAAGGCGGGTACCTTTGGCCTGGAGGAAGCAAAGGCTCAGCAAACGCGCCTCGTCGTTCCCCCTGCTGCGCTCGTCAACGAAGCATTCGTTGTTCCCACCGACGTGTGCTTCGTCTCCAAGGCCCTTTGCGGTCCTCTTTCTGGCAACTCGTTCTCCGGCGTATGGAACGTGGCACAAAAAGCCATCAACTATGAGTATCTCTGGAACGAGATTCGCGTGAAGGGCGGCGCCTACGGCTGCGGCATCAAGCCTGACATCGACGGCGAGGTGGGCTTCTATACCTTCCGCGACCCCAATCTCGACGACTCTCTTGCCCGCATGGACGCCTGTGCCTCCTGGATTGAGAGCTACGAACCCACTGAGGAAGACTTGGAAGGCTACATCGTGAGCACCCTTGCGGCCCATGACTCTCCCAAAAAGCCCTACCAGGTGGCACGCAGGCAAGACGGCCTTTACCTTGCTCGCCGTGACCCCCTCTGGAGAGAGCGTTTGCGCAGCGAGGAACTCGCAACGACCCCGCAGGCGTTGCGCAACCTTGCCCAGGCCCTGCACGGCGTCGCCGAGCAAGGTCGGATCTGTGTCTTCGGCAGCCGCGACATCATTGCAAAGGCGTCTGCGGACCTCACAGTCGTGGACCTGATTTCCAAGCAGTAAATCGACCTCTTGTGGCTTTGGCCCGCTTGAGGGCCACTGGGAGCAAGCCATGCTGCTATATTAGTTTTCTGACTTTTGACGTATTATTGGCCGATTCTTTACAAAGTTGGGGACCGATGGCACTCACCCTTTCCGCTTTCATCGAACAGGCTGTTATGTATCCTGTTCTGTGGCTCATCGTTGCACTCGTTATCGCCGTTACCGTCATCTCGGGCGCAACCGACGCACCCAATGCCATCGCGACCGCGGTTTCCACACGGTGCCTGCGCCCCGGCACGGCCATCGCGCTCGCGTCGGTCTTCAACTTCGTGGGCCTGCTCGGCATGACCTACATCTCCACCGCTGTGGCCCACACCATGTTCGGCATGGTCGATTTCTCGGGAAACACCCATGCGGCACTTCTCGCCTTGGTGGCCGCCATGATAGGAGCCATCGTCTGGGGCGTATTCTGTTGGCTCATGGGCATCCCGGCCTCGAAGTCCCACTCGCTTATCGCCGGCATCACAGGCGGCGCCATCGCACTCAACGGCTGGGCCGGCGTCGTTCCCAGTGAGTGGGCCAAGGTCATCTACGGCATGATTTTCTCCCTGGGAGCCGGCTTCATCCTTGGCTGCCTGCTCATGAAGTTCATCAACTTTGCGTGTCGCAACGCCAACCGTCGCAGCGCAAACCGCTTCTTCATGGCCGTCCAGGATGTGTGTGCCGTGGCGCTCTCGTTCCTGCACGGTGCCCAAGACGGCCAGAAGTTCATGTCCATCGCCCTTCTGGGTATCGCGCTCTCCTTCGGTTCCTCTGAGCCGAGCGCCGACGGCTTCCCGCTATGGCTCATGATCGTGTGCTCGCTGGCCATCTCCCTGGGCACGGCCGTAGGCGGCAAGCGCATCATCAAGTCTGTTGCCATGGACATGGTCAAGCTTGAGGTTCCCCAGGGCGTTGCCGCGAGCCTCTCGACGAGCATTACCCTGCTTATCGCCTCGCTCACAGGCATGCCGGTTTCCACCTCGCACGCCAACACGTCTTCCATCATGGGCGTGGGCTTCATCAAGAACCCCCACAAGGTGAAGTGGGACATTGCCAAGCACATGGTCGTAGCCTGGGTGCTCACCTTCCCCTGCTGCGGTCTCATCGGCTTTGCCTTGGCCAAACTGTTCATGACTATCTTCTAGGTCCGCCATTCGATATCACGCGGCGCACCAACAAACACCAACGGGCCGGGCTTGCCTCATCGCATGCCCGGCCCGTCTTGTTTTCTGACGCTAAAAAGGGACCCGGGATGAATCCCTGAGCCCCTTGTCAACCACTTGTTGCTACGACCGTGTTCTTACGCCAGGCCCTCAGCATGGAGAACCGTCGCGATGCGCTCCATGGCCTCCTTGCAGTCGGCCGTGCTGCCGAAAGCGGAAAGACGGAAGTATCCCTCGCCAGCAGGACCAAAGCCAACGCCAGGCGTACCTACTACCTGGGCCTTCTCAAGCAGAAAGTCGAAGAAGTCCCACGAGCTCATCTGGTTGGGGCACTCGAGCCAGATGTAGGGAGAGTTCTTGCCACCGGTGTAGCGGATGCCGAGCTTGTCGAGACCCTCGGCAATCGTGCGGGCGTTGGAGAGGTAGATGTCCACCTGCTCTGCCGTTTCCTTCAGGCCCACAGGGGAAAGCGCCATCTGAGCAGCACGTTGCACAATGTAGGGCACGCCATTGAACTTCGTGTTCTGGCGGCGGCGCCACAAAGCGTTGAGGTTACCGTCAGCGACCTCAAGATCGGTAGGAACGATGGTGAAGCCACAGCGCACGCCGGTGAAGCCAGCACGCTTGGAGAATGAGGAGATCTCAACCGCACACTTGCGCGAGCCTTCAATCTCAAAGATCGTATGCGGAACACTCGGCTCACGAATGAAGCTCTCATACGCGGAATCGAAAATGATGAGGGCATTGTTTGCAAGCGCGTAATCAACCCATGCCTTGAGGCCGTCTGCGTCATAGGTGGCACCCGTGGGGTTGTTCGGCGAGCAAATGTAGATAACGTCGGCATGCACATCGCTGTCAGGACGGGGAAGGAACCCACCCTCAACGTCGCTGCTGGCAAACAGGATATGGTTTGCCGCCATGACGTTGGTATCGACGTAAGCCGGATACACGGGGTCAGGAATGAGCACGTTCGAACCAGGCTCGATGATGTCAAGGAAGTTGCCCAGGTCGCTCTTGGCACCGTCGGACACGAAGACCTCATTGAGGCCGACCTCAACGCCCAGACCATGATAGAAGTCCTTTACCGCCTGACGGACAAACTCATAGCCCTCGGCGTCATCGCAATATCCGCGGAACGTCTCGGCAACGCTCATCTCATCCACCGCTTTGTGCATGGCTTCGACGATGCAGGGGGCGAGGGGCAACGTCACATCTCCGATACCTAGTCGAATAACACGCTCTTCGGGGTGAGCCTGCTTGTAGGCGGCAACCTTCTTTGCAACTGTGGAAAACAAATAGCTCTGCTCGAGCCTGCTAAACGACGGGTTGGTCTTCAAGGCATGTCTCCAATCTGGATGCATCGATGCATATCGAAAGTGATGATACGTTACCAAGGTTTCAAAACGTCGTCAGGATATTGAACGCCCCAAAACGTCAGGCCACAAGCCGGAGCACAGGGGCCGGCGGCGCAACGTTCGCATGCAGCCAGCGCCTGACTGACCCACTCAACAGGCCTTCTTCCAAGACCGACCTCCACAAGGGTTCCCACAACGGAGCGGACCATGGAGTGAAGGAACGCGTTGCCCACAATGTCAAAAACGAGCGTCTCCTCTCCAAGCACAACCTCAGGCTCAAAGAACGCCGACATCACATAACGACACGTCGGCTTGTCTATCGCGCTTTGGGCCTTGCAGAAGCTCTTGAAGTCATGTTCGCCTATCAGGCAGCGTGCCGCCTCGTTCATGGCATTGACATCGAGCGCATGGGGCTGAGCGGTACGAATCCACCAGCTCCAGTTGGCACAAAAAAGCGGACCGACAGGGCCCGAACAAAGGTGATACCGATATCGACGCGCACGAGCATCAAATCGCGCGGAGAAGCCCGTCGGCGCTCGATACAGCTCATACACGCGGATGTCCGGCGGAAGAACCGCGCCAAGCGAGCGCAGCAGGCGCTGGGAGGTGCGCTGCTCAAACTCCTCAGCCCCAAACGGCAGACTCACGTATTGTGCGCGAGCATGGACCCCCGCATCCGTCCTGCCTGCACACGTCAGCTCAACATCACGGCGAAGCACCGTGCGCAGCGCTTGTCGCAGCTCACCTGCCACCGTCTTGACATGAGGTTGCTTCTCCTGCTGCGCAAAACCAGCGTAGGAGGTCCCGTCGTAACCCACGCGCAGCACGAGGGTCTCGCTGCCGCTATCCAAGGTCACCTGGTTTTCTGCTTCCACGCAGAGACACTCCCCTTCTCAAACTCATTCGGACACGCGCCGTATCGGGTGGCGCACCAACAATGCGCGGCTAACAGAAAACCGCCAAGCCGGCAGCAATCATCACACCCGCACCGGCAACAAGCCAATCCAAGGCACTCATGGCATGGGCATGCAGCTCAACGCGATTCACACCCGTAAAGCCCTTCACACTCAATGAGAACGCGAAATCATCAGCATAGCGGAACATGGCAACGCATAGCGGCACCATAAGCGGGACATAGGAAAGAACCTTTCGCACCGGATTGCGCGAAAGGCCAATAGCCGCACCGCGCGCGTTCTGTGCCATTCGGATTGTAGCGAGTTTCTCACACGCAAGGGGGATGCACCGCAACGCAAGCCCCAACATAATTGCGATATCGCCAACCGGAAAACCAACCTTGCCCAACGGCTTCAAAAGCCCCGTAAGGGCCTCGCTCATTTGAGCTGTCGTGCACGCGCAAGTCAAGACAAGCGAGAAGACCACGATAGACATGAGGCGGGCACAGGTAAACGCCCCTCGCGCGAAGCCCGCCCATGAGATGCCTACGACTCCTGCAATCATGACGTCGCCCGTTCCATCAAATACAAGGGCAGCCGAGATGACAATCAGTGCGTAAAGTACTCCAAGCAAGGCAAGGCTGCGCCCAAGCAGGGCAAGGTTTCCACCCAAACGCACGTACAGCGCCAAGGCCCCAAGCCACAGAAACGCCAACGTCAAAGAGGATGAAACGGTCAGGGCGCAAACAGAAAAGGCGCACGTCAACACGAACCAGACTCGCGCATCGAGCGAGAGAGCGGCATGGGTGAGCATAGGGGCAGAGATGGTTTTGACATCGGTGTCGCCTGCAGAGGTGGGGTTGGCAGAACAAGCCTGCCCTTGCATGGACAAAGGGACCGACGCAGAAGGGACAGCGCCACCGAGGCCTTCAGTCGTGAGGCACTTGTCTTCTTGCATGGCAGAGGGGGCTGACACAGAGGGGTCAGGGGCGCGGAATTCCTTATGCATCGACGTTTCCCCTTTCATCTGCATACATCGCCTGGATACGGCCGCTCTCAAGCACATATGCCTTCTCAGCAAGCCCAAAGAAGACCTCAGGCTCATGAGTGACCACCAGCACTCCCCTGCCCTGCTCCAAAAGACATGTAAGCATTGCAAGGAGGCTGCGTATACCGACAGCGTCAAGCCCGACAGTCGGCTCGTCCAAGATAACGAATTGCGACTCCATTGCAAACACCCCGGCAAGGGCCACACGTCTCTTCTGCCCGCCCGAAAGACACTGGGGATTGAGAGCGCCAAACGACTCCGCATCCAAGCCAACGTCGGCAAGTGCATGAACGGCCACACGCAAGGCATCGCGGCGACGCAGTCCGCAGTTTTGAGGGCCAAACGCAACATCGTCGATAACTCGAGCCCGAAAGAGCTGGTCTTCAACACGTTGGAAAGCAAGTCCGACAGAGCCGGGAGCGACAGCGCGCCCATCAAGAGTGGCATTGCCCGAGCAGGGCACAAGCAAACCAGCGAGAATGCATGCGAGCGTTGTCTTGCCAGATCCCGAATCACCCACAAGAAGGGTCAGTTGAGCTGGCTCAATTTCCACGTCAATACCCCGCAACGCAAATAAAGGGGCTGCATCGGAAGAAGTGTTCGACATCATGGGCCCGAATTCTTTGGCCTTCGGCGCATATGAGCACTGCTGTGCCTGAAACGAAGAGGTAGCAGCATCCCCACCGCTAGTTGAATTCTCGCGACTCAAAGATGTCCAACCCGCATGAGTAAACCTGGCCTCGTAAGACAGCACCTCATGCGTGGCATAAGACGTCACTCGCAGCCCCGTCTTCTCTGAAAGCCCTGGCTGCGCCATGAACTCACAAGGGCTGCCCTGCCAAACGATATGCCCCGCTTCAAGTGCAATCACAGAATCGAAGTCAGAAATCTCATCAAAACGGTGAGAGATTTGGATGAGCGAGGTTTGCGAATCGAAGCTTGTAAGAGCCTGACGCACACAAGCACGCGCGCTCGCATCAAGCATGCTAAACGGCTCATCAAGCAGCAGAACGCGGGGCTTCAGCGCCAAAGCCGCCGCAATGCACACTCTTTGCTTCTGTCCGCCAGACAACGTCGAAAGGCTTCGATACTGAAGATGTTCAATGCCACACACAGCAAGGGCTTGCGTCACACGCGCCCTGATATCGTCTGGCTGCATCGCCTTGTTGCAGAGAGCAAACGCGACTTCGTCTTCTACCGTTGAAGTGACGAAACTTGCATCGGGGTCTTGGCCCACATAAGCAAAATCAAAACGAATATCCGAGGATTCCACCTCAGCGTTTAAAGGGTCGTCATCGAAGACAACCGAACCTTCCAGCAAGTCGATTGTCCCCAAAAGAGCACGTAGCAGCGTTGACTTTCCGGAACCGTTCGGCCCGACAAGAGCAATCTTGCCCGCTTGCGGCACCTCAAAGTCCACGTTTATAAGTTGAAAGGCAGATCCTGGACACGAGGTTATAGGCCTCGTGGTCAGGGACGCGACTCTCAATGCCATGAACGGCCCTTTCTAAACGAAAAAAGGAGGCCCATAAAGGACCTCCTTTCATGCAAGCATATGAAGATCGAGAAGCTTTTGCTTACTCGGCCTTGGCCTCGGAGGCCTCCTCGGCGGGAGTCTCCTCGACGACCTCAGCAACGGTCTCCTCGGCAGCCACGGGGGCAACCTCGGCGACAGCAGCCTTCTCAGCCTTCTTCTTGGGCGTGCAGGGCTCGGTGACGAGCTCGATGATCACCATGGGGGCGTTGTCGCCCTTGCGGGGCCCAAGCTTGATAATGCGGGTGAAACCACAGGTGCGGTCGGCCCACATGCCCTGCTGAACCTTCTCGAAGACCTCGCGCACGATCTCCTTGTCGTTCAGCTTGGCGATGGCAAGACGACGGCTGTGAAGGTCACCGCGCTTAGCCCACGTGATGATACGATCCACGTCGCCACGGATAGCCTTGGCGCGCGTCTCAGTGGTCTTGATGCGATCGTTAAGGAAGAGAGAGCAGACCAGGCTACGCTTCATAGCCTTGGTGTGGGAAGCATCAGTTCCCAGCTTCAGCCCGTGCTTCTTGTTGTGCCTCATGCTAGTGATCTCCCGATCCTACTGCTTCAGGCTCATGCCCATCGAGTCAAGCTTGTCCTTGACCTCTTCGATAGACTTGACGCCGAAGTTGCGAATGTTAAGAAGGTCGTTCTCGCTGAAATCGAGAAGCTGACGCACGGAGTGAATGCCGGCGCGCTTCAGGCAGTTGAACGAACGAACAGACAGGTCGAGGTCGTCGATGCGCTTGTCGAGCTCGACGTTGTCGACGGGTTCTTCCTGAGCGAAGATGGAAGTCTCCTCAGGAACGCTCTCCACCGTGGTAAGCGTGAGGAAAGCGTTGATGTGCTGGTTGACGATGTTCGCAGCCTGCACGAGAGCCTCAGTGGGCGTGACAGCCCCGTTGGTCTCGACTTCAAGCACGAGCCTGTCATAGTCGGTACGCTGACCAACGCGGCAGGGCTCAACGAACTTCGTGCA
Organism: Coriobacteriaceae bacterium; assembly: GCA_019420325.1. GTDB lineage: Bacteria > Actinomycetota > Coriobacteriia > Coriobacteriales > UMGS124 > UMGS124. Next base: position 534 of record JAHZHK010000096.1, on the reverse strand, counting down.
GCGACGAACCGGCGAGAACAGGCTGTCGACATGGATGATTCCGATGGAATCATCGCCACGGGCATTGGACTCGCCGGGGGCATAGCCACGGCCAGTACCGATACGCATGGACATCGTGAAATGAACGCCGTCCTCGAGGGTGGCAATCACATGCTCGGGATTGATGAGGTCGAACTCAGCGGGAACAAAGAAGTCCTCGCCAGTCACAACCGCAGGACCGTCGATGTCAACCGTGGCAGTTGCCTCGTCTCCAATGTTGTTGGACTTAAAAACAAGACCCTTAACATTGAGAACGATGTCCGTCACGTCCTCGCGAACTCCGGCCAGGGACTGGAACTCGTGCTGCACGCCTTCGATGTGAATCGCCTCGACAGCAGCGCCGTCAAGCGACGACAGCAGAACGCGGCGAAGCGAGTTGCCCAGGGTGTCACCAAAACCACGCTCGAGCGGCTCAACCGTGAAGCGGGCAAAGGATTCACTGATTCCCTCGACGGTAACCTGAGGCCTGATGAACTCTGACATGTAGTACCTCCA
>JAHZHK010000095.1 GCA_019420325.1 Coriobacteriaceae bacterium | reverse complement strand
ACGAGGGCGATGACGAGGCTCCGCGCCGTGCGGGGATCGAGTATGCCGCCGCCCAGCTGCGCGGCCTGCGCGACGCTGGAGCCGACGGCCTGCATGTGTACACGATGAACAAGCCTGCCGTGGCCCGCGCCATCTGCGAGCTTCTGTAGGCGCGGCCGACTATGGGCGAGGTCGACGTGGCGCAGGCGGGCGGGCGCATCCGTACTTCGGAGGTCATGCGTTACCTGGGACATGCCGGTCAGGAGATGACCGCCGAGCTCAAGGGGCGCATTGCCGCTGGTATCGACCTTGCCGAGCGCACCTGCGACCCCAAGTGGGTGTGGCGTGCCTTCGAAGTGGAGGAGCTGCTCCCGGTCGTGCGTCTCGCAGGCACCTCGCTTGAGCTCGGAGGCTGCGCCATCACCGGCTTTCTCGCCGGTGCGCGTCAGGTGGCGCTCCTCGCCTGTACGCTCGGGGCCTCGGCCGACCGCGAGCTGCGCCGCCTGGGTCTTGTCGATCCCCTCGGCCAGCTCGTGTTCGACGCTGCCTGCACCGACCTGGTGGAGTGGGGCGCCGACCGTGCCTGCGAGGAAATCGCCGACTACGCGGCCAAATTGGGCCTCAAGGCGGGCGATCGGTTCAGCCCCGGGTATGCCGACTTGCCGCTTGACGTGCAGGCGGGTTTTCTTGAGGTGCTGCAGGCCCCCAAACGCCTGGGGCTCACGGCGAGCGTCTCAAGCCTGCTCGTGCCCACCAAGTCCGTGACGTGTATTGTGGGGCTGTACCCTGAGACGCCCGCCAGGGGCCGTCATCTGGGGTGCGGTGCATGCAACATCTGGTCCACCTGCCAGCTGCGCCAGCGCGGCACACCGTGCTGGGAGCGCGGGCGCGCTGATGAGCGAGAGGGCCAGCCTGCGCGTACTCCCCCTGACACCGCCTTCGACCTGCCATTTGAGTGATTCCTGAGTGAGGTATCCCATGACGTCCGACCGCTTCCGCACAACCGATCCGTTCCTGCGCCGCGTTTTTTCCGGTGAGGAGTTCCTCGTGTTCGACGGGGCGATGGGCACCATGCTGCAAGAGGCGGGTCTCAAGGCCGGTGAGCTGCCCGAGCTGCTCAACTTCTCTCATCCCGAGACCGTCACGGCCATCCATCGCGCCTATGTGGAGGCGGGCGCCGATGTGATCTCGGCCAACACGTTCGGCGCCAACGCCCACAAGCTGGGCGACGTCGCCAGTGTGGAAGACGTATTTGCGGCCGGCATCGCATGCGCGCGACAGTCGGGTGCGAGCTATGTGGCTGCCGACATCGGTCCCATCGGAGCCCTGCTCAAGCCCCTGGGTACCATGGACTTTGACGAGGCGTACGACCTCTTTGCCCAGCAGGCACGTGCTGCGCAGGCCGCCGGTGCCGACCTCTTCGTCGTCGAGACCATGACTGACCTGCTTGAGGCCAAGGCGGCGGTGCTTGCCTGCCTTGAATGCACGGAGCTGCCTGTGGTTGCCACCATGACGTTCGGCGAGGACGGTTGCACCTTCCTCGGTACAAGTCCCGAAATCTGCGCCATGACGCTGTCGGCCTTGGGCGTGCAGGCTGTGGGCATCAACTGCTCGCTGGGCCCCGACGCGCTTGCGCCCCTGCTCGCGCGCATGGCGCCCTTTGCTCGAGTGCCGCTCATGGTGCAGGCAAACGCGGGTCTGCCGCGCATCGAGGACGGACGGACCCTGTACGACATCGACGCTGAGGCGTACGCGCACGCGGCTGAGGCCCTGCTCGACGCCGGCGCCACCGTTGTGGGCGGCTGCTGCGGCACTTCGCCCGACTACATCGCCCGCATCCACACCCTCGTGGACACGCGCACGCCCATGCCCCCGCAGGGTCGCGACGCGCATGCCTTTGCCGTGTGCAGCGCGCAAAAGACGCTGGTCATGCAGGCAGGCAAGCCCTATGCCAACATCATCGGCGAGCGCATTAACCCCACCGGCAAGAAGCGCCTCAAGGAGGCGCTGCGTTCAGGTGACTTCGACTACGCGGTGGGCGAGGCGCTTGACCAGGCGGAACTCGGAGCTGACGCGCTCGACGTCAATGTAGGCTTGCCTGAGCTCGATGAGCCCCGCGTGCTCGTGGAGGTCATGGAGCGCATCCAGGCTGTGTGCGACCTGCCGCTGCAGATCGACTCCTCCGACCCCGAGGCTGTGCGCCGCGCTGTGCGGCGCTATGCGGGCAAGGCCCTCATCAACTCTGTGAACGGCAAGGCCGAGTCGCTCGAGGCCGTGCTGCCGATTGCCGCGCATTACGGTTGCGCGGTTGTTGGCCTCACGCTTGACGAGGACGGCATCCCCGAGACGGCCGAAGGGCGCCTGGCCATCGCGCGTCGCATCGTGCAGGCCGCCGAGGAAGCTGGCATTCCGCGGGAGGACGTGGTCATCGACTGCCTCGCTATGGCGGCTTCCACCAACCAGCATCAGGTGGCGCAGATTCTGCGTGCCATGCGCCTCGTGCATGAGGAACTCGGCGTTCGATGTGTGCTGGGTGTGTCCAACATCAGCTTCGGCCTGCCCCAGCGTGAGATGGTCAACGCGGTGTTCCTCTCGCAGGCCTTTGCCTCGGGGCTCGATCTGGCCATCATGAACCCCAAGTCGCGCCGCATGTGCGACGTGGTGGCCACCCAGCGCGTGCTCAATGCCCAGGACGAGGGTGCGGCCGCCTTTATTGAGCGATATGCCCAAGCCCCGAACCCTTACGACGCGCCGGCACTTGCGCCTGCGCCTGCGCTTGCGCAGGGCAGCTCTGCGGCGGATGCGCAGGTGAGTGGAGCTGGAGCCGCCGGGGTGTCCGCGAAGGGCGTGCAGGTAGATGGGCCTGCGGGCTCGGGTGCGGGCTTGTCGCAGAAAACGACCGCAGGCCCCGGGGGCTCGAGTGCGGCGCAGGCTGCGACCGCCAACCAGGCTGCTGGGGTGGACGCCTCGACCGATGACGCTTTCTTCCGTGCTCGGCACCTCATCCTCACCGGGCGCAAGGCGCAGATGGAGGCCGTGACCCGTGAGCTTCTTGCCGGCCGTGACGCGCTGGAGGTCATCGACGGCTGCTTTATCCCCGTGCTTGACGAGGTGGGCGCCAAGTTCGAGCGCGGCGAGCTCTTCTTGCCCCAGCTCATGGCCTCCGCCGAGGCTGTCAGGGTAGGCTTCGACACCGTGAAGGCGTGCGTGCCTGCCGGTGCCGCCCAGGACAAGGGCGACATCGTGCTCGCCACCGTCAAGGGCGACATTCACGACATCGGCAAAAACATCGTGAAGATGCTGCTCGAGAACTACGGCTACCGCGTGCACGACCTGGGCCGCGATGTGGCGCCCGAGGCCGTGCTCGAGTGCGTGCGGGCAACAGGCGCGCGCCTTGTGGGCCTGTCTGCCCTCATGACCACCACCGTGCGCTCGATGGAGCAGACCGTCGAACTGCTGCACCGCGAGGTACCCGGCGTCAAGGTCATGGTGGGCGGCGCCGTGCTCACACCCGAATATGCAGCCACAATGGGTGCCGAGTACTACGCCAAGGATGCCGCCGAGTCCGCCCGCATTGCAGGAGAGTTCTTTGCGGGCAAATAACCGCTGGTTGCTGGCAGGAGCGGCGCTTGAATGACGCGCGGCGAGCGATGGGTTGAAATTTTCAACGTTTTTTCTCGGCAATGGGGTCTTTTCCTTTGTATATTTCAACCCGTCGCTCGCAGGGCATGCATTATGGGCGCCAGATGCCACTTTCACTCGCGGGACTAGTTTTGCGGGCGTAACCTTCCTGCTGCTCCCGTCCAAAGTGATGGAGTTTTGCGGCAGGGTATTATGTGCGCCGCGCCGCTTAACTAAACTGCATCCTTGCTCAATGCTGCCGGCGGCGTTCACGCCGGGCTTGTTGCATCCATGCGCCCATGATGAGGTCGGATGGACAAGCGCGTTTCGGCTGCGAGCCCCGGTGCGCCACGGCTTGGCGCGTGTCATCAAAGGAGCTTCAACCGCATGAATGCAAATGCAACCGGCGCTGCGAAGGGCGCCAGTTACGTCCCGCTGCTTGGCGTGCTGTACGCCGCAGCCTTTCTGGCGGGATTCAACGAGAACCTGGTGAACATGGGCCTCATGTCCATCATGGGGGAGTACGGGGTCGACTCGGTCACGGCCCAGTGGCTGGTTACGGGCTATATGATTGCTTCCACCGTTGTGGTCATGTGCATGGCTTTCTTTTATCGTCGTTTTGAGCTGCGCACGCTCTTTTTCGCGGGAGCCGTTCTGTGCGTGGCCGGCTCGGCGATGGGTCTCTTCTCGATGAACTTCGCGTTTCTGCTTGTGGCGCGCCTCATTCAGGCCTTGGGCGCGGGCATTTTCATCCCCATGATGATGAACACTATCCTCGTGGTCACGCCCAAGAACAAGCTGGGCACGTTCATGTCCATCGGCGGATGCATGATCAGCTTTGGCCCGGCGTTTGCCCCTGTGGTGTGCGGCTGCCTTGTCACTGCCTTCGGCTGGCACTCCGTGTTTGTCGTGCCGCTCGTGGGCATGGTGTTGATTGCCCTTTTGGGCATGGTGTTCCTGCGTAACCTGGGTACTTCCGAGGTCCATCTCGACGTGCCGAGCGCCTGCCTGTCTGCCGTGTTCCTCTTCACGCTGTCGTTCGGCCTGGCCCAGGTCATGGCGCAGCCTGTCATGGGCGTCGCCTCGCTTGCGGTGGCCATTGCTTCGGCGGTCGTGTTTGTGGTGCGTCAGACGCGCTGTGCCTTCCCCCTCATCGACATCACGCCGATGAAGAGCATCCGTTTCTGGCCCGCCACCGTGCTCGTTGTGGTCGCCATGATGCTCATGTTCTCGCTGTCGGTCCTGCTGCCCCTGTACTTTGAGGGCGCCCTGGGCATGTCCGCGTTTGCGGCAGGTCTCGTGATTCTCGTGCCCGTGCTCGTGAACACCGGCTTCACCCTCGTCGCTGGCCGCATCATGGACAAGCGCGGCGAGTGGCCGCTGCTGCCTGCGGGCTTTGCCCTTGCCGCCCTGGGCACGACTGCCATGGCGCTTGTCGCCCCCAGCCAGTCGGCCCCGGCGCTTTTCGTTGCCGCGCTTTTCGTGTACTCCGGCATCGGTCTTGTGTTCTCGCCCTCGCAGACCGCAGGCCTCAAGACGCTGCCCCCTCAGCAGAACCCCTTCGGCGTGGCGCTCATGACCACGTTCGTGCAGGTCGCAGCCTGCGTTGGTCCCGCTCTCTTCACCGGTGTGCTGTCGAGCGTGCAGGGCGCTGGCATGGTCGGCGGGCTCGACGAGGCCCGCGCGTGCGCCCAGGGCTTCGCCGCCGCCATCGAGGTGGCTGCCGGCATCGCCTTTGTTGGCCTCGCGGTGGCGTTCGTGTACTCGCTTGCCGCCCATAGGCGCGGGGCTCAGGCGCCTGCCGTCGCCGGCGCCGGTGTAACGGGCGCTCCTGCGGGCCACGGCCCCCAGGGTGGCGTGCCTGCGGGCGAGCCGCCTGCGCCTGCAGCCGGAGCCGTGGCACGCGAGTGCACGGCCGGTGAGCATGACCGCGCTGCCCAGACCGCCGTTTCCGTCAGCCTTTCCACTGCGACGCTTGCCGACATCATGGAGCGCGAGCCGTATGCCGTGGCGGCCGACGCCCCTGTGAGCGAGGCTATGCATGCCCTTGTCGAGCACCAGGTGAGCGGCCTTCCCCTTGTGGATGCCCAGGGCCACGTGTGCGGCTTTGTGTCCGATGGTGACATCATGCGCTACCTAGCCGACAAAACACCTGCCTTTACCAGCTCGTATGTGTTCCTCGAGGCTGCCAACAACCAGACCATCGACGAGCGCCTGCGCGAGCTCATGGTGCTGCCTGTGGCTGAAATCGCCACTGACAAGGTCGTGAGCCTTCCCGCCGCGACCACGCTCAAGGACGCCTGTCAGACGCTCGCCCAGCACAAGTTCAAGAAGGCCCCCGTTGTGGACGAGGCCGGGCGCATGGTTGGCGTCGTCAGCCGCTCCAGCATCCTGCGCCGCGCCATGGAGAGCTACCTGGAGAAGTAAGACAACCCTTGCTCCTCGCGTGATTCAACCCGCCGCACCAAATCTGACCGCCCCGCATGCCTGTCGATCCCGCGAGCATGCGGGGCGGTTTTTGTTGTCCGCCCCATCCCGTACAGTTGCGCCCAATGTGCGTGGGATGGGAGGCAAGGCATGGCAGTGGCACAGAGGCACAGGCTTGAGTTCAGCGATGTGACGGGTGTGGGGTTCGAGGGCTCTCACCAGGTCCATTGGCAATATGTCGAGGTGGAGGCCACGATACAGCCCAGTGGTTTCATCGTGCCGAAGGTCTTGATTTGGCCAGATGGCAGACGATTTCTCATCGCACGCATTTCCAAGTGTCAGATGAGGGATCGGGACAACACTTGGTACTACGAGGTTGTGATAGGCAGGGCGACCAAGCAGCTCTGGTACAGGCATGGCGCCTTCTTCGTCTGCGTCCCCGAAGGCGGCATCCTGCACGGCGGCGAGCCCCCGAGCATGGACCGCTACGAGCTGCGCAAGCGTTACGGATTTAACGCCTAGGTTCGGTTTTACCGCTCGTTTCATTGAGCGCCGGAGGGCCTGCACTCGGTATCTTGCCGAGCCAGGTCCTCCGGCTTTTTTCGTTTGGCTTTTTGCTGACGAACCTGCTGGATACCGTGCATGTCTAATCTCAATAGACGTAGTTTTTCAAAACCCTACGTTTGCACTTGGCGTATTGGTTATTTTAAGCGCCATCCCTTGGCGGTCGTCCTCATGATGTCAAGTATGTCTTCCTTGATGTTCGGGGGGAGATGCCGCAGCAAAAGCAAGAATTCTTCCTCTACTCCCGTGAGAGTGGAGAATCCTCCCTCGGAATCTGAATAGCCCAGGATGTCGTTGGGCGTGCACTTGAAAAGCTCTGCTAGAGCGACGATTCTATCGGCTCCTAGCGCTGCCCTGCCTGTCTCCCATGCGCTGTAGGTCGCCTTGCTGATTCCAAGTTGCGCGGCAACCTGTGCTTGAGTGAGGCCGGACGCTCTGCGAATATGAATGAGCGCGGTTAAGCGCGGGCCTATTCCGTCCATTGCATGCCTCCTTTTGGTCAAGGGGCACTTTGACGCTGTGAATGGAATTTAAGTCTAATGTCATTAGACTTAAAGGACTAATAAGCGTAGAATCTAACGACGTTGTATTCGCTGACTACTCTGGAGAGATTTTCGGTTCCAGATCAACATGGCCAGCAAGGCAAAGGTGCGAGGACGCATCCAATGTGGAGATGGCCCGCGATTGAGGGCCGGCAGGAGAAAGGGCATCGTTATGAATATCACACTGACGAGAAGGAATATGCTCGCAGGCTGTCTCGCGGGGATTGCGCTGTGCGGCATAGGGGCGGCGCTGCCGTTCGAGGCAATGGCTGCTCAAGAAACCGCCAAGGTGAATGTTGCCAAAGTTTCTGACGGCAAGGGAATTCCGGAGTCGAACGTTGCTGTGATTGAGTCCTATGCGCTTGTCCCAGAGGGCGTTCTGGACAAGGAGATGCGCACCTATCTGCAGCTTTTCGACATCGCCTTTGCCCAGACCGGTTTCAACAAGGACGACGAGCCGTCGAAGCACTTTGGTCTTGAGAACTGCTTCGTCGCAGGCAAGATGACCAGCAAGATTGAGGCCTGGTACGACGACGTCGACGGCAAGAAAAGTGCGGCCAGGCTTAACGCCGTTGTCCCCATCACGGAAGGCGGCGACGGGCAGCAGGAGACCCAGGAAATTGTCGACGCAATCTCCCAGGGCCTTGGCCTTGCGGAAATCCAGTACACCGTCGAGAGCGGTGACAAGATCAACTGCTCTGTGAAGATTGACGGCGTTGGCATCGTGTTGGACGTCACCAACGGCGGAGACGCTGTGTATGTCGAGATTACGCCCAGCCCGGAGCATGTTGCCCTCGTCTCCGGGGTCGATAAGACCGAGCTGTCCAACCTCGCGAACTGGATCTGGAGCATCGACCCGAACTCCTACACGTCTTCCACCTATGCGAACGTGAAGGCACTCATCGTTTCCGGCGGGGCCGTCGATTCCGTTCTGAACAACCCCGACGCGACTGCGACAGAGGTGTTCGACGCAATGCATCAGCTACGCGTCACTGCAGATCAGCTCGTCTGGTTTGACCTCTCTGCATACGTCGAGCTTCCGTATACCGATGTCGCAAGGACGCCGGACGCCTATAACGGCACGTTGGTGGTCTGCTCCGGGCGAGTCCTTCAGGCAACCGAGAGCGATGGTTCCGTTGTCATGCGAGTAGCTACAAGCGGTAATTATGACGATGTTGTTCTCGTCGGTTACCAGGCTGACATCCTCGACTTCCGCGTGCTTGAAGATGACTGGGTGACCGTGTACGGCACGTGCAAGGGTGTGTACAGCTACACGGCGGTACTCGGCAACACGATTACCATTCCGTCAATGTGGGCCGAGAAGGTAATTCTGAACTAAGACTGAGCGCCACGCCTCCGTCAAACAATGGCAAGAAAGGGCTGGATAGCGGTTACGTTACCAGCCCTTTCTTGCCGCGTTCCAATCGACAACAATAGGGTGCTGACAGGGTTAAGAAAGAGGAACGTCGCAATGGAATTCCGCATGACAAGAAGAGAGATGCTGGCGGGGTGCCTGGCGGGGGCTGGGTTTGCTTGTTTGAGCCCAGTGTTTGCTAAACCAGCAATTGCGAAAGCTGCGAGTAAGACTGATTCGACGGAAGTGGCTAAAGAAGCCAACGAAGATGAGTCGCTATCCGATTGTGAGACCGAGTCTGTGCTATTCGAGGGCCTGTCGGTAGAGCTTCCCGCTGGCAGCGTGTTCAAATCCAACAAGGAAAGTGACTCAGGGCACAACCAGTACAGCGGCAGGTTCAATGATGACCTCCCTTACAAAATTATCTTTTGCGATATGACCGCCGCCTCAAGTGGAACATGGTCGGTCGTCACACCGGAGCAGCTGGTAGAGGCCTTTGTGCCCATGGACGGCTATACCAAGATAGGCGCAGAGTTATATCCTGGGGACGGGATTGACACAGTCGTGCTGTATTACTACTGCGACAAGAATCCAGATTTGAACATAGGAAAGATAATCGTCTACGGCGAAACCCAGATTTGGGAGCTTGAGATAGGGGTGCAGAGCGACTCGGGCGACGACGAGGCTGCGCTTGGCGCAATCAGGCAGGTCGCCATGGGCATCAAGCTTGAAGACGCCGTAGGTTCGAAAAAGATGGCCGCGCTTAAGGCATCGAGCAAATAGTAGCCAACTTGTGGAATAGGGCCTGCTATGTACACACCGCCTGGATTCATTGTTCTGGCAATTGCAGTTGTCCTGCTGATTGCCTACATCTTGCTCATCAACCTCTTCATCGGGGTAGTCGAGGCCAAGGGCTACTCCGTCGCGAGCTGGCAGCTGTGGTTCCTCGGCATCGTTTTTACGCCACTCGTGGTGGCGCTGTACGCCGCGATTCTGCCTGACAGGGGATAGAAGTACCCACCCGCAACCCAAAGCGTCGCTCTCTGCGAGAGGGGCTTGTGACGGCGCCGTATCGCAGTGATTGGAGGAGCATATGGAACGCAGAACGTTTCTTGCATCGGCAGCAACTATGCTCGGCTCGATTGTGTTGTCGCCGTGTCTCGCGCTTGCGAAGACTGACTTCCCCTTCCTGGACGGAATGTCCGAGGAGGAGCTTGAGGCGCTGCAGTCAGAGGTGCGCAATCGCCTGAGGGAAATGGACAGGGCGAATGAGTTTGGAACTGTCGCCGTCGCTGCTGTCACTGAAGGTGAGATTACGTTCAGGGGGATACCGTGGGGAACTACAATGAACGAAGCGTGCGCACTGCTTGAGGCGGATGGGTTGCGCGGCGGTCAAGCCGTGGGACACGATATATACAGGCCGTCCTTAATCTCTTACAAAAATTGCAGCCATGCCGGAGAAAGCGTCGAAGACGGCGGAGTTCAAATCGATTACAGCGCTGTTACGGTCGCCGGGTCTGCGGCGGAGGCGACCCTTTGCTTCAGGTACCCGCTTGATGACGACGGGCGGCTTGATTGCTCGGACGGCAGCGCCCAGTTCTACCTCGCACGCTACGCCCTGACCTTTGACGACCCGCTCGGGGCGTATGACGACATAAAGGCAAAGCTTGATAGCGTATACGGTGAATGCTCCGTGTCATCCGAGGGCGGTTGGGCTGATGACAGGGCGAACACCTGGACTGACAAAGACGGCAACTGGGTCAGACTCTCGCTTTATGAAGGCTATGATGAGTACACCTATTCGGGGTATATCCTGCTGATTTACTGTGCCTCCGGAGCCGAGGGTGATCTCGATGAGATTGAGGACGCGGCTCGACGGCTAAGGGTGGATGCGGAACGAAGTGAGCGCGAGACAAATCAGAGCAATGTTTCTGGCCTGTAATTAAACAAGCAATAGATGCTGGAACGGCGTTATCTGTCAAGACCCGCTTCGTGCGGGTCTTATCATATAAACAGGCAAAGTGAGTCGCTCGCACTGGTGTCGGGTAGCCAAATAGCTTCGCGACGCGCATGGCGAGGAACGGCCTGAGTCCTGCGAGACTCAAGTACATCATGGGGCATGCGGACATCGCGACCACATACAACATC
>JAHZHK010000094.1:7926-10666 GCA_019420325.1 Coriobacteriaceae bacterium | reverse complement strand
CGCCGGCCTGTCACGCCGGAGGTCGCGGGTTCGATCCCCGTCCATCCCGCCACTTCGAATTTTGAGACCCGTCAGAAATGGCGGGTTTTTTTGTTTGCAGAATACCACAAAATGACGGGCGCAATGTGTCATTTTGCGCCTCATAGAAAGCAAAACCCCAGCTCATGCGTTGTTTGGATTGGCGTGAAGAAGTGGGCGCCCTGTCATTTCAAAATCTGGCAGTGCCCTTTTCCTGAATCCCCAAGCAAGAAGGCGCGGCGAGGACACCTTTTGCTCTCGCCGCGCCTCTCGTATTCGCTTTGCATGTGTCGAGCTCGCCTGCGTCCGCTCGCCTGCGCTTGCTTTCGGCTTGCTCCGCCTTTCTCGCGCCCCGTTCCGTTCGCGTTTGGCTTGCTTGCTTGCGGCGCGAAGTCCCTCTATGCGCGTGCCTCCTCGAGCACGGCGACCTCGTCGGCCATGACGGTGGCCTCGAGGTGTACCCAGCCGCGCGTGACTTTGCTGAGTCCGCGGTAAAAACGGGTCTGTGCGCAGTCCATCACGGCGTCGCATAGGTCGTCGATCCAATTGAGCTGGTGCTTCTCGTTGAACTCCTGCGCGGTACGGGCGTAGTGCAGGGCCTTCTCGACCTCACCTGCGCGCAAGGCGTCGTTCGTGCGTTCAAGCAGGGTCGCCACGAATTCGAATTCAAACGTCACGTGATCCTCGGGGGTGTGCAGGCTCTCACTGGGCTGCACGTGTTCGGCGCAGTACATCTTATATACCTCGTCGCGCGCATCTTGCATGAGCAGACCGGTCTCCGAGGTGAAGACTGACTCGTAGGGCGTTGCGGCGAAGCTCTCGTAGTTGCCCGCCGCGAGGAAGGTGTGTGCGTAGTCCACCGCGAGTTCCTGACGCGTGCCGGTGTCGCGCTTGCGCAGGTAGCGCCTGATGTCTTCGAAGCCCTCCGCGATAAGGGGGTCGCCGCCCGACATTCCTGCGAAGTCCTGGTTTGCCATATGCTCGATCTGGGCCTCGCTGACCTCGGTGAAGTACAGATGGGCCAGGGTTCGGTACAGCGCCGCGCGCCCCTCGTTCAAGGCGATGAGCTGCGACTTCAGCTCCGAGTTCTCGTCCATGTGCACTCTCTCCTTTATCCGGCGCCCCTCAGTGCGCCATTGTTTGATCAATTGCAAGATGGGCGTGGGCAGGCATCCCTCGCACTGCCCGCGCCCACAACCAGGTGCTTCATGCGCCGGCCGGCACCTCGCGTACTTCGCGTACCTCGCGCTCGCTTACGTACCGACCGGCCCAAAACAAAAACCTACTCGCTCACCTTGAAGTACGGAGCGCCCGTGGTGTCGGACGCCGGCGCGAGCTCCTCAAATGGGATCCACTGCGCTACCTTCTCGGAGAGGATGTAGCGCGTGAGCGGTGCGTTGCCCGAGTCGGCAAGGCTGTGGATGGCGGCCTCGTCGGCGCCGGCAAGAGCCTGCGACACGTCGGAGTCTGGGTCGTCCAGGTCGCCCCAGAAGCGGGCGTTGGCGCAGCAGGCGGCCACGCAAGCCGGGTCCTCGCCCTTGTCGGTGAGGTGGCTGCACATGGAGCACTTCTGCACCACGGACTTCTGCGCGTCGTAGCTGCGCACGCCGTAGGGGCAGGCGTCCATGCACTGCTTGCAGCCGATGCAGGAGGCCTCGTCCACGAGGATGCGGCCCTGCTCGTCGCGGTAGGTGGCGCCGGTGGGGCACACCTCCAGGCAGGGGGCGTTCTCGCACTGCTGGCACTGCAGCGACAGCCAGTACTGCTCGAGCTCGGGGAACGTGCCGTGGGGGCCCACCTGGATGAGGTGGTTCCAGTACACGCCCAGGGCCACGTCGTTCTCGTTCTTACAAGCGACCTCGCAGGCATGGCAGCCGATGCACTTGTCGAGGTCGGTGACTAGGCAATAGCGGCTCATTCGTAATACGCCCCTCCCGTGAAGTCGCTGGGTTCGGGCATCCAGGGCTCGAAGTCCTCAGGCTCGTACCACACGCCCTCGGGCCTCTCGGACTTCTCGATGCGCACGCGGATGCCACGCAGTGTGTAGGTGCCGAACTCCGGGTTGTAGTAACCGGTGTTCTTGGTGAGGACGTTCATGTTCTCGAGCGTCCAGGACTTGCGGCCGTCCGAGCCGTCTTCCAGGAACTCGGGGTTCCAGAAGCGCTCCATGTAGACGGAGTCGCGGGCAATGCCCTCGGTCACGCGGGCCACGCCGTATATGCCTTCGGCCACAATGGACTGGGCGTCGGCGGTGAGTTCCTCGCCGGGCACGAACTCCGAGGGGCCCTGGTCCTTGCCGCCGGCCAGCGTCGTAGCCTTGTCCACGCCGGTGGTGATGTCGCGGAAGACGTCGAGACCGTCGGTGCGCGGCGAGTGCACGTTCACCCAGTCGCCGTCGACGATGCCCAGCTCGCCTGCGTTCTCGGGCGAGATCCACACCTCGGGTGCGGGGTAGAGCTCGCGCAGGTAGGGGTTGTTGCGCAGCGTGCCGTGGTGGAAGTAGGGGATACGGCCCTCGGTGAGGGTGAGCGGGTAGTCGTCGCCGAACTGCGTCTCGTCCTCAGGCGTGAAGTAGTAGGGCATCGGGTTCCAGTCGACCACCGAGGCGGGCATCTCGAAGCTCTCGTTGCCGTGACGACCGATGTAGAGCATTTGGTCGGCGTAGGGGCCGCACTTCTTCGGGTTGTCCTTGATGTCCTTGGCGGCGGTGGAGAAACCGGTG
>JAHZHK010000094.1:0-7916 GCA_019420325.1 Coriobacteriaceae bacterium | reverse complement strand
TAGAGCTGGGGTGCGTTCGGGTCGGCAGCCTCAGCGCCGGGGCCCATGCCGCCCTTGGGGCCGCCTGCACCGCCGCCGGCATTTACGAGCTTGTAACCGTCGTAGGTCGTGCCTCCCCAGTACTCGTCATCGGTCGCCCACTCCTCGGGCATGATAGCGCGGGCCTCTTCCATGGTGGTGATACGCGGGTCGCCGCACTGCTGTGCGACGTAGTCCCAGTACTCGTTGATCGTCTTCCAGTACGGGCTCACCATGGGGGAGGCGATCTTCTCGGCATCCATGCACGCTTCCATGTTGGGATCGTACAGGTCCGACTCGGGGTCGCTCATGGCCTCGGCGATCTTGCCCCACATCATGATCTCGTCGGCTGCCTCGAACAGGTTCGTGACAGGCTGACGCAGCAGGTTGACGTTCAGGCGGTTCTGGGCGAAGGCGTTCTCAAGCCACTCGCACACGGGGAACACGATGTCGGCCGCCTCAGTGGTGAACGAGGTGGGGTACATGTAGCCCTGCACGATGAGGTCGAGCTTGGGGATGGCGTCAACCCAGGAGCTGGCGTTGCCCAGGGCGGCCATCTTGTTGCCGGAGCGCTCGATCCAGACCTTGGGCTGGTAGGGCTCGCCGGTGAGAATGGCGGAAAGGATCGTGGGGATGTGCGAGTGCATCCAGCCACCAAGGCCCTTGTGCTCGCAGTAGCCCAAACGCTCGAGAACGGCTTCGTCTTCCTGGAACTTGTAGCCACCGTTACCGGCGGGTCCAAAAAAGCCTATGGGGAAGATGGTGGACTCGGCGGAGTTGATGCCCGCGGAGCCCCGTCCGCCCACCTTGTTGGCGGGGCAACCGGGGTGCCAGAGGTGTGCGGTCATGCAGTCGAGCGCGGCAGCACCGATTGCAGCCTGGGCCGAGCCCGGGTACATGTCGGTGGCAACGCCCAGCGAGATACCGCCGTGAGCCGTGGAGCAGTACAGCTCGATGGCCTCGGCGATCTTCCCCGCGTCGCAGCCGGTGATGGCGGCCACGGTGTCGAGGTCGTAGTCGGCGCAGCGGTCCTTGTAGGCCTGGAAGGCCGTCTTGCAGGTGATTGTCGAGCCGTCCTTGAGCGTGACGTCAACGGTGCCGAAGAGCTGCGGGTGGTAGGTGCCGTCGTTGTCCGGGCCCAGGGCGAAGGCCTTGGTGACCTGGCCGGTCTCGGTGTCGAAGTAGACGTAGCCCTCGTTGGTTTCGTCCACGTCGTCAAAGACCTGCGAGGCGCGCAGCAGCATGCCGTCGGCCGTGATGTCCTCGGCCACGGAGGGCAGCGAGACCTCGTCGCGGGGGTCCACCAGGAAGGGCAGGTTGGTCCACTGCTCGCAGAAGTCCTCGTACCCGGGGATTTTCTCGTACAGACCGTTCTCGATGATGTAGTGCATCCAGCCGAGCATCATGGCCAGGTCGGTGCCGGGCTTGATGGGCAGCCAGATGTCGGCCTTCGTCGCATCGGCGTTGAAGCGCGGGTCGATGACGATGGTCTTGCAGCCGTTGGCGCGCAGCTCGGCCACACAGCGGCCCGAGGTGGAGGGGGAGTGCCAAGCAGGGCCGGTGCCCCACATAACGTAGACCTCGCACAGGCCGCCGTACTTGGCGGGCTTATACAGCTCGGGGCAGCCAGAGTCGGCGATGGAGGTGTCGCCTAGACCGTTGATCTTGCCCATGGTGTAGTTGCGCGGCAGGTAGCACTGGGCGCAGCCGGGCTCGAAGACGTTGCCGGCGCCCCAGAAGTTGCGGAAGCGGGGCGGGGAGAAGAACTGGGGGTTTCCGCCGCCACCGGTGGAGCACAGAAGGCCGTGCTTGCCCGTCTTGTCACGCATGTCGATGAGGTGACGTGCCACGGTCTGTGCGGCCTCGTCCCAGCTGATGCGCTCCCAATCGTTGCCGGGCTTGGCGCCCACGCGCTTCATGGGGTACTTATTGCGGTTGGGGTGGTAGAGCGCCTGAACGCCGCTCAGGCCCTTGGGGCACACGCGTCCCTTGGACATGGGGTCGATCGGGTCGCCCTTGATCTTGACGACGCGGCCGTTGCGCACCTCTGCGATTACACCGCAGTTGGCGATGCATGCGCGGCACGACGTGCGGACTTCCGTCACGTCGTCGTCTGCCCAAGCCTTGTCGCTGGCGACCAGGTCGTCTGCGGTGCCTACGCCGAGGGCGGCTGCTGCGCCGGCCACGGCGGCAGCGCTGATGAACGAGCGCCGCGTAATGGTCGATTCTGCCATGCTGTTCCTCCTTCTCTTTTGTTGCCGATTGCCGGTAGTGCAGGTAATGCTGCGCATAGTGCCTGTGGCGGGTGTCGGGTATGGGGGTGGGGACGGGCCCGCCCCGGGCGCTATGCGCTATGTGAAGCGCGGTCAGGCCACGCGGCGAGCGCCTCCACGCCCGCTTGTGTGGCGCACCACGCGCCTCGCCAAACAATGACCCCGCACTTCTCGAGCCGGTCGACGTAGTAGTCGGGGCTCAAGGTGTGGTACGAGGTGACCTGGTCCAGGGCAAGTCCTGGCGTGTCCTTGAAAAACTGCTCGATCTGCGGCAGCGTTTGAGGTGATTGGGCGCACAGGGAGAGCAGCTTGTGGTACGTCTCCGTGCGATGGGGGTGCTCGGCCAGGCGGGCTCGCAGGCGTCGGGTCGGGTTGAGCAGGCTCGACGCAGCCCGACCCGCTTCTGTAGTGATGAGGGCGTAGGAATCCACGAGGTCGTCGGCCTCGTCTTCAGAAAGCGTCGCCAGATGGGCCTCGTTCAAGGCGTTTCCCTGCGCGTCGAGCGAGATGCGCTCAAGGCCGTCCGCCTCGATAAGCATGAAGATGAGGGCATGGGGTGTTTGCTCCATGTGGCTGTAGACGCACTCGTCTTGCTCGGCAATGAACTCCTCGACCTCGCGGAAGGAGCGCTGCGCGGCACAGTGAACAAGGAGTTTGTAGAGCACCTCGCGCAGCGGGTTCTGTGCGCACACGCAGCTCACCACGGCATCGATCTTTTCCTCAAGCGTCGCGGGTTTGCAATGGCAAGCGAGTGCCTCGCGTGCGGCCTGGGCAAAGGGGTCACCTGCGTTGCGGTTGCGGCCCTGGGGAGCGGACAGCGCCTCATCGTAGCGACCCGATGCCTCGAATGCGGGGAATGAGGGCATGCGATGGCGCGACCGTGTCGTCTGCTGCTGGGGAGTGCATGTCATGTCGGTCGCCTTTCTGTGTTCATGTGCCGAGCGGTGGGGGTGACGTGCGTTTGGTGATGCCCGTGAGGTTGTTGGTGCGAGTGCTTTGTTCTGTCGCGCGGCGGTGGGTCTGCTGCAATCTTGCAGTGCCTGCCTGCTGCGCGAAGGTTCGGCTTGATGGCTGGCGATGAAGCCGCGGCAAATCCGTGCCGTCTGTCTTTGCGCTGCACAACGGCTCAGTCTGTCACCAAGGCACCTGCGGCACTTCGTCACAAATTGCCCGTTTCGCGTTTTGCTCTCGTTAAGTTGTGACGCTTCGTGATAGTCAAGACTTGACTATCAATGTTCTAGCTGGTGCGTTACCATGGGGGTCTCAAAAAAGGAGACGGACGGGGTGGGTTGGAATGGCTTTGTCGGAGGAAGCGGCTGGGGCTCAGCCGGGCCTGAGGGCCCGGCTTGATGCAGACTTGCCAATGCTTGCGCTCATCGGGTTTTCATGCTGGATGGCGTGGAACAGCATCGGGTTCTCAGGTGCTTTCTGGCTGCACGACATCGAGAACAGCCTGCGCGCCGAGAGCCTCATCGTCGTGCACCTCATCGCCTCCACGGTCGCGCTTGTCATAGCGGCTGCGTGCGCGTCTCGCCTGCGAAAGGTCGTGACGCATCCGGCGTTCGTGGTGGCATGCGGCTTGCTCGCTACGGTGGGCACGCTTTTCATCGTTATCACGCGGGCAACGTTATTTCCCTCGCGCACGCTCTTTATAGTTGGCTGCATTTTGAGCGGTCTGGGCACCACGGGGCAGTTCTTGCGGTTTGCACCCATGGTGGGGTCATTGCCTCCACGTCGCTCGCTTGCGGCGATTGTCGAGTGCTCGCTGGTGGCTTCAATCGCGTTTCTCTGTATGGCGCACCTATCCGACGAGGTCGCCTCATGCGTGTTTGTGGCGATGCCGCTGCTGGGCTCGGCGTTCATGCTCGTGCGTGGCAAGGAGTCGCCGGCTGAGATGCGGGTGCTGGGGGATGCGCCCCGCGGCGAGCATGGCGTGCGGGGACTTGCGCTCTTCCTTGCTTCGGTGGCCGTATGCTCGGCGGCACTTGAGCTCATGAAGGGCGCGGTGCTTGTGGCTGTGCCGCCCTCATCGAGTGCTGCCTGTCGCATCGACGTCGATTTGATTCTCGCCGTGGCGTTTGCGGTGACTTTCGTTTGCCTGCATGCCGCGCGCGACTTCGATCTCGCGCGGCTGTATTGCGTCATTGTGGCCGTGCTTGTGGTCGTGCTCACGGTTGTGGGTGCCTTGGCTGAGCACACCCTCGCCGTGGCCGTGGTGGCGTCGTGCGTGTGCTCGATGTTCAATACTGTTGTATGGGCGATGTTGGCCTACCTGACCTATCAGGCCCAAGGCGGGGCGCTGCGGTACTTTGGTCTGGGCAACGCGGCCCTCTGTTTGGGCACCATCGTGGCAGGCTCGTTTGTTGCCGGGCTTGCGGAGGGGCCGTCCGACGTGTCCCTGCACATGATTTTTGTCGTCTGGGGCATCGTGGTGCTCGTCGACGGGCTCTTCGTCTTCAACGAGCGCAGGGTCAACGAGCTTCTCCCGCCGGTAGACGACGCTCTTGCGGCGGACGGGCAGGCCATGCCGACTGCGGGCCAGGCGGACTCCGACGCGCGCAAACCTGGCCGCTATATGCAAGCCTGCGAGGCCATGGCACATACCGCGGGACTTTCGACACGCGAAAGCGAGGTGTTCCTTGCCCTTGCCCGCGGCTGGACTGCCCAGGAGATCGCCGAGCACGAGTCGCTGTCCATCTACACCGTGCGCGCCCACATCCGCTCCATCTACGCCAAACTCGGCGTGCACTCCGGCAAAGAGCTCCGCGACCTCATCCGCGACCACCAGGCAGGCGAATGACGCAAAGGGACGGGCGCGGGGTGCCATTCCCAGTCGAGGGCAGACTGTCTTGGCGGGCAGTTTTAGCAAACGAGTTGACCGAGGTCGCCAAGGCCAATGACCGAACCATGACGAGTCTCAAATGCCTCGTGACCACCATACACAACAAATCGCTCGTTCGTTTTCATGCCCATGGTGTCTCCGAGCTTGTCGATAACCGAGAAGGCATCGGGCTTGTACGTCGCCGAAGACTTGACTTCGATGACGCGTGCCGGTTGCCCTCCCTTTTCCACGATGAGGTCGATTTCATTCTTTGAGCTGTCGCGCCAATAGAACAGCTTTGGCTGACGCCCCAGGGCATAGTAGCCTTTGACGACTTCGGATACGACGGCGTTTTCATACAAACTTCCGCGGTGCTGGTCGCTAAAGAGGTGATCGGGTGACTCTATGCCGAGTAGGTTTGCCGCCAGGCCTGTGTCGTAGAAGTACAGCTTCGGGGACTTGATGAGACGTTTGCCGTAATTGCGGTAATACGGTTGCAGGCGAAAGACAATGAAGCTCTGTTCGAGGACAGAGATCCAGCTTTTGGCCGTTTCGACGTTAATGCCGCAGTCGCTTGCGAGGCTGTCGATGTTCAGAATTTCACCAGTTCGTGCGGCGCACAGTGAGAGAAATGTGCCGAACTCGGCAAGTTTGCGTACGCCGAGTTCATTCCGTACGTCCCTTTCAATATATGTGGCCACATAGCTCGGGAAGAAATCAACTGGGTCGATTCCCCATGCGTGGATGCGTGGATAGCCGCCTTTGTAAAGGAAATCGTCGATGCTGGGCGGCGTCATTCCTGCTTCTGCAAGTTCTGCATATGAGAGGGGCGGCAGATGCATGATGGCGACGCGTCCGGCAAGAGATTGCGAGACATTCTTCATAAGCAGGAAGTTTTGGGAGCCAGAAATGACATACTGACCCGGCATGCCCCGACGGTCGACGGCTCCTTGCATGTAGGAGAACAGCTCGGGTACGCGCTGCGCCTCATCTATTATGACATGTTCGTCGTAGCGCTCTAGAAACGATCGAGGGTCGTCCTGCGCAAGGGCTCGAGTGTCGGTGTCTTCGAGTGAGACGTATCGGTAATCAGGGAAGACGTTCTGCACGAGTGTTGATTTCCCGCTTTGGCGAGGCCCTGTCACACTGAGGACGGGAAACTGTTTTGCCATTGAAACGAGCTTGTTTGCCAAAGTACGAGCAATCATAGTTACCTGGCCTTTTCGCTGGACTATCCCTGCTAGTAGCAGTTTTACACAAAGTCTAGTAGTTGTTTTGCACAAAGTCTAGTCGTACTTTTGCACAAGGTCTAGTAGTTGATTTGCATAAAGCCTAGTCGCACTTTTGCACAAGTCCTACTCGTTGTTTTGCACGGCGGATGACACTGAGGGACGGGTCAGCTGTGCTATTTTGTGCCCGGGGATGACGCAAAGGAAGGGGCACGCTGCGCTTGTTTGCCATGCCGGCCGCGCGTCCGAATCCCTCAAAACAGCGAGGGCGCGGCGGGGATGCCAGCCCGCACCCCAGCCGCGCCCTCATCGCTGCGCTTTCATCGCGCTCGCTTATTCCCAGCCTTCCCACACCTTGGGCTTGTAGCCCACGGTGGCCTTCTTGCCGTTGCGCACGATGGGCTCCATGAGAACATGCTGGTTTTCCAACAGTTTTTCCATGCGCGCATCGGCCGGGATGTACTTGAGCAGCGCCAGCAGGTCCTCATCCTTGGCCTTGGGGTTGACGAGCGCCTCGACACCGCCGGTGCACTGGGCCACGCTCGTGAGCTCGCCTTTGCTCATGCCCTTTTCCTTCAGGTCGATGAACTGGTACTTGATGCGGCGCTCCTTGAACCAGCGCTCGGCCTTCTTCGTGTCGAAGCTTTTCTTCGTGCCAAAAATCTGAATGTTCACGCGAGTCTCCCTGCGTTCGAGGTCGTGTGCGCCACCTGCGGATTTGTGTCAAATAGCCTATGGGACGCGGCGTAAGAGGAATTATACTTCCTCCCAACTTTTTTGGCGCGCGGCGCGGGCCGTGCCTGAGAGACTGCAAAGGACGCGTATGACTAACGATGCCCCGGCGTGTGTGAGCGAGCTTTTCTGCGGCAAGCAGCCGCTGTCGTTCGAGATCTTTCCTCCCAGGGGCGACCTGACCGAGGTCGAGGCCCGTCGCGTTGCCGGCGAGCTGGCTGAGATGGACCCGGCGTTCATCTCGGTGACCTATTCGGCCGGCGGCTCGGGCAATTCCGGCGCCACGACGAAGGTTGCCTCGCTCATTCAGGACGAGTTGGGCGTGCCCAGCGTGGCACACCTCACCTGCCAGGGCCTCACGCGAGTCATGCTCGAAGAGAAGATCGCCGAAATGCGTGCCGCCGGCATCAAGAACGTGCTTGCCCTGCGCGGCGACCCCAGGCCCGATGCCCCGCTGGGCGACTTCGCCTATGCCGCCGACGTCATACCCGTCCTGCGCGAGGCCGGTTTCTGCGTGGGCGCGGCGGCCTACCCTGAAGGCCATGTGACCTGCACCTCTCTTGAGGACGACATCGCCCACCTGCGCGAGAAGCAAGACGCTGGCGCGCAGTTCCTTGTGACGCAGCTCTTCTTTGACAACGAGGACTTCTTCCGTTTCCGCGACCTTGCCGCCCGCGCCGGCATCACCGTGCCCATCACCTGCGGCATCATGCCCTTCATGAGCAAGAACCAGGTCTCGCGCATGATATTCATGTGCGGCGCGTCGCTGCCGTCGCCCATCATCCGCCTGCTCAACCGCTACGAGGGCGATGACGAGGCTCTGCGCCGTGCGGGGATCGAGTA
>JAHZHK010000093.1:10084-10723 GCA_019420325.1 Coriobacteriaceae bacterium | reverse complement strand
ATAGAGCGAATATGAGCAGCGACGCGAATGCCTCGACGAGCGAGAATCTGCAGGGCGACACCGCCGGCCGCGCACAGGCAAGCCGTGAGGCGCCCAGAAAAGTGGCCGCCACCCGCCACGTCCTGCTGTCCGTGCCAGCGAGCCTGGGCCGTAAGGTCGGCGTGGCCCGGCCGGGGGTTGCGCGCAATTTGGGCATAGTCAGACGAGCGTGTGTTGGTGTTCTCGATGACCATGGCAAGCGGCGCCCCGCATGTGCGCCCCTCAGGGTTGAGGCCGCTCAGCACAGAAGGTGCGTCGGCTTCCTTGCGCGGGGTCGACCAAGAGTTCTTGCCAGGGGCGCGCCGCGCCATGAAAAATGCGAGTTCTTCGAGGTCAATAGCTTCTCCCGCAGGCAGACCGTCAACGACAACGCCGATGGCCGTCGAATGCGATTGCCCAAAAATCTGAACCTTGACGCTTGATCCAAAAGACGAGGACATGCCTAATCCTCCCTCCCCTCAACGCTGACCTGTCCACCCAGACGGGCAAAGTCGGCGAAGAAGCCAGGGTAGGACTTGTTCACAGCCTGAGCCGCTTCCACGCACACCGAGCCCGACGCCTGCACGCTCGCCACAGCCGCCGACATGGCAAGGCGATGGT
>JAHZHK010000093.1:0-10062 GCA_019420325.1 Coriobacteriaceae bacterium | reverse complement strand
GGCATGCGAGCCGAAGCCGCCGCGGCCGTGGATAACAAGGCCGTCGGGGAACTCCTCGAGGTCGATGCCAAGGCGCTCAAGCATCTCGGAAATGGTCTGAAGCCTGTCGGATTCCTTGATGCGCAGGCGCGCGGCACCCGTGATGCGCGTGGTGCCCGTCGCGCAGGCAGCCACAACAGACACGACAGGGACAAGGTCGGGGACGTCTGACGCATCAAGCTCGATTGCCTGCAAGGCGCAGGCGCCGGGGCGCACGGTGGCGACACCGGCGGAGCTGTCGCGTTCAACCTCGGCACCGAAGCGCTCGAGGATATCGACAATCGCCTTGTCGCCCTGGGCAGAGTCAAAGTCGAGCCCTGAGACGCTCACGCCCGTACCGCCCAAGGCCCCCGCGCACAACCAGAAGGCAGCGTTGGACCAGTCACCCTCAACCTTAAGGCGAGATTGACTGTGATAGGTTTGGCTTGCAGGAACAGCAAACTCGGTAATATGCGATATGCAGCCATCAATATCAAGTTTATAGTGAGACTCTTGAACCTCGACACCAAATACCGCCAGCGTACGGAGGGTAATGTCGATATACGGACGGGATTCGACCGTGCCATACAGGCGCACAGAACCCCCTTCCTCAAGCAGAGGCAACGCCATCAGCAGGCCAGTCACAAACTGCGACGAGACATTGCCGGCGATGAGGAAAGTTCCACCCTTAAGCTGACCTTGAACTTCAAGGGGCCACGTACCCACGGGAGAGATCCGCACGCCGTGCGCCTCAAGCTCCTCGCGAAGGGGCGACAGGGGCCGCTCGGGCAGGCGGCCTTGGCCGTCGATGCGCGCATGAACCCCCAGGGCACACGCCACCGGAAGCATGAAACGCAAGGTACTTCCCGACTCGCAGCAATCGAGCACGCGGACGTCCCCGGCAATGGAAGCTCGATCGATCGGGTCAACATGGAGGACTTCGCCCCGACGTACGATATGAGCGCCGAGAGCTTCAAGGCAGGATTGCGTCGCCTCGATGTCCTTGCTCGTCGTGGAGCACACGATGTCGCACGGCCCATCGGCCAGGGCGGCGCAGATGAGCATGCGGTGTGCAGCGCTTTTGGAAGCGATGGCCGCAACCTGGCCGGCCAAAACACCGGGACCCACCGTTGCCGTAAGCTCGTGGCCGCCTCCGACCACTTGCGCCTTGGTTGTTCCCTCGGCACAGCGCGTGTCGCGCCTGGCGCAACCCAGCTCCATGAGCTCGGAGAATTCCTCCATGCTCACGCGACGCACCTCGCAAGAGCCAATGCCGCGCACAGCGACAATGTCGATGTGGTCGCCCGTGCGCTTCTTGTCGCGATATGCCGCCTGCGCAATCTCGCACGCAGGCTGCGTTGTGCCGCTCGGCAGCCCATGAACCGCCAGCATTTCTTCGATTTGAACGGAATCTTCTGGTGCGCAGAGGCCTTTGGCCGCGCACGCTCGAGCCATGATGGCAAGGCCTGCAGCCACGGCATGGCCATGCGTGACCGTAAAGTCACTCAACAACTCGATGGAATGGGCTGCAGTATGGCCCAGGTTGAGCAGCTTGCGCTGCCCCGCCTCACGCTCGTCGGCCTGTACCACGTCGCGCTTGATGGACACGCAGCGCTCCACAATGCGACGTTCCTGACCCGCAAAGGGGCTCTTCAGCCACTCAAAGAGCTCGGGGTCACACATGACGCCGTATTTCACGACCTCGCCCATGCCGTCGCTCACAAACTCGCTCGGCAGGGTCTTGAGACAGCCCAAATCGCAGACGACAAGACCGGGCTGATAGAATGCGCCGACGAGGTTCTTTCCCTCGGGCAGGTCAACGGCGGTCTTTCCACCCACGCTGGAGTCAACCATGGCAAGCAGCGAGGTGGCCACCTGGACGAGGTTGCAGCCGCGCATATAGCTGGCCGCAGTGAAGCCCGCAAGGTCGCCGACAACGCCGCCGCCCAGGGCGACGACGGTGCTCTGGCGAGAGAGCCCCAGTGCGGCGCACCGGCGCACAAGGCGCGAGAAGCTCTCGAGCGACTTGGTCTTCTCCCCTGCCGGCAGCACCTCAAGGTGCACGTCGAAACCAGCGGCACCCAGCGACACGCTCACGCGTTCGGCATAGAGCGGGGCGACGTTGGAATCACTCACAAGCAGCACTTGCTTGTCGGCCGAGGGCAGCGCATCGCGCACAAGGCTTCCGAGCCTGTCGAGCAGCCCCTCGCCTATCAGCACGTCGTAGCTACCCGAGACGCTCACATGCACCGTGCCGTATGTCGCAGGCTGCAACGTCATTGCGCACTCCTTTCGTTCTTACCGCGACGCTCGGCGTTTTCCTTGGCACGACGACCGTCGGCAAGCAGACGGCGCATCGTGTCGGCATCACGCGCGGCAAGCGCATCACGGTATTCCCCAAGACTCGCAATGATGGTGTCGAGCTCAAAAAGCAGGTTGTCGGCATCGTCGAAGAACAGCTCCGTCCACATGTTTTCATTGAGCCATGCGACGCGCGTGAGGTCCTTATAGCTGCCGGCGGAAAAACCCTTGTGCCCCTGCGCCGTGGGGCTTTTGATAAAGGCGTTGCTCACCACATGCGCCAACTGAGAAGTGAAGGCGATGCGCTTGTCATGCTCCTCAGGGGTGCTCACGCAGATGCTGCCGAAGCCGGCCGGCGCGAGCAGGTCCTTGATACGCTCGAACAGGGCCATGTCGTCGACACGAGGAGGGCAGATGACCATGGGGGCGTTGTGGAAAAGATTCTCGCGCGTGTACTTGTAGCCCGAGTACTGGGTGCCCGCCATGGGGTGGCCGCCCACGAACGTGAAACCGTGTTCAGCGGCAATGGGCATGCAGCTCGCACAGACCTCGCGCTTCACACCTGCGGTATCAATGACCAGGCAGTCCTTGCGCACGCGCTCGGCGTTCTCTTTGAGCCAGGCAATACAGCCAGCAGGATAGAGGGCAAGCAGAATGAGGTCGCACTCCCCCACATTGCCGGGCCCCAGCGTGGCCTGAATCGTTTCGTCGATGCTTGCCACAGCCATGGTGTCGGCATCGATGTCGAAGGCAAGCACGCGCCATCCCGCGGCATGATAGGCCTTGGCGAACGAGCCGCCGATAAGCCCCAAGCCTACGATGCCAACGGTATGGACCTCTTGGGTGTCTTCCATGCAGGCCTCCTTGGACTAGTCGGTCGCGACGACGTCGCGGATGGCGCGGACCTTGGGCATAAGCGAGGCGAACTGCTCAGGCAAAAGGGCCTGCGCACCGTCGGACCATGCAACCTGGGGGTTGTTGTGCACCTCGATCTCAAGGCCGTCGGCACCACATGCCGTGGCCGCCAGCGACATCGGCCCCACATAGCGCGCGTATCCCGTGGAATGGCTCGGGTCGGCGACGACGGGCAGGTGGCTCAGGTAATGAAGCACTGGCACGGCGTTGAGGTCGAAGGTGTTGCGCGTGCGCGTCTCATACGTGCGGATGCCGCGCTCGCACAAGATGACGTTGGGGTTGCCCTCGCTCATGATGTACTCGGCGCTCATGAGCAGCTCGTCAATGGTGCCAGCCAGGCCGCGCTTGAGAAGCACGGGCTTGCCGGCACGGCCGACCTCCTTGAGCAGGTTGAAGTTCTGGGTGTTGCGGGCACCGATCTGCCAAAGGTCGATGTCGTACTTGAGGAAGAGCGGCACCTGGCGCACGTCCATGATCTCGGTAACGATGGGCATCCCAAGCTCGGCGCGCGCCTGACAGAGCAGGTCAAGGCCCGCCTCGCCCATGCCCTGGTTGGCATAGGGGCTCGTACGAGGCTTGAACGCGCCTCCTCGCAGGACCGTGGCACCGGCTGCCTTCACTGCGCGGGCGATCTCAAAAAGGTTCTGCCCCTCAACCGAACACGGGCCCGCCATGACCTGAAACTCGCCGGCACCGATGGCCACACCGGGGGCAATCTCGACCTTCGTATCCATGGGGTGGAACTTGCGGTTGGCAGCCTTGAACGGCTCGGTTACACGCGTGACCGACTCGATGATCCCCATGGACTCGAGCAGCGACACGTCAACGCGCGAGGTGTCGCCGATGAGACCGACGATGGTGGCCTCCGAGCCCTTGGAGATGTTGACTTCGAGTCCTTTGCCCTCGAGCCAGCTCACCAGATTCTCGAGCTGGTGCTCAGTGGTTCCCGGTTTGATGACAGCGATCATGTGAAAACCCCTCCCGTTCCTCGAGAGCAGTTGTCGGAAGACACCTGTGGCCGCGCGTGGGGTCGCAGTGTACAGCGCGTACACCCGGCCCCACAGAACACGGCCACAGCGTTTTCAAAGATTAAATAATGAGCATGGCGTCGCCGAAGGAAAGCATGCGGTACTTGCTCTCAATGGCATGGCCATAGGCCTCCATGATGCGCTCGCGGCCGGCAAAGGCGCTCACGAGCATCATGAGGGTCGAACGGGGCACATGGAAGTTCGTGACCATGGCATCCACCACGTGGAACTGGCTTCCCGGCATGAGGAACAACGATGTCGTGGCGTTCTCCCGCGCAACGACATCGCCCTTCTCGGGAATGTCGAAGAAGCGCGCGGCGCAACCGGCATAGGGCTCCTCGGCGCTCCAGGAGCTCTCAAGCGAACGGACCGACGTCGTGCCCACAGCGATGACGCGCTTGCCGGCGGCCTTGGTGGCATGAATCTGGTCGATCACCGACTGGGGCACGTGGTAGCGCTCGGTGTGCATCTCGTGCTCGGTGGGGTCGTCCTCCTCCACGATGCGGAAGGTGTCGATGCCGACCTCAAGCTCGACGGTTGCCCAGCCCACGCCCTTCTCGCGGCACTTCTCGATGAGCGTAGGCGTAAAGTGCAGGCCCGCGGTAGGCGCCGCGGCGGAGTGCTCCTCCTGCATGGCGTACACCGTCTGATACTTTTCAGAATCGCCCTCGTACTGGGTGATGTAGGGAGGCAGCGGCACGTGGCCGGCCTTGTGCATGGCCTCGTCAAGCGTGAGGCCCTCAGCCGCCTCGAAGTTCACAAGACGAAGTCCGCGCTGCGGCAAAATCTCGCCCACATGTGCGGTGAGAATCACGGGGGCCGTCATGGGAGCAAGGAGGCCGCCTTCGCGGAACTCCACCACGGCGCCCGGCTTGAGGCGCTTGCCGGGCTTCACGAGGCACTCCCACACGCCTCCCGCCGCATCGAGGTCCTCGCGGCGGTTGGTGAGGAAGACCTCGCAGGCACCGCCCGTCACCGGCTTGTGGCCGATGAGGCGTGCAGGCAGCACACGGGTCTGGTTGACGACGAGTAGGTCGCCCTCGTTGAGGAAGTCCACTATGTCGGTAAACACATGGTCTTCCAGCGTGCCCTTCTCACGGTCAAGCACGAGCAGGCGGCAAGAGTCGCGGGGCTCGGCCGGATACTGGGCAATAAGCTCGCGGGGAAGGTCATAATCAAAATCGTCGGTACGCATATACACAGCTCCCATGCAGGTAGAAGAGATAGGGGAAGTCTAGCGCCCATCTCCTTGGCGGCATGGGCAGAAACACGCGCAAGTGGAGAATCTACGTGCATGCACGTCCGAGGTCGCGCTGCAGCGTGCGCGCTTCCCGTGCCTGACAGCGCTCAAGGGCAGCCTCGGCGGCAGAAAAACGACATCCGCAATAGTTCTGGCGATAGAGCCCCAGCTCTTTGGCACGCGTCGTGGCCTGGGGGTACAGCGGGCGGAAATCCTGCCACACGGCCGTCAAACCCGCGTGCGCACAGACTCGCCCAAGTTCGGTGCCGCAGGCGTCGAAGAGCTGGTAGGGAGAAACCGCAAGCGTCGTGGACATACGGGTGCACCCGAGCTCGGCGGCCAGGGTTGCCGCCCCCTCCAGGCGCAGGCGATAACACGCCTGGCAGCGCGCCAGACGGTTTGTGCCGTACCGCGCGACCTCGCGCTCCCAACGCTCAGCTTCATAGGGTCCCTCGACCACTTCGACGTTCTCCCCCGCCGCCCAGGCACGAAGCGTCTCGAGGCGGCGCACGTACTCGTCATGGGGCTGAATGTTAGGGTTGACATACACTATTGTGGGCAAAAAGCCCTGCTCGCGCAGAACCCGCAAAGGTTCGAGCGAGCAGGGCCCACAACAGGCATGCAGCAAAAGCGGCGTGCCAGACATGCGTACTAGTTCGCAGCCTCAATGAGCGGGGCAGCAACCTGCTTCTTGCGGGAAAGCACGCCGGGCATCCAGACGCCCTCAGGCACGACGTTGATGTTGAGGCCGCGCTCGACAACCTCGGGCTCGCCCACGACGAAGACCTGGGAGCCCTCCTCGATGATGTCGGTCACGCACAGCACGAGGGTGTCGCCGCCGTTTGCAGTGCGATACTCCTCCATCGCGGCGCGCAGCTCGTCGGCCTGGGCAAGGACAGGCTCCTTATTCACGGTCTCGTACTGGCCGATGAAGACGGCCTTGCCGCCGATCTCGAACTTCTTGATGTCGCGAGCAACCATCTGAGCAGGCGTGAAGCCGTCGGCGCCACGGCTCTTGAACACCTGCGCACCGTAAGCGACGGGATCGACGCCGATCTGGGCACCGAGCTTGGCGGCGATAGCGCGGTCGGCGTCGGTGGTGGTGGGAGACTTGAGCATGACGGTGTCGGTCATCATGGCAGCAAGCAGCATGGCAGCCTGGGCGTCGCTCATGGGCGTGCCCGTGACCTCGAAGAGCTTGGCGATGATGCAGCACGTGGAGCCCCAAGGAACGTTGATGAAGAGCGTGGGCTGGGCGGTGGTGAGGTCGGCAATGCGGTGGTGGTCGATGACGCCCACGACCTCGACGTTCTCGATGCCCTCAACGGTCTGGCCAAGCTCGTTGTGGTCGGTCAGAACGACCTTGACCTTCTCGTCGGCAGGCTCGATCTTCTCAAGGAGCTGAGGAGCGGCGACGCCATGCTTCTCGAGCAGGGCAGCGCTCTCGCCGGGCAGCTCGCCCAGACGGCAGGCAACGTACTCGTTGGCCGGGTCGAGCGCAGCGGCGAGCTGGGAATACACGACGGCGGACATGATGGCGTCGTTGTCAGGGTTCTTGTGGCCGAAGACCAAGATCTTGCTCATGAGCTCTCTCCTCTTCAAAAGGTTCATGCCGGCCCGTATGCAGGGCCAGTCCATACAAACATGCAGAGTTTACCGCACACATGCATCCGCAAAGCCCAGGACGCGCGACCAATACGCATTAGGCGCAACTAGGCTCGCCTGGCAGTGGCCGGCCCCCTCGACAAGGAGTACGTCGCGCTTGCCCGGACCGCCCGCCTCGTAGAGCCTGCGCGTGCAGGCGGGAGCCACCGATGAGTCGAGCGTCCCATGCACAAGCAGCACCCCCACCTTGGCGCGGGCCACGCTTTGAGCCGCGTCGTCGGGGACGATGTCGTAACCGCCGGGGATGAGGCGCAAGTGGCGGCGCACAATCTCAAGCGTGGGATGCACGGGCAGCCCCGCCGAGTCGAGCATGTGCGCGAAGGACGACCATGCGCGGTCGAAGGGGCAGTCCGCGACAACGGCGCGCACGCAGGAGGGAAGCCCCTCGTCGCCGGCCGCGACGAGGACGGCGTGGCCTCCCATGCTGTGGCCCATGAGCACCACATCGTGGGCCGCAGGCATGCCGGGCAGGCCCGTCTCCAGATGACGCGCCCATGCCACGACGTCGGGGCCGTCGAGCACACCCATGCCAATGAGCTTGCCCGCACTTGCGCCGTGGCAGCGCATCTCCACGACGAGCAGGTTGTAACCGGCCTGCGCCCAATGGCGGGTGTACTGAAGCATCGAGTCCCACGTGCCGGCGTACCCGTGGCACAGCACGGCCCATCGCGTAGATGCGGCATCACAAACCCAGACGTGGCCCACAAGGTCCACGCCGTCAGGAGCGGCGGTGTGCACCTCGACCCAACCAGGGCCCTCTTGGAGCCATGCGTAGGTAGCGGCGCGCTCCTCGAGCACGTTGGCACGACGGGCCTGCACAAGGTCGGGATCCATGCCTGCGCAGAAGAAGCCGCCCTCGGCTGCCGCACGCGTGAGTCCGAAGCCAACGGCAGCGTCAACCTGCACCTCATGGTCATTGACGGTCGCGTCGGCATTCGCAGCCGGGCCCACGCCGCGATGCGCCACATCGGGCTGCATGAGCACCGCGAGAAGGCGGAACACGTTGGCGCCTTTGCGCAGCACGTACTTCACGAAGAGGGCACCCAACACAATCTGAAACACAAGCATTCCCACGCCGAGCACGAGCAGCACGATGCCTGCCACCAGCCAGCCCTTGACGAGCGCCGCGATACCCGCCGCCAAGAACACGAGGGGCATGAGCAGCGTGCGCACCTCCTCGGAGCGCTTGGGGCCCTCGTCGCCGCCGCCGGCCTCCACACCCAGCCAGTCCACGGCTGCATGCGACACAGCCTGGCCTGCCACAGGCCTCTCGTCGTTCTCTTCCACTTGATCCATCTTGCACACGCCCCTTTCGCTAGCCGATCTTCACGATGGGCGCATAGCCCTTGAGCAGCGTCTTGGTGGCACCGCTGTCCAACTGCACCGTTATCTGGTCGCCCTTGGAGGCAATGACCGTGCCTGGGCCGAACTTCTTGTGGTTCACGCGGTCGCCCACGTTCCACACGGCGTTTGCCGCCGCGTTGGAATAGCTGGGCGTGGCCACGTGGGGAGCCGGCAGCTCGGAGGCCGAAGCGCCGCCGCCCGAGGAACGGGTACGGTTGCCGAAGACGCTGCCGCCGTACACCTCGGTGCTGTGACCCGCGCCGAGGATACCGTGGCGCGACCCTCGCCTGTCGTAGCCGAAGCCCTCGAAGCTCTCGCTGCCCACACCGACGCTCACCGTGTGCTCTGCCGGAATCTCGTCGATGAAGCGAGAGCGGCGGTTGTGCTGCTGGTTGCCGTAGAGGCGGCGCATCTGCGCGTAGCAGAGCCACAGGCACTTGCGAGCGCGCGTGATGGCGACGTAGGCAAGCCGGCGCTCCTCCTCGAGCTTGGACTCGTCGGCGCTGAAGTCGTTCACATGGGGGAAGACGCCCTCCTCCATGCCGGCGACAAACACGTTGTCGAACTCCAGGCCCTTAGCGGCATGGACGGTCATAAGCGTGACGCAGGCCTCGCCCTCGCCCACCGCGTCGAGGTCGGTGCGCAGGGCAAGCCATTCCATGAAGCCCGGCAGGCTTAACTCGCCGGCGACAGGACCCTCCTCCTCGGCTGCCTCCCACAGCGTATCGGCAGACTGGGCGGCCGCAGCGGAGCCACCCGCAGCCTCGGCTAGCGCCTCGGCATTGCTCAGGAGTTCCTCCTGGGTGTCCTGGTGCGTGTCGACGTACTCCTTGGCGACGCCCACGAACTCCTGGATGTTCTCCATACGGTCGCGCGCCTCGTCGGTGTTCTCGGCACGCAGAGCGTCTACCAGGCCGGACTTTGCCGCAATGGCTTCGACAATCTGGTCGACGTCACCCTGAAAGGTCTGTGCCTCCTCGATGATCTGCAAGAAGTGCAGGATGGAGTTGCGGATGCGGGTCGTGGCGCCGTAGTCGCCCAGCGCAAACTCGCCGCAGGCCTGCACGAAGGTGCAGCCGCGCTCTCGGGCAATCTGGGCGATGCGGTCCTGGGAGGTGGTGCCGATGCCGCGCGCCGGCTTGTTGATGACGCGGCGGGCCGACACGTCGTCGGAGGGGTTCACGGCAAGCTTGAGGTAAGCCGTGAGGTCGCGAATCTCCATGCGGTCGAAGAAGCGCGTGCCACCCACGATGGTATACGGGATACCGGCCTTCACCAGGCCGTCTTCCAAAACGCGCGACTGAGCGTTCGTACGGTAAAAAAGGGCAATGTCGCTGTAGGAGACACCCTTGTCATGCAAGCCCTTGATTTGGCCGGAGATGTAGTTCGACTCGGCGATTTCATCGCGATTGAGACATATCTTCACCTTTTCGCCGTCACCTGCAGCCGTGAACAGGCGCTTTTCCTTGCGCTCGGTGTTGTGGGCCACGACGGCGTTGGCGGCATCGAGAATGTGGCCGGTCGAGCGAGAGTTCTGCTCGAGCTTCACCA
>JAHZHK010000092.1 GCA_019420325.1 Coriobacteriaceae bacterium | reverse complement strand
GGCATGGAAGTGAAGTTCTATCGGTGCAACCATTGCGGCAACTTGGTAATGATGGTGCATGACGCCGGAGTGAACCCGGTGTGCTGCGGCGAGAAGATGGAGTTGCTCGTACCTGGCTCGGTGGACGCTTCAGTCGAGAAGCACGTACCTGTGGTTCAGGTGCAGGCAGATGGCTTGCGCGTTGAGGTTGGTTCGGTTGCCCATCCGATGACCGAGGAGCACTACATCGAATGGATTGCACTTGCGGTTGCAGGCAGGGTGGACATCCGGTATCTGAAGCCCGGCGACGAGCCCGCTGTGTTGTTCCCGCCTGCGCAAGGTGGCGTGGTGTACGCGTATTGCAACCTGCATGGGCTTTGGAAGGCGGAGTTCTGACGCGTGTGGGCTGTGGGGTCGGGAAATAACATACATTTCAGATTTTTGAAAAATGCGACAACTGGTGTTTTAATGAAATAACATACATTTGAACACTTGAAATGTATGTTAAATAGATGCGGCAAGATTTTAGAGGCCCATCGCGTGCCATCAGAGGATGGATGTGCGATGGGCCTCGCTTTGCTTTATGCCAGCGGCCCCTTCTTGAGCCTTCGGTAGTCTTTGATGCAGACGTCCACGCGTAGCATGAAATCGCCGAGCTGAATGTTGAGTGCGTCGGCATAGTCGGAGATTTCAGGCAGGCGCAAGCTGCGCTCGCCTGATTCGAGTTTGCTTACGTAGGACTGGGGCTTGCCGAGTTTCTTGGCAATGGCGTCCTGGGTCATGTTTGCTTCGCTACGCATGGCTTTGAGTTCAACGCCGACGGCGCGATTGAGATTCGTATCCATACGGCGGGACTCTATTGCCCGCAAGGATATATCCCAAAACGGGATGTGGAGTCTTATCGCACGGGGATGAGCCCTCTGAGACGTGTTTTGGAGATGATGGTTCTGGATGGGCGCCTGTGGTGCGTTCCGTGGTTGATGGTTCCGGATGGAATCCCGCAGCGCGTTCCAGTGGTTGATGGCTCCAGCGCACAAAAGAGGCCGTGCTTGCGTTGCGCAGGCACGGCCTTGGTGATGCGGTATGAGTGTGCGTCAGCTCGTTAAACGTTCGCTTACTCGCCAGCGATGAACTTGACGGCCTGGCGCGCCTCGGTCATCGTGCGGCCGCAGGCAAGGCCCGGGAAGAGCTCGGGGTACACGCCGGAGAAGAAGCTGCCCGAGCAGTCACCAGCGGCGTAGAGGCCCTCGATGACCTTGTTCTGAGTGTCCTTCACCTGCATGTGCTCGTTGATCTTGATGCCGTCACCGGTGCACAGGATGGTGCCGCCGCAGGTAACGCCGTAGAACGGCGGGGTCTTGAGCGTGGAGAGACGGTAGTCCTCCTTGCCGAAGTCCTCGTCAACGCCGCTCTCGGCGAGCTCGTTGTAGCGCTCGACCGTGGCGAGGAACGTGTCAACGGGGATGTTCAGGCCCTCGGCGAGCTCCTCAAGCGTGTCGGCCTTGACGAGGGTGCCCTCCTCCGCCATCTGGTCAAACACGCCGCCCTCCTGCATGAACATGTCACGCATGATGATGGTGAGGCTGGCGCAGCCGAGCTTGTCGAACTTGACGACGTCATCGCAGAAGTTGGCGTCCCACACGGTGTTCCACGTGCCGTAGGTTTGCTGGCTGGAGCAATACACGTTCCAGTCATAGGGGCCGGACTCGTTCATGAAGCGCTCGCCCTCGGCGTTCACGCGCAGGAAAGGCTGAGAAGCGGGGTTGAACTGGCCCTCATGCGGGAACTTCCAACCGCCGGTCTCCTCATCGCGCACGAAACCGCAAGGAGTGCCGGGCTCGGTTACGCCGCGGTCCCAAATCATGCCGGCAGGCTCGACGTCCTTCTCGGCGCCAACCCACATGGCAGCCTTGATGCCCATGCCGGTGTCGAAAGTCCAGCCCGACCGTGGCGCGCTCATCGAGAGCGCCTGCGATGCCCTTGCGGGCGAGTGCGGTCTTACCGAGCGTGAGCGAGAGGTGTTCGGGATGCTTGCGCGTGGGCACAACGGTTATCACATTCGAGACGAGCTCACACTGTCGTACAACACCGTGAAAACTCACGTCGAGCGCATCTATCGCAAGCTCGATGTGCACTCGCAACAAGAGCTCATTGACCTTGTCGAGAGCCGCAGCAACGTGTAGGGGCCGCCCCTGCGTTCTTGTGCTTGACATTTTGCGAGGGCTTTGATGGGTTCGCAAAAGGGCAAAAACAAGCCCGCGCAGGTACGTTTTTCGCCCCCTGCAAAGCGAATCTTGCCGTTCGCAAGCAACCCTGCATTTGTAGGGGGACCTCCTTTGGGTCATGCCGCTTGACACCATCTACCAGGTACTTTGAAGTCCATTCTAAATGCACCTATCGGCAAAGGACCCTGAAGTCCACTATGGGTGGCACACCGCACGACAACGCAGCCCAAGGGGGAAGCGAAGATGTGCGGGGGCAACCTAGTGGTCTATGGAAGACCGCGCAAAGGGGCGCGAGCTTCCAGGCAGGCAAGCTGCCTGCCAAGAAAAAGGAGGAAAGGTATGTCCAAGGCATGCACGCGTAGGGATCTGCTCAAGGGCGCCGCTGCTGGCGCCGCCGCGACGAGCTTCGCCGCCATCGCTCCTCTGGCTCTGGCCGAGGGCGAGGACGCTCAGTTCGACCGCGAGGTAGACTTCCTCGTCGTGGGTTATGGTCTTGCTGGCGAGGCTGCTGCCCTCGAGGCCAACGACATCGATCCCGATGCCAACGTTCTTATCATTGAGAAGCTCGACGAGGGCCAGGCTGGCGGTAACTCCATCGCTTCCGGCCAGACCGTCATCGTTCCTTCGCCCGATGATGTCGACACCTTCAAGACCTACGTCGCTTCTTGCTTCAAGCCCAACCCCATCCCCGAGGATTACCTCGACTGGATGTGCGACGAGTTCGCCGCTCAGCCCGAGTGGATCCAGGGCACCGTTTCGCCCGTGGGCTATGAGTTCGGCTACGTCTCCGGTGGCCCCATCACCTGGGGTAAGCTCGTCACCGAGTTCCCGGATCTCGACGGCTCCAGCTTCGTTGGTTGCTCCGGCCACGTCCGTGACGCTTCCGCTGGCGCTCCCTTCGAGTACGGCGGCGTGTGGCGCGGCTTCGCTCGTGCCGTTGAGTCCCGCGAGAACATCACGGTCGAGTGGGAGTGCCCGCTGACCCAGCTCATCGTCGACGCTGAGGGCAAGGTCGTCGGCGGCGTTGTGAACAACAAGGGCACCGAGGAGCGCATCGGCGCCACCAAGGGTCTTGTCCTTGCTTGCGGCGGCTATGAGAACAACCTCCAGATGCAGCGCGACTTCCACGGTATGGACATGGTCTACACCGGCGGCACCCCCGGCAACACCGGCGACGCCATCCAGATGCTCATGGGCCTCGGCGCTGAGATCTGGCACATGCGCAACCAGACCCAGTCCGGCGGCCTGTGGCTCGGCATCAAGGTGCCGGATTACGAGAGCACCTTCATGCGCGCCTTCAGCATGCCTGCTGGCTCCTGGATTGAGGTTGACGCCGAGGACAAGCGCTTCTACAACGAGTCCGCTGCTTACCACCGTCAGCACATGAAGTATAAGCAGTACGGTCACTACGTGGACGTTCCTCACGACCGCGCTCTGCCCGTCAGCCTGATTTTCGACGACAAGACCTGCCAGGCCGGCGCCATCGTCACCAAGTGGCTCTCTTGGCCCATCACCACGCTCGGCTACACCTGGTCTGACGACAACTCCGTCGAGATCGAGAAGGGCTGGATCACCAAGGCCGACTCCATCGCTGAGCTCGCCGAGCTCATCGGTCGCGACGCCGACGCCCTCCAGGCCACCATCGACGCCTACAACGCTGGCATCGAGGCTGGTTCCGACGAGTTTGGCCGCGCCCCCGAGACCATGGCTCCCATCGACACGCCTCCGTTCTACGCCGTGGGCATCACCCCCACGCTCGTTGCCACGACCGGTGGCGCCAAGCGCGACACCCAGTCCCGTGTTCTGAAGTGGGACGGCACGCCTATCGAGGGTCTGTACGAGGCCGGCGAGCTGGGCTCCTACGTCGCCAACCTGTACCAGAACGGCATGTTCCTCGCTGAGTGCATCGCTTCGGGCCGCGCTGCTGCCGACCATGCCTTCGGCGGCCGTTCCACCGTCGCCGAGGAACTCCCCCAGCAGGACCTCGCTGCCCTCATCGACATCACGAAGAAGGCTGACGGCACCTACGAGCAGGTCATCAACGGCAACGAGGGCAAGTTCACCATCCAGGTCACCGTTGCGGGCGGCGCCATCACCGACTTCCAGGTTGTCCAGGGTCGCGACAACATGTTCATGGACGACGATCAGCTCCAGGAGTACGTCGACGCTGTCATCGACGGCCAGACCGTCAAGGTTGACTCTGTCGCCGGCGCTACGCTGACCGTCAACAAGCTGAACCAGGGCATGCAGGACCTCTTCGCTGACACCGTGAAGTAAGAAAGTTGGTAGCGGAACCTCGTCCGCTGCGTTCCACGGGGCTCGTCGCATAGACCGCTCCGTGTCGGGAGGCTAGAGTACTCCAGTAGGCCAAAGGCCCGCACCGCGCACGTCGCCTCCCGACGCCTTGCGGACGAGAACCCGCGTTTTAGAGGGAAGCGAAACCTGATGCGCGCCTTGCGCATCAGGACCCACGCTTGAGTTTGTTGCGGAACTGCATAGATCCGCATAGGTACGACGCCTAAACCAACTGGCCGGGTGTTTCGCTCGAAATGCCCGGCCTTTTTCTAGGGAGCCATCATGGCTGAGCATATTTCTCGTCGTTCGTTTGTTACCGGTGCCGCCGTGGCCGCTACTGCAGCTGCTGCCGCTAGCATCACCACCACGCCTGCTCGCGCCGAGCAGGCCGCTGAAGAGCCCCAGCCCGATTCGGGCGTCCTGCGTATTTGCATCTCCTGCAATGACCTGGACAAGAGCATCAACTTCTTCACCGG
The DNA here is from genome assembly GCA_019420325.1 of Coriobacteriaceae bacterium. Lineage (GTDB taxonomy): Bacteria > Actinomycetota > Coriobacteriia > Coriobacteriales > UMGS124 > UMGS124. The sequence goes on along the minus strand of JAHZHK010000092.1, from coordinate 5,871 downwards.
CATGTTCGAGTACACGCTGGTGGGCACCGGTATCCTCCTGCCTGAGGAAGTCAAGGCCCTGTACGGCCTCGAGGGCGGCGCGCGTTATGCAATGGTCAAGAACGAGTACCAGTCCACGGTGCTTCAGTTCATCGAGTTTGACGCCCGCACGGGTGCTTGCATCCGTACCGCCGATCGCAACGGCTACGACCCCGGTTACTTCGACGTTGCCATGCGTTGCGACAACAACAAGGCTGTCCACAAGCACCTCACCAAGCTGGGCTATTCCTACTACTGCGAGCCCTACGAGTACTCCACCGACTGGAGCGACTCCACGGTCTCCGAGGCAGTGCTCTGCGGCGTGGACGGTATCCCCACGACCATGATCGAGTCTGTTTCCGAGCCTCGCCCCGAGTTTGACGGCCTGTTCAAGAACATGACTGACATCGCCCTCGTTGTCAGCGACATGGACGTTGCCGACAAGTTCTGGACCGAGGTCATCGGCATGCCGAAGGTCTACGATGAGGAGCTGACCGACGGTCTGGTTGACCCGATTCTGGGCCTGCCTGAGGGTACGCACTCTCGTATGGTGTACTACTCCGGCTCCAACACCCCCGTTGTTGAGGCCCTGAGCTTCTCCATCGAGGGTAACCCGATGTCCGAGGTTGCCAAGCCTGAGAATGCTGGCATCTTCGCCATGTCCTACATCGTCGATGACGTTGAGGCAGTTGCCAAGAGGGCTGCCGACGCTGGTTTCAACGTACACGGCGACCCGGTCGAGACGGTCATCGCTGTCTTTGGTCATGTACGTTCTGTGATGATCGACGGCCCCGACGGCATGCTCGCCGAGGTTTTCCAGAAGCTCTAAGTTCTTTTCGCTTCATTTGAGTTTTTGAGTGGACTCGTGTGTGAGTCTACCCTCTCAAGAACCTCCCTCGCTGATGGGCAATGCCCCGGCGGGGGAGGTTTTTTGTTGGGTGTGCACCCTGCAAAGGGCAGGGGTTTGAAGAGGGCTGCCCCGCGTACTTTAAGCGTTGTGAGAGACATCACCAAATTGGGCTAAATTGCTTCGGATGGTGGCTACAACGCAGGATTGACTAGGGGTATACTTACAATCTGTCGACAGGGCCGCGCTGCGGCCACTGGGGACTGTCGGCATGCGAGGGGGTGCCAGAGCAAGGTTGTTTCCGACCGGGCTGCGGCACCCTTGATATTTCATGCCAGGTTTTCCGGTGCATGTCTTTGTTGCCGTCGTCGTTTGGGGGTCGTATGGTTGCCAAGACCGTAGCACGTGTCGAACGTCGTGTTGATGTTTACTGCCTTGCTTTGCTTTTGGGCTACGGCTTCTTTCGTGTGCTGCTGAATGCCACATATTCATCCGCCATGTCTACCATGCGTGACATGACAAGTGTGAATGCCGTCAACTTTGAATTCTCGTTTGCATCCTCGTTTTCAATCCTGCTGACTTCGGCGGCATTGGTGGCCTGGAGCTGCATGAAGCCTAGCTCTCGCTTGCATCTGGCGGGTGTCGTTTCTGCTGTGGCCCTTCTTGGCATGGACATTCTTTCGAGTGCCGGCGTTTTCGACGGTGCGCTCAACGAGGCGGGAATGATTGTGCTTGCCTCGGCATGGGGTCTGACCTCCATTGTGGTTAATGCCGCGTGGCTTGTGCCATTTGTCGGCATGGGTCCCCGTCGATGTCTTACCACGCTTATTGCCAGCATGCTTGTAAGTTCGCTCGTCTCCCTGGGCTTGTCTGTGCTGCCCGAGGTGACACAAGATGTCTTACTGGCTTGTTTGGGCATTGCGAGCATTGTCTTGTTCTGCTTCATTTGCCGTATGAAGGACCCCGTAACGGCGCCCATGGCGTGCCTCGAAGGAGTGGAGCCTGCGCGCCCGGGTCGCGAGTCGTTGCAGCGTACGACCGATTTGCTTGCGGAGCTTTGGGGTCCTATCGTCATCTTTGCCTCGCTTACGATGCTTTCGGGATTTGTCGCATCGTTTGTGGGGTCGGGTCAAAATGGCGGCCCGGAAGGCTCGAGCGGGCAAAGCCTGTTTGCCACGTTAGAGGCGGTCGGCATCTCGCCTGCCAGCTTGTCATCTCTTTGCGCCGTAGTCTTCCTTGCCGTGCTTGCGTTTGTGGCGAATAGAACGTTCGACCTCACCAAGACGTTCCGTTTTGCGTTTCCCTTCATCGCCCTGTTGCTGGTCGCTTTGCCGTTTACCGACAGAAACTTCGATACCTTCTTCCAGGCGTCGCTTTCGTTTCTCAGCACGATCGTCAACGTCTCAATCATGTTCTTGATGATTGAGACCGCGCGCGTGCGCCAGGCACCTGCTGTTGCGGTTGTGGCAAGCTCGATGTTTATCGCCCGTGCGGCACTTTTGGTGAGCCTTATCGCTGGCATGGTGCTGGATGCTCAAGACGACCTCGATGGCACCGTGCGTGCGATGGTGCTCGTGGTAGCCGGTATCTACCTGCTGTCGATGACGCTGGTCCTGCTTACGCGCAAGCAGGGAAAGCGCGTTGCTGGCGTGTCGGTCTCCCTGACTTCTGAAGACGTTGCGTTCAACCGTCCCCAGGCTGTTGCTGCAGACGACGAGGCGAAAGAAGCCGGCTCCGAGGTACATGCTGCTCCCGAGAAGGTCAGCCAGGCTCCGCAGGCCCCGCCTGCTCCCACCCCCCTTGAAGCGCGTGCAGCTGATTTGGCTACCAAATACCATCTGACGCCGCGCGAGCACGAGGTCGTGTTGCTTCTTGCCCAGGGGCGCAGTGCCCCCTTCATTGGCAATGAGCTCGGGCTTGCCACGAATACTGTGCGCGGCTATGTTCAGGAGGCTTACGCCAAGCTTGATGTGCATTCCAAGCAGGAACTTATTGACCTGCTGACGAACGAGTAGCTCAGTGTCGCGTCTTGTCTCATTTTTGCGCCGTCATACAATGCCGTCTGTCGCAGTTGCAGCTGCGCTGGTGACGTGCGCATTGGTTCCGCCTGACGCTGGATATGCGGGCTATATCGACTGGGGAACACTCGCAAAGCTGGCGAGCATGTTGCTCGCGGTTGGAGGCCTCAGCGCTTCGGGAATCATCCAGGTGATAGCGGTACGCGTGGTGTCGGCGTGCTCTGGTGTGCGCCTGCTCGTGTTTGCACTTGTGGGCATGACGGCGCTTGCCTCGATGTTCGTCACAAACGACATGGCCCTGCTTGCCCTTTTGCCTCTCGCCGCGGCCTGTTTGGCGACGTGTGACCGGCTCGATCTCGCGGCCCCTGTCTTTGTGCTTCAAGGTTTGGCGGCAAACCTCTGCGGCATGCTGCTTCCGTTTGGCAACCCTCAAAACATTTTTCTTGCAGGGGCCTTCGGTGTCGGTTTCGCCGAGTTCGCGCGCACGATGCTACCTCCTTTTGGGCTCGCCACCATGTTGGTGGGAGTCGCATGCCTCTTTGTGGGCAAAGGCGCCGTAAAGGTTGAGGTTCCCGCGCCGGCCGCGTCAGGGTATCAGGCGGTGCTGTCGGCCTGCGCGCTTGCATGTTGCGTGGCTGCGGTCGTCGGTGCGCTTCCGGCGTGGGCCTGCCTTGCGCTTGTGGTTGCCCTCACCTTGGCGGGAGACGTTCGTTTGCCGTTGCATATCGACTGGGGCCTGATAGTCACCTTTGCGGCATTCTTTGTTTTTTCGGGCAACCTTGCTCGCGTGCCTGAGGTGAGACAGGCGTTCACAGCATGGCTTGAAGCTGGTGCGTTTGTCCCGGCAGCGCTGCTCTCCCAGGTTATCAGCAACGTTCCTGCTGCCATTGTGCTTTCGGGCTTTACCGGTGATTGGGCGGGGCTTCTTGCCGGCGTCAATGTAGGTGGGGCGGGCACGCCCATCGCATCGCTGGCCACGCTTATCGTCATCGCCCAGTATGGCGTGGTGACGCGAGGGTTCCGGGCGACACAAGGAGAATCGGCCCCTCCCTCTACCAGGAAGTTCATGTGGGGGCAAACGTTGGTTTTCTTGGCGTTCTACTGGCTGCGGGGATACTTCTCGGCTGGTAGGCCCTCTAAGCGGGCCGCCCAGCGGCTGTCTGCCTCTCGCTGCCCCGGGGTTTCTGGGCGAGGTGCAGGTGCGCGAGGCGCGCGGCAGATGCCTGTATTTTGTTGGCTGTGCCCATGCGAACATGGCGGTAAACACGCAGAGCCGCGCGCATCCCGGTAGGCGAGATGCGCGCGGCTCGTTATTTGCAGTCTTAACACGGGCACGGGCAGGCGACTTACAGATCGTCTTCCATGTCCGTCAGTTCGCTGGCGATGCGGTCTTCAACCAGCTCGAGCATCTCGTCTTTGCTGTGCACGTCGAGCTTTTGGTAGATGTGAGCGATGTGGGCCTTGGTGGTACCTGGGTTGATGCCGGCGGTTTCGGCGATGAAGGCGCTCGTATGGCCCTGGGCGAGCATGGCGAAGACCTGATGCTCGCGGGGTGACAGGCAAAACTCATCGGCAATGGAGGCAAACACGCGCCCCTCGAACTCGCCGGCAGCCTGAGCCACGCGGCCCTTGAAGTTGTCCTCCTGGCGCACGCTCAGAAGGTGGGCCAGTGAGAAGCTCGCCATGATGGCCAGGCCGCAGAAGGCTATGGGCAGAAGGATTTCAACAAGGCCGACCGACAGCGTGGGCATCTCGGTGACAACCTCGATGATGCGGCAGGTGAAGGTGCCCGTCAGAATCGTGACCGCGATGGCCATCTTGTCGATGAACGTGATGTCGAGCTCCGAAAAGCCGTACTGCTCTTTGAGCTCTGAAAGCTGTACTGAAGACAAGGTTTGCCAAGAGAGCCAGATGGCGCAGAACAGCGACGGGAACATGCTGGTAAGTCCGCCTTTCAGGAAAGGCAGGCTCAGAATCCAACACGCCACGAGGATAAGCGCAGGCAGAAGCGTGCAAGGCGGATCGTCGCTGCGCAGCACGGCAACGGCTGCCGCAGCGACGACGACAAGCGAGAACGTAAGCAGGGCGATATCGGGGTTACCGGTGGCGAGCGCGGCTGTCGCCGTGGGGAAGAAGCCCAGCGAGAAACCGTATGCAAGGCGCGGGGCGGCAAGCGCGATGAAGCTTTTGACCGAGCGGTTCTTTGCCTTGCGGCGGTGTGTCTGCAGGCCAATGCCGCCCCACAGCATGACGGCCGAGCCGCCTGCGGAGCTCAGGCACATCATCCAGGCCATGGGGACAAAAGGCAACAGCGCCTTGCCGATGAGAATAAGCGCCGCGGCGATAAGGACGGCGACCACGACGTTGCGGGCCGCGAGGTGCTTCTCGAGCGAGGCGAAGGCCAGGCCCCACAAAATCATTGAGGCACCTAGCGTGAAAAGGTCAAGCGCCTCAACCAAGAGTGCAGCCCAAAACGGCAGCGAGACGTGCGTTGCTTCCACAACGAGCACAAGCACCGCCGCGAAAATCATGACGGCGGAGATGAGTGCACGCGGCTTTCGAACGCCCCAGCGCTTGCAAACAAGAAAGGTGACGAAGACCCAGAGCGTCATGAAGAGGTCTTCGACGATGGGGGAGTTGGCCCCGACCGACGTGGAGTAGACGGGGTCGGGGTTCATGATGCGGTATGCGTACGATGCCCAATACAAGCCGGCACCAAGGGCAAGCAAGGCGTTGGTGTCCTTCGCCCAAATCTTTAGCGTCACAAATGCCTCCCATGACTAGCCAAGTTTTTTCAAATGAGCCCAAAAGGAAGCTTGATTTGTCAAACAAGGCTACAAGCTGCGTAAACGCTGTCTATACACTACAAGGTTACCACATAACTCCGCGGGTTAATTGCCCGACTAACCGATTTTGCGAATTGCTTTGGCGGACGGGACCCCGGACAAAATCTCGGACCGAAGTAGAGTCCAGAGAGGAGTCCGATGT
>JAHZHK010000091.1:1984-10970 GCA_019420325.1 Coriobacteriaceae bacterium | reverse complement strand
CCATGGAAGGCATCTCGGTGGGCCAGAAGGAACTCGGGCCGGGTGAGACGGTCTTGCTTCGATCGAGCGAGGTCAGTGTTGACAAGGTCGGGGGAAATGAGTCTCTTGAAGAGCTTGTTTTAACGCAATCCAGTCTTATTCTGGACATTGAGGTAGACGAAGGCTTTTTAAAGAAGACACGCAGGCACGACTACTGCCCTCTTTCGCAAATCGTGTTTGAGCAGGGAAAACCTTGTGTTGAGGTCAAAAAGAAGTTCTTTAGCTGGTATCTCGACGTCGTGTTCAAGAGCGAGACGCTCAGGTTTTATTTCGGGAACGACCCCGAGCGCTTGGCGCGCGTATGGGCCGAAGAGATATGTCATGCCGCCCGGGAAGTTCGGGATGAAAGGCGTCATAAATCGGGCCGCAAGGAGCTTGAGCGTGACACCGAACAACAGGTTGCGTCTTCTAACCGCCAAAAGCCCAAGATGGTTGCAGGGAAGTGCCGGGCTTGCCATGCGCCCCTGTCAGGCGTGGAAGGACGTATGGTGACCTGCTCGTACTGTGATACCAAGCAAACAATGTGAGGATTGACTCATGGGCATTCTCGACTCCATCTTTGATTCCGTTGGCGGTGTTTTTGCTGACCAGTGGAAAGACATCATTACCGCAGGGCCTTTTGACGAGCATACGGTTGTTGCGCCTGGCGTGCGCAAGGACGAGCAGAATGGACGTGGCGGCAACCAGGGGTCCGAAGACGTGATTTCAAACGGATCTCTGCTTTTTGTTCCTGAGAACACGGCTGCCTTCGTGTATAGCCAGGCGGGTATCGAGTGCATCATTACCGAGCCCGGTGGGTTTGCGTATCGAAACGGTGAGCTCAGCGTTTTTGACTACGAGAGCCTGAACAAACAGGGGGCAGCCGGTCTTCTGCAAACGACGGCTTCGCGCGTTGCTTTTTCTGGCCTGTCGCCCCAAGAGAAGCGCGTAGCGTTCGTCAACCTTAGAGAGATTCGAGGTCTAAAGTTCGGTACTCGTGGCCCGCTGGTATATAACGATCAATTTTACAGTGTTGACCTCGAAGTTTTCGCGTTTGGAACATTTTCTGTTCAAGTCTGCGACCCCACGCGGTTCTTGCGCAGTTTTGTCCCGGCGAATGTGATTGAGTATTCGCTGGATGACAAGCAGGCACGTGAGCAGCTGGTGGTAGAGCTGCTGCATTCGTTCACTGTTGCGGTCAATGTGCTTTCCCAAACATGCCGTGTTTCTCATCTTCCTTCGCACGCGGATGAGATTGTGAGGACCATCGAGCAAGGCGCGGGAAATGCAAGTACCTGGCGGGAGCGTTTTGGCTTACAGCTCTGTGCGATTGCCGTTGAGAATATTGAGATGTCCGATGAGTCGCGCGAGCTGGTGCGTCGGTTTGCCGAGCGTAAGATGAATGTCGCGGCATATGAGGACGTGTCACAGCATGCGTCTGACGTTGCTGCTCAGCAGGCGATTGCCGAAGGCGTGCGCGAAAACGGTCTGGGAGACGGCGGTGGGATGCTGTTTGGCATGAATCTTGCCTCTGGGCTCGGTGCCCGCAACGCCTCGTTTGCACCGAATGCTGGTGCGACTGGTGGGAATGCGGCCAATTTGGATATGGCAGAGGAACCTCCCGCCGGCTCGCCATCGACAACCGCATCACTTGATGAGCAACTTGAGATGCTCAAGAAACTCAAGGAACTCTTGGACGTGGGCGTTCTTTCCCAAGAGGAGTTCGATGCAAAAAAGCGCGAGGTGCTTGGATTGTAGAAGTCAGTTGAGAGTCGGGACGATTGTCGGGTTGGGTTTTCTTTTCGAGCATAGGGTGACGCTCGTCGAGTTGTTTTCAAGGAAGTGTGACATGCGTCGGGCTAGGTTCCCGATTGGCCTGCGCTCCTTAGTTTGTGGGCGGAATCTTGCGGCCTTGGCAAGAAAGACGTTTTGCCAGGCGCTGGTTTGGGGTATCGTTGTACGCGTGTGTATCGGACCCGTGATTTAAGGAGCGTGCGCTATGGCACAGAACCCCATCGTCACCATCGAGATGGAAGATGGCGGCACCATCAAGGCCGAGCTTTACCCCGAGATTGCCCCCAACACCGTTAACAACTTCATCAGCCTCATTAACAAGGGCTACTACGACGGTGTCATTTTCCACCGCGTCATCCCCGGCTTCATGATTCAGGGCGGCGACCCCAAGGGCATGGGCACGGGCGGTCCCGGCTACAGCATTAAGGGCGAGTTCACGCGCAATGGCTTCAAGAATGATCTCAAGCACGACCGCGGCGTTCTCTCCATGGCCCGCACCATGATGCCCAACAGCGCCGGTAGCCAGTTCTTCATCATGCACAAGAACTCGCCGCACCTCGACGGCCAGTACGCCGCCTTCGGCAAGGTGCTCGAGGGCATGGAGGTCGTGGACGCCATCGCCAACACGCGTCGTGGCCCCAACGACAAGCCCCTGACCCCCCAGGTCATGAAGAAGGTCACCGTCGAGACCTTCGGCGTGGAGTACCCCGAGCCCGAGAAGTGCTAAGGGCAACCCACAACGCCTAGCTCGCAAGCGGGCCAGCTTCCGAACATGGAGGCTGGCCCGCTTTTTGGTGCGATTCGGCGAGATGGGGATGGCTGGCGTGAGAACCGGGCCCCTAAAACGAAATTGGGCCGCTCTTTTTATGACTGGCGGATGAGCTTGCATGCTGATGGGCATTACAATCAGGCGTAGGAAGCTGTCATAGATGCTGAGGAGGTCCCATGCCAGAGTTGTCGCGTTTTGCCGGCATCATCGTCTACATGCTCTTTCGAGATACGCAGCAGCACAACAAACCTCATGTACATGTGTACTACGGCGAATATGAGGCTTCGGTTGGTGTGGACGGAGAGCTTCTGGCGGGCTCGCTTCCACGCAGGCAGCTGAAGATCGTTGTTGGCTGGCTTGCCTTGCACGAGGAAGAAGTCTATGCCGCGTGGAACCGCGCGGTGCAAGGCGAGCATTTCGACAAGATTCCTGGAATGTAAGGAGGCTCGGCAATGTACGAAATCGATGACATCTGTTTTGCGGGTTCTCCGACGCACGATACTCGGGTAGTTTCGGCAAAGCCGTTGCAAGGAGGAATGCTGCTGGTCCGGTTTGCATCTGGCGAGGAGCGACTGTTCGATACCACCGAACTGGAAGGATCGGCTTTCGAGCTTCTCAAGGATGAACAGGTATTTTCCAACCCAAAGGTCGAGCACGGGTTTGTCTCATGGGCCGAAGGCGAAATTGACGTGGCTCCGGAGTATATGTACGAGCACAGTGTGCCCTATAACCGTCAGCCTGATTGGTTGCTGGCAGGATAGTCGAAAACAGTCGGATTATCCAACTTTGAAAGTGGGCCAGCTTCCGAACATGGAGGCTGGCCCGCTTTTTTGGCCTGTGCGGGGGAGGGGTACTATGGAAAGTGTGATTAACATACATTTCAGGATTTTCAAAAATGCGTCAACTGGTGCTTTGATGATTTAACATACATCTCAGGTGCTGAAATGTATGTTATTGCTGGCGCTGAGGAGAGTATCGGCGGAAATCTGAACCGCTCAGGTGCTCACTGGACAAAAAGGGCTGGCTTGCGGGGCGTTCCCTGCAAGCCAGCCGCGTGAGGCACAATATCGTCCCCTGCTCTGGTGCCTACTTCTTCTCGATGAGCTCGTGGCCCATGTGGTCGAAGTCGTCGAGGTGGTAGGCCTTGATGGTGGGGTTGTCGTAGGTGGACAGGTAGTACGTCTTGCTGGCGGCGGAGTAGCAGCTCGTGTAGAGGGTCTTCTCGAAAGAGCCGTCGGTCATGCGGGCTGCGCCGTCGATCATTGCGACACCGCCGAGGGTGTGGAAGAGGCGCGAGACGTTGGCGGCCTCGCTGGACTGTTCGGGGTAGTTGGCGTTGTAGAATGCGGCGCGTACGAAACGCGAGGTGGAGTAGGGGTCGCCCGGCAGCGCCCTGGCACCAGCGCCCGCGCCAAAGGGGACGAGCTCGGCCTTGCGCCAGCAGGCGGGCTCGGGCACGTCGCTGGACAGCGTGATGTAGTTGCGCAGGTTCTCGCAGTGCCAGGCAAAACCAGGCTGGTTGGTGAGGACGTCCACATCGTCGTGGAACACGTGCATGCCGCCGGCGGTGTACTCGACCACGATGGAACGCGTGGCATCGCCGATGAGCCAGTGCAGCATCGAGACGGGGAAGTTCTCGTTGATAGGCTTGGCTACGATGGCCGTGTTTGCCAGCGCTGCCTCTACTTCGTCGACGGTCGTAAAGTTGCGGGCCACCCACAGGGGGAACTCGTATGCGGCGACGTTGGTCTTGCCCTCGCTGGGGGCGGGCTCATACTGGGCATAACCAGGGAAGTTGAGGCCGGCTACGGCGAGTCCCGCCTCGTTGGCGCAGTCAAAATAGAGTGGCAGGCCCTGGGCGACGATGCCCACGCCTATGATGCAATGAGGGCTGCATGCAGGTTCGCCGAAAGCTTGGGGAAGCGCGCAACCGCTCGGGGTCACCACGATGTGCTCTCCGTAGGAGGAACTCCAGTCGAGGTTGCGTCCAAAATACATGTTGCCGCTGCTGCCAGTGAAGCGGATACCCGTGCACATATGTGGTGCCTCCTTTGTGCCCGATGCCGTGTCGTGCATGTGCCTCGGGCCGACGTTTGGCGATGGTAGTGCCACAAGTGCTTATACCCGTCTCATGTGAGGTGATGTCTTGCGAGGGGATCTCCAACAAAGTGGGCACAAGCCTGAGAGGGTGCGGAAAAGAACCGCAGGGTTGGGTGCAGCGCTGGATATGAGTCTGTGCGAGGGTCATGCGAGCGGCGGTGCAGGGCGCCCGATGAAGGAGTGCAGGCGGTTAGGTAGGGTGCATGCAGGGGCCGCGAGCGCTATACGAGTAGCGGTGCGGGGCGTCCGATGGAGGGGTGCGGACGGTTGGACGCAGTGCACGGAGAGGCTGCGAGGGCCACGCGAGCAGCGGGGCCGGGTGCCTGATGAGGAACGCAGGCGCCGGGGCGGGGTGCGCGGAGGGGCCGCGAGCGCTATGCAAGTGGCGGTGCAGGGCGTCCGATGAAGGAGCACAGGCGGTTAGGCGGGGTGCATGCAGGGGCCGTGCGTGCGTTTGCGCATGCTCCTGACGGTCTCGCGACCGTGCTTGCATACTTTTAGGTTGAGGCGCGCAAACCTTGGTAGTCGCAACCGTCCCTTAATTCCCTTGCTCGTAAATCCTGGCGATGAGTTCGTCGTGGCAGGAGACGTCGAGCTTGCGATAGACGTTGCGCACGTGGGTGTACACGGTGCTCTTGGAGATGAGCAGCGTCTCGGCCACGAAGGAGCAACCATGGCCGCGGGCAAGAATCTGTACGATCTCGGTCTCGCGCGGCGTGAGGGCGAAGCGTTCGGCGAGCAGCGTCACGCGAGCCTCGACGGGGAATGCGCTCGCGGGGCTGTCAGCCGGGCCGTCCGCATGGGCAGAATCCAACGCCTCGCCCTGGGCAATGCCCGTTGCGTCGTCGTCGCACGAAAGGCTGAGAAGGTCCTCGTCAGATATGGTGCCAGAGCTGCGGCGCTGCGCATGGAGGCAGGCATTGGCAACGGTAAACACGCCGTAGACCGCCGTGAGTGCCATGACGATGCCAGAGTGGTAGACCGAGGTGTCGTGGAGCTGGCTTCCAAAGGCCAGGCCAAGGATGGCGGTCAGGCAATAGGTTCCGATGATGGTGGAAAACACCAGGTCGCGAGGGAATTCGCGAGCGTTGGAAATGCCGCTTCCCATAGCGAGCGCGATGACGCCAACAATGGAGAAGAGCGTGTAGGCGGCGATGATTTGCGCGTCGGGACTGGCGCCGGGGAACATGCAAAGCGCCATGACAAGCGCTGCGGCGATGGGAATGAGCAGGCGTTGCGCGAAGGCCGCGGTGGGGATATGGACGTGACTGGCGACTCCGCATGCGATTGCAACGATGACGCCAGCAGCAATCGACCCGAGGACTTGGGTGTCCACCAGGCCGTCGAGCACGGTGGTGGGCGTGATGCCGATAACAAATGACGAAAGAGCGATGCCGAGAAGAGGCGCGCCCATCACCGATAAGAATGTTTTGACATGCGCACGGCTTGGCGAGAGCTCCGCGTCTGCCTGCGGGGATGTGGCCTCGACCTTCTTCAGGCCAAGCGGTGTGAAGGTGCCGACCGCAAGCATTGCGACATGGAGTAGGTAGGACAGGGGTACGGGCATTGCGGACACGCCGAGGTTGAAGGCGGCCGCCGCTGCGATTCCTAAGCCGCATGTGAGCGTGAGGTGCATAAGGCTCTCGCCAAAAAAGATTGCGGCCCAGTTTGCGCAAAGGGCAGCGAGGGGCAGGCCTGCAAAGAACGAGCATATAAGGCCGAGGGCGTTAACTATGGGCGAGGAGACGTCGGCACCCAATGCTACGAGGGCGATGTAGCCCGCCACTCCCATGAAGTAGGAGGCAAAGAAAAGGGGGCTGCCATGCCGTGCGGTGTGTGGCTGCCCGCTGGGTGCGAAGGTCAGCACAACGGAGAGTAGGGAGAAGCCCAGGATACCCTGGGCAAACCAGGTGGTGACCTCGGGAACGCCCGCGGCGTTGATCGCCACGATGGTGGGGGAGTAGATGGGAAAGGTGGCGAAAAAGCAGACAAAGGCCGCGAAGGCCGCCACTTTTCGAACCTGTGCAGAAGAGCTCACGCCGTCCTCCTTGATACCTGTTCCGTATTGGTTGGCCGTGTTGAGACCGACCTTACCCAGATTCACGCCGTCCTCCTTGATACCCACGCCGATTCGGCCTGTTTTGCCCAGACGGGCCCCGCCCAGATTCCCGCCATCCCCCTTGATGCCTGCGCCACCCCTGTCGCCTGATTTGCGGGCTCTGCGAGGTTCGGCATGCAATCTTGAAGCGGGTCACAAGCCGTCCGCGTTGAAAGCTGCTCGAGCGCAACTATAGCAAAACGACCGATTACCAAAGTCGAGTTCGAGAGGTTCTTTTCGCGCGGTTGTTAGAGAGCTGTGAGCGGGAAACGGCGTCTTGTGCGGCTCAACCATTAAAAGCCCAGTTCAGGAGTGTCTATACCAAATACTTTTGAGACTCGCACATTTGGGTGGTGGGACGGGTTGGGGGCAAATACCAACGTTGAGCGATTTTAACGTCTGCCCTTGCCGCATACCGTATGAGTCGTCACCAGCCGGGTGCGGCACATGCGTCTCACGTTCGCATGCGACCTCTGCTTTCCCGGCGCAAACGCAACGCCTTGGCCAACGGCCCGGGCAATTCCAACAAAGGAGTGCGTACATATGGAACTGAACCGCAGGAGTTTCCTCAAGGTCGCCGGTGCCGGCGCCGCTGCCGCCATGGCCGTCGCTGGTGCTACCGCCGCTCTGGCTGACGCCCCCGCGCCTGCCGCCGGTTTTGTCCCCGGCACCTACACGGGCACCGGCAAGGGCATCTCCTCCGACGTCACCGTCACCGTCACGGTTGACGAGACGAGCGTAACCGACGTCGTCGTCGACGCTTCCGGCGAGACCGCCAACATCGGTGCCGCCGCTGCCGACGAGCTCGCTTCCCAGCTGCTCGCCGCCGGCTCCTCCGAGATTGACGGCGTCTCCGGCGCCACCATCACCTCTGATGCCGCCAAGACGGCCATGGACGCGGCTCTCGCCGCCGCCACCGCCGGCGACCAGGCCACCGCTGACGAGGCGAGCGTGCAGGCTGCCGAGGCCGCCCTCGACACCGACTGGAAGACCGCTCCGGCCGAGGTCACCGACTTCGTCGCCGAGTACGACACCGAGGTCGTCGTTGTCGGCCACGGCTACGCCGGCATCACCGCCACCCGTGAGCTCGCCGAGCAGGGCCACGGTGTCATCCTGATTGAGAAGGCCTCTGAGGACAGCTGGCAGGCCCTGGGCAACGAGTTTGCCTGCATCAACGGCGACGCCGTACGTGCCTACGGTGCTGACGAGATCGACCCCGTCGAGTTCTACAACAACTTCATGAAGATCACGGGCAACGTGCCCAACCCCACGCTGGTCATGAAGTTTGCCCAGAACTCCGCCGAGAGCTCCAACTGGTACCTCGACCGCTGCACTGAGGAGGACATGGCGACCATGACCTCCAACTTCCTGCCCAAGACTGCCCACCAGCTCGACGAGCTCAACGGCATCAAGTTCTGGGCCAGCGTCTGCTCCTTCTACGGCGACTGCAACGAGACCAAGATTCAGACCTACAACCGTGAGGCTGCCATCGAGGCCGGCGCTCAGGTCATGTTCGGCACCTCCGGCTACTACGTCATCATGGACGACGGCAAGGTCGCTGGCCTCGTTGCCAAGAACGACGAGGGCTACGTCAAGTTCAACTGCAAGGCGGTCGTCGTCGCCACGGGCGGCTTTGGTGGCAACATCGCGATGATGAACGACCTCATCCCCGACATGTACAACGCCCTGGTCGAGGGCGAGCAGCTCTCCGCCATGTTCGGCCGCGACGGCTCCGGCGTCAAGATGGCCTACTGGGCCGGTGCCCACCTGGAGACCACGCCCGTTCCCGGCATGAACATGAAGGGTCTTTCCGTTCCTGGCAAGATGAGCGTTCTGCCCCAGGCTGTGTGGGTAGACGAGAACGGCAAGCGTTACTGCAACGAGTTCTGGCCGACCGCCGAGCAGCGTGGCTACCAGAACATCTTCCAGACCCGCAAGACCAAGTTCGCGATCTGTGACGACAACTTCACCGAGTACCGCCAGTACACGCTGCCCCAGCACGCCGGCTTCAACGCCACGGAGAAGAACATCCAGTCCCTGCGCGACTCCCTCGATGAGGCCTACGCCAAGTTCCAGGGTACTTGGGAGGAGCCCGAGCAGCAGGAGCAGGGTCCCATGGGTGGCCCCATGACTGCCGCCGAGTACATCGCCGACGACACGCTCGAAGGCCTGGCCGACCAGCTCGGCTTTGAGGGCGCTGCTAAGGA
>JAHZHK010000091.1:0-1954 GCA_019420325.1 Coriobacteriaceae bacterium | reverse complement strand
GGCGAGACCATGGTCACCATGGGCGGCATCATCACCGACGGCGAGCAGAACGCCATCGATAAGAACTTCGAGCCCATCCCCGGCCTCTACGTCTCCGGCAACGACTGCGGCCGCCGCTTCGGCTACGAGTACGTCACGCCCATCCCCGGCTGCTCGCTGGGCATGGCCATCACGCTGGGCCGCGAGTGCGGCAAGAGCGTCTGCAAGTTCCTCGACGCCCAGGCGTAAGAGTAACGAGCACTACCTGGCGGCTTAGGTCGCTTGGGTTCACAGCGCACGTACAGAGCAAGGCCCTCCCGCGCGGTTTCGTTGGCGCGAGAGGGCCTTTTGCGTCCATGGGGAACGGCGGGCTGGTCGGTGACCCTGTTTCATTGTTGGCATCCACGGCCTCACAAGAGCGGGGATGGGATGTTGAGCCTGTCGCGCGCCGATATCGAGGCCTCTCGTGCAGATCGACAGGCGGCGCGCACGTTCTTTGCGCTCCTTTGTGTCATTCGCGCAGGGGTCTTATGCGCTGGCGGGGGTAGGTATTTCCGCAAAAACGGGGTTCTCCAGCCAAAGTTTGCACAATGGCTCTTGGCATGTGCTTGGAATAATGGACAGTGAAGCTCAAAGTGTTGAATAACTCATCCTATATTGGGCTCAGCCGAGCCGTTCGGGCTCCACGCCGTTATCTGGCCGGCTGGAGAACCTCCAAAATGCGGCGGAATCTCATGTTTTTGCGACTTTCGGGCGGAGTTGTTTGAGGGCCTACCCTGCTGACTATTTGAATATCACGAACTTGCTGAGCAGGTAGCCCCAGATGCCCTGGCACATCATGGTGAAGAACTTGATGCCTACGGGACTCCAGCCCAGGGCGCTGGGCAAGATGCCGAGCATGAGCTGGAGGAACACGAAGTTCCACGCATATAGAAGGATGAACAACACCACGGAGCGCGGTAGATTGCTCGTTGATTTGAACGTGAGGTTGCGGTTCATGACGAAGTTGTACGTACCCGAGCACACGATGGAGGCGACGCTCGGTACGGGATTGGGAAGGCCCATCAGCTGAAGCGCCGTGAATGTACCGAATTCCACTATGGTTTGTGTGGCTGAGACACCGAAGTAACTGACGAGTTCTCGTAAGGTCTTGTGCTTGGGTTGGGCATTGGAATCCAGGTGTGTGGCGGCGACTTGATCGGTATCGGCGAGCATGGGGGTGGCTTCCCTCTTCCTGTGCGTGCAGTGTTCGGCTGGCGTATTGTCCCCCTGCGGTTCAGCCCCGATAGGCGAATTGTTGCCTATGCCTGCGAGGTCAAAAAAGGTTTCACACAAGTGTTGTATGCGTGCATCGGATTGTCTATCGAGAGTATCGATATCCCAATCTTGGAAATCGATGAACAAGCAGGCCACGCGCACTTCACCATTGCAGCGCCGCAGGCAGAAAATGTGTTCGATGAGGTCGACTGGACTCAATCACCATTTCCCCAGGGACATGGATTCGAACGCTCGGGTTGCCTGGTATGCTGAGCAAAGCTGTTTGTGTGCCATGTGATGGGAGTCGGCGTGCTCATGCGGATGGGGCCCGGCTGAGTGAGAGGATGGCCTGGCGATGAAAACAAGAAAGGCGAGCTTTCTGTTCTGCTCTTACCTGTCTCTTGTGCTGCTGGTTGAATTGCTGGCATTTCCCGTGCATGGCTTTGCCTCTTCGGGCGATGCGCCCTCGGGGGATGGCTCCTCGGCAGACATATCCATCTATGACGGGTCTCTCGCGGATGCCGATGTGTATATCGCAATCCCAACATTAAGGCAGTATGGTGGGTACACCTGCGGAGCGACATGCGTGCAGATGCTCATGAATTGGCTCGGGCCGTACGCTGCCGACCTGGAGCTGACGCGCTACGAGGAGTTACTTGGCACGACGCCCGAGAAAGGCACACCGCCTGATTCCGTCGTGGGATATCTCGCGGAGAGC
>JAHZHK010000090.1:683-11095 GCA_019420325.1 Coriobacteriaceae bacterium | reverse complement strand
GGGCGCGGCGCGCAGCAGGGGCTCTCTATGTCCTGCTCATATCGTCTGTTTGCTAGCTGCTGTTCTGCCTTGAAATCGCATATGCGTATGAGATTGTGGACGGGAACTGGTATTGTTCTTGCGCTCAGTTTTTGGCCTGCGCCGATTGGCTGCATGTCCGGGATGGGAAGTAGAGGAGAGGGCAATGCCTCGCTATGTGTCAGTGTTGGGGGATTCGATCAGCACGCTTAAGGGCTGGAATCCTGAAGGGTTTGCCGTATTTTACGAAGATGGGCGAGATGAGCTTGCGGGTCTGCAAGGTCCGCAGGATACCTGGTGGGGCAAGGTCATTTCTCACTTGAATGGAACGCTTCTTGTAAACGGTTCATGGTCGGGCTCGATGGTACAGGGGCAGGGATATCCTGCCGCATGGAGCCCTGAGCGCATCGCTGCTCTTTCTCGTGACGGTATCGCCCCCGATGACATCCTTGTTTTCCTGGGAACCAACGATTATGGCTGGGCAACGGCTACGGCACAGGCATGCGGACGAAGCTCTGCGGCTCCTGCTTGCTTGAATCTGGAAGATTATCCTGAATCTGTTGCTGGTGCTGCCCCTGCCGGCGCGCTCGACGGTTTCAAAGAGGCCTATGCCACGATGTTACATGCGCTACGCGAGGCCTATCCACAGGCACGCGTCTGGTGTCTCACTCTTTTGCCTGGTCGCGTCATGGGTACCTCTCATCCGACCCATGCCTGGAACCTGCGGGGAATCAACATGCGTGCTTACTGCGACGCAATTCTCGAGGTCGCCGAGGCCTGCGGGTGTACGGGCCTCGATGTGGCTGACTTTGGTTTTGACTATGAGGCGCTTGAGGGTACGCACCCCACGAATCTTGGCATGAATCAGATCGCCGACATGGTTGTGGCAGCCATGGAGAAACAGCCTCTTCCCATGCGCCATTTTGCCCCTGATGCCTCGAATCGTTGCGATACTCCTGTCGATTGGCGCTCAAAAGATTTGTGCGGCACCCGCATGTGTGTTGGCTGTCCCTGGGCGAAAGGTACGGGGAATGCCTGGTATACCGTGTGCCTGAACCCCGAGTTTAACTAATTTTGTTTTTGATGGCCGTTGTTGAGACGCTTAGACGTGCAAATCTTAACGTCAATGTACTTTTTTCTTTCAAATGAGGTTGTAATCGTTTGCATATATCCAATTCTTGCGTGCATGGATTGCGCAAGGTAGGTAGAATAGGCCAGTCTGTACATTGCGCGGGCGAAGTGTGCCGCGTTTGGTGAGTTTGGAAGGAGGGGAGCCGTGAGCAATTTGCTGCGCTTGATCGGTAGGCGTCTCATCGCACTGCCTATCATGATTCTTGGCGTTACTTTGCTCGTGTTCTTCCTTATGGCTCTGTCGCCGGTCGACCCTGCCTATTCGGCATTGGGTGAGACGGCATCCGCTGCTGAGGTAGCTGCATACCGTGAGGCCCATGGCCTCAACGACCCCATTGTGGTGCAGTACTTCAACTATCTGGGTGGTCTGATTCAGGGCGATTTGGGCAGCTATGGCGCAAACGACTCGATGTCGGTTGGTGCCCAGATTGCAAAGGCCCTGCCCGTCACGCTTCAGCTGACGTTCTTCGGCCTTATCATCGGTGTGATTCTCGCCACTGTTCTCGGCGTTATCTCGGCACTGTACCGTGACCGCTGGCCCGACCAGGTCATTCGTGTCATCAGCATCGTGTGTATCGCCATGCCTTCGTTCTGGCTCGCCGTGCTTCTCATCATGTGGGTCTTTGGCGCACACATCCAGTCGATCCTTCCCGTGTCTGGCGCCCTGCCCGATATGGGAACCGACTTTGCTGGTTGGGCTCGTCGTATGTTCTTGCCCGCTATCGCTCTTGCTGTGCCGCTGACCGGCCAGCTTACCCGTGTCATCCGCACCTCCATGGTCGAGGAGCTTGACAAGGACTACGTGCGCACGGCTATGGGCTTCGGCATCCCGAAGGGCGTCGTCATCGCTCGCAACGTGCTGCGCAATGCCCTCATTACCCCTGTCACCGTTCTCGGCATGCGCATCGGCTACCTCATTGGTGGCGCGGTGGTCATTGAGGTTATCTTTAACCTTCAGGGTATGGGTATGACGATTTACAACGCCATCACCTCGCACTACACCATGCTCGTCATGGGCGTCGTGCTCGTGGTTGCCATAACCTTCATCATCATCAACATCATCGTGGATATGCTCTATATCCTGATTGACCCTCGAATCAGGACGGTGTAACTATGGCCAACGCAGTTCTTCACGAGGGTCTTACCCGCAAGCTCGAACAGAACGCCGGCAAGGTTCGCTTCCGTCGCTGGAAGAACATGTCGGTCTCAGCTCGCATTGCCTGCATCCTGCTGCTTTTTGTTGTGCTTGTGGCGGTTGTCGCTGTCTTCTGGACGCCCTGCGATCCCTATCTGGACGGCATGCTCAACCAGCCGCCGAGTGCCGATCACCTCTTTGGTACCGATAACAAGGGCCGCGACGTTTTGTCGCGCATGATGGTTGGTGCCCGCACCTCGCTCATCATCGGTCTGGGCGCCACCGCGTTCGCCCTTGTCGTGGGCTCTATCATCGGTTCGATTGCCGCCGTGTCGCGCAAGTGGATCTCTGAGGTCATCATGCGCATCATGGACATCATCATGTCCTTCCCCGGCATCGCCCTGGCTGCAACGCTCATCATCGTGTTCGGCCAGAACCTGCCCACGCTTGTTCTTGCCATCGGCTTCCTCTACATCCCTCAGATTGCGCGTATCGTGAGGGCCAACGTGGTGAGCGAGTATGGCCACGACTACGTGCGCGCAGTCGTCGTTTCGGGTGCCCGTGCTCCTTGGATTCTTATTAAGCACGTTATGCGTAACTGCGCCGCTCCCGTCATGGTGTTCACTATCGTGCTTGTTGCTGACGCGATCGTGTTCGAGGCGTCGCTGTCGTTCCTGAACGCCGGCATCCCCGAGCCTGCCGCAACGTGGGGCAACGTGCTCGCTTCTGCCCGCCAGGGTGTCATGCTCGGATACTGGTGGCCGGCGCTCTTCCCGGGCCTTGCCATCATCATCACCGTGCTTGCCCTGAACATCCTCTCTGAGGGCATCACCGACGCCATGGCTGCCCCCAAGGCTGCCATCAAGCCGAGCGATTCCGACCTCAACTCCGACCGCGAGGCCGACCGTCTCGTGTCCGATCCCAAGCTGGCTTACAAGGCCCAGGCCGCTTCTCTGCAGACCAGGCTTGACCAGCTCAAGACCGTTGAGACGCAGCGCAAGGACCGTTTCGCTGCCCACTACGAGGTGCCCCCGGTGCTCGAGGTCAAGGATCTCTGCATCAAGTTCCCGCGCCACGGCGACGTCAACGTTGTCGACCACGTGAGCTTTGAGGTTCGTCCGCGCCAGACGATGGGCCTTGTGGGCGAGTCGGGCTGCGGCAAATCCATCACGTCGCTCACGATCATGGGTCTGCTCGACAAGAAGGCTCAGATTTCCGGCCAGATTCTCTACAACGGCCAGAACCTGCTCGACCTGAGCGATAAGGACATGAATGCCCTGCGTGGCCATGAGATCGCCATGGTCTATCAGGACGCCCTCTCTTCGCTCAACCCCTCCATGCTCATCCGTGCTCAGATGAAGCAGCTTACTAAGCGCGGCGGCACGCGTACCGCCGAGGAGCTCCTCGAGCTCGTCGGTCTCGATCCCAAGCGTACGCTTGACTCCTACCCGCACGAGCTTTCGGGTGGCCAGCGTCAGCGCGTCCTTATCGCTATGGCTTTGACGCGCGACCCCAAGCTCATCATTGCCGACGAGCCTACCACGGCTCTCGACGTGACGGTGCAGAAGCAGGTCGTCGACCTGCTCAACAAGCTCCAGAAGGAGCTTGGCTTCGCCATGGTGTTCGTAAGCCACGACTTGGCCCTTGTTGCCGAGGTCGCCAACTCCATCACGGTCATGTACGCCGGCCAGGTCGTGGAGCAGGGCTCGGTCAACGACATCCTGACGAACCCGGTGCACGAGTACACTCGCGGTTTGCTTGGTTCGGTGCTTTCCATCGAGGCCGGCGGTTCCGCCAACCTCTCCGGCGCCGATTCCGCAACGCGCCTGCACCAGATTCCCGGATCTGTGCCTTCGCCGAAGGACTTCCCCGAGGGCGATCGCTTCACGCCCCGCTCGAGCCACCCCGACAAGGTGTCGCCCGTCCGTCCTGTGCTCAAGACCATCCCCGGCACGCATCACTGCTATGCAGAGCTGCCGGCAGAAGAGCTTAAGCGCCTTGGCATCGAACCCTATCCGGCAGGAGGTGCCGAGTAATGGCCGAAGAGTTCAAGACTGACCCCAACGAGCCCATCATTAGGCTCGAGGATGTCACCGTCACCTTCAAGACTCGCACTGGTTCGATTCTGCACCCCAACAAGATTCAGGCGCTCAAGGGCGTGTCGCTCTCCCTCATGCCCGGTGAGACCATCGGTCTTGTCGGCGAGTCGGGCTGCGGCAAGTCCACGACCGCCAACGTCATGATCGGTCTGCAGAAGCCCACGACCGGCAAAGTCTACTTCAAGGGCGTCGACGTCACCAACCGTACGGCGGCTGACCGTCGCCGTATCGGCCGCGTCATCTCCGTTGTCTTCCAGGACCCGGCTACCGCTCTGAACGCTCGTATGTCGATTCACGACCAGCTGCTCGATCCGATGCTTGTCCACAAGATCGGTGACAAAGAGTCTCGTGAAAAGCGCGTTTACGAGCTCATCGAGCAGGTTGGTCTGCCGGCGTCGGTCATGGACGCCCTGCCTGGCCAGCTCTCCGGCGGCCAGCGCCAGCGTGTTGCCATTGCCCGCGCCCTGTCGCTCCAGCCCGACGCAATCATTGCCGACGAGCCTACGAGTGCCCTTGACGTGTCCGTCCGAGCTCAGATCCTGAACCTT
The DNA here is from genome assembly GCA_019420325.1 of Coriobacteriaceae bacterium. Lineage (GTDB taxonomy): Bacteria > Actinomycetota > Coriobacteriia > Coriobacteriales > UMGS124 > UMGS124. The sequence continues at coordinate 6,164 of JAHZHK010000090.1, read as the reverse complement.
CTCATGGACCTGAAGAAGGACCTCGGTCTGGCCATGGTCTTCATCAGCCATGACATCCAGACGGTGCGTTACATCTCCGACCGCATCATCGTCATGAACGGTGGTAGGCCTGTGGAGGAAGGCACCGCGGAGCAGGTTTTCAACAATCCGCGCGATGAGTACACTAAGCTTCTCCTGGGCGCAGCACCTTCGCTGCTCTACCCAGATCTGGGCAAATAACCGTCCTGTAGCAAGAAACGAAAGAGTGGACAGATGGATCCCAAGTGCATCAAAGGCGTCATTCCTCCCGTAGTCATTCCGCTGACCGCCGAGCGCACGCTTGACCTCAAGTCGTTCAGCCGCAACATCAACCGCATGATTGATGCCGGCGTCGACGGTCTCTTCTTCCTGGGCTCCTCCGGTGAGGTTGCCTTCCTGACCGACGCCCAGCGTCAGCATGTCCTTCAGGAGGCCGTCTCCATCGTGCGCGGCCGCGTGCCCGTCTTGGCCGGCATCATCGACATGGAGACCCTGCGCGTCATCGACCAGGCCAAGCGTGCTGAGGCTATCGGCGTCGACGGTCTCGTCGCCACGGCTCCCTTCTATGCACTGGGCGGCCCGAAGGAGACCGAGCGTCACTTCCGCGCAATCCGCGAGAACACCGAGCTGCCGCTCTTCGCTTACGACCTTCCCGTGTGCGTGCACACCAAGCTCGACCCCACCATGCTTGTCCGCCTCGGCAAGGATGGCGTGCTCCAGGGCGTGAAGGACTCCTCGGGCGACGACGTTTCGTTCCGTTGGCTCGTCCTTGAGAACGAGGACGCTGGTCACCCCCTGCAGCTGCTCACCGGTCACGAGGTCTGCGTCGATGGTGCCTACCTCGCTGGCGCTGATGGCTCCGTGCCTGGCCTTGCCAACGTTGATCCCTACACCTACGTGGAGATGTGGCGTGCTTATCAGGCCGGCGACTGGGCAAAGGTCAAGGAGCTCCAGGACCACGTCGCTCGCCTCATGTTCCTCACTCGCGTCGTCAAGGCCACCGTTGGTTTCGGTGCCGGCGTTGGTGCCTTCAAGACCGCCCTGTGGCAGATGGGCATCTTCGAGACCAACCAGATGCGTGAGCCTGTCCAGCCTCTTGTGGGCGACGACGTTGAGGCCATCGTCAAGGTTCTGAAGACTGCTGGCCTCATCGCTGAGGATCAGCCCGTTCGCGCCTAACTAGCGAAGGAGTGCGGGGAATGACGAACGTATCATCCTCCGCCGCCATGAAGGGGGACGAGACCGCTTGTGCGGGATCGTCCCCCTTTTCTGTGGTGGCTCTCGACATCGGCGGTACCAAGGTCGCCGGTTGCATCGCCGTGTATGAACATGTTGGCGCTCGCCCCAAAGTAATGCTTAAGAAGAGCATCCCGACTGATGCCGAGCGTGGCGGAGCCGATGTGCTTGCTCGTGTATGCGAGCTTGCCGGTGAGTTGGTTGCCGATGCACGGATGGCTGATGTGCCCGCCTTGGCAGGCATCGGTGTAAGCTCTGCGGGTAGCATCCGCGAATCCGACGGCCTTGTGGCGTTTGCCAGCGAGATTATGCCCGGGTGGATGGGGCAGCCCCTCGGGGCCGCACTGCATGAGCGTTGCGGATTGCCGGTCGCTGTTCTTAACGACGTGCATGCCCATGCTTTGGGCGAGCTGCGCCATGGTGCGGCAAAGGGCGCTCGTGTGGCTCTCATGGTTGCGGCGGGTACCGGTTTGGGTGGCGCTGTCATGATTGACGGCCATCTTCTGGGTGGTGCCCACGGTTGCGCCGGCACGATTGGTCATACGCTGCATCCTGCGGCAGTGGGACGTCCGAGCGGCTGGTCGGGTACGGGCCATCTGGAGAGTGTCGTTGCTGGCAGCGGTATTGAGGAGTGTTATCGCGCGCGCGGCGGCGAGGCTATTTCGGGCGGTGAGATTTCACGTCGTGCTAACGACGGCGAGGCTCTGGCTCGTGAGATTATCGAGCAGTCGGGTCGCAGCCTTGGCGAGTCTATTGCGTCATGGGCCGACCTCATCGATCCCGAGGTCGTTGTTCTGGCTGGCTCCGTCTGCAAGGCGGGTCCCATCTGGTACGACGCTCTCCGCAGTGGTTTTGAGGGCTTTGTCCTGCCTGAGATGGCGGATTTGCGCTTTGCCGCTGCCGTCTTGGGCGACGACGCCCCGCTTATTGGTGCGGCTGAAAGGCTCGTCGACAAGCTGTCTGTAGCGCAGTAATCTGCCGGCAGCAGGTGCTGATACGTTCAATGTGAGAAAGGTTCCTGTATGAACCCTGTAATTGAATCCATGAAGGGTAAGCTCATCGTGAGCTGCCAGGCATATATGGGCGAGCCCCTACGCCATCCTGAGACCATGGCCCAGATGGCTCGCGCGTGCGAGCTGGGTGGCGCTGCTGCCATCAGGTGCCAGGGACTCTCCGATATCGCCGCTATCAAGGGCCGCGTCGAAGTGCCTGTCATTGGTCTGTGGAAGGAGGGTCACGAGGGCGTGTACATCACCCCGACCCTGCGCCATGCCATGGCTTGTGTGAACGCTGGTTGCGACGTCGTGGCCATCGACGCCACCGACAGGCCCCGTCCTGACGGCAGCACCTTCGAGGAAATCGTTGCCGGCGTTCGCGCCCAGAGCGACGTGATCATCATGGCTGACTGCGCCACCATCGAGGATATCCGTCGTGCCGTTGCCGCTGGCTGCGACCTCGTTTCCACGACGCTTTCCCATGGCGTGGCCGCTATCGACTGCACCATGGCCGACGGCCCCGATTTGCCGCTGCTGCGCAAGGCATGCGAGGAGTTCCCGGGCTTCCCTGTGGTGTGCGAGGGCCGCGTGCACTCTCCTCAGGATGCGAAGGACGCCATCGACGCCGGTGCCTGGGCGGTTGTCGTCGGCACGGCGATTACGCATCCGACGAGTATTACCTCCTGGTTCTGCGCCGCGATGGAGTAGGGTCGCGCGGGGCGGTCTAGACATTGCCCGGTGCTCAAACAGCTTCGCCAAGAGAAAAGGGGCCGTAAGGCCCCTTTTCTCTTGGCTGCAGAACTGCGCCCGGACAATGTCTAGACCGCGCGAACGCCGTACTGAATCGCGGTCGGTGTCGCGCTTTAAAACCGGGGCCCATGCTTGGGCGATGTCCGGGGAACTGTGCATGTTTTGGTTCGCCTTGCGAACAGAAGGTGCTCGAAAGGAACTTGCGCCTGGACAAAACTCGTGCCGCGCGAACGCCGTACTGGATCGCGGGCGGTGCAGCGCAAAAAACCAGAGCCCTTGCGCCCGGACAATGTCTAGACCGTGCGAACGCATTGCTGAATCGCGGGCGGTGCTGCGCAAAACAGGGGCTTGCAATCGCCTTGGTCGACGAGGGTATTGTCCAGTGCTCAAACATTTTCGTACCGAATTACTCAGGCCTTGCCTTCGTAATTCACTGCGAAACTGCGCCTGGACAATGCCCTCGTCGTGTGAACGCCATCTTAGAAAGCAGACGAGCTGCGCTAAAAACAAAGAACGGGCGCAATCTGGCACCGTGCGAAAGCCATGCTGTGTTGCAACGGGCCTTATACCAGCAGCTTGCCGCGCAGGACGACGTGCTTGACGGTAAGGGTTGCTTTGTCGAGGAGGACGAGGCTGGCGGTGTGGCCACAGGCGAGGGAGCCGTAATGGTCGTCCACACCAAGGGCGCGGGCGGGGTTGGTGCTGGCGGCGCGCACGGCGTCGTGCAGGGGAATGTTCATCTCGGTGACGGCGGTGCGCAGGCATGCCATCTGGTCGCTTGCAGATCCTGCGAGAGTGCCGTCGGCCAGAGTGCAGCGGCGGCCGTTGAGCGTGAAGTTCTGGCCGCCGAGTTCGTACTCACCGTCTTCCAAACCGCAGCAACGCAGGCTGTCGGAGATGATAATCACGCGGTCGGCGCCGAAGAGCTCGAAGGCCATGCGAACCATGGCGGGATGCACGTGCACGCCGTCGGTGATAATCTCGGGCGTGACCCCTTCAGACTCGGCACCTGCGGCGATGGGACCGGGTTTGCGGTGGTGCAGGGGAGGCATGGCGTTGAAAAGATGCGTCATGTGGCGCGCGCCGGCCTCAAAAGCCGCCTTTGCGGTGTCATAGTCGGCGCACATGTGGGCGAGGGAGACACGCACCTTGTCGTGCATCTCGCGGATAAAGTCGAGGTTGCCAGGCTCTTCGGGAGCCACATCCACAAGCTTGATGCGGCCATGGGCTGCCTGCTGCAGCTCGGTGAACTCCTCGATGCTTGCCGCGCGCACATACTCGGGGTTCTGGGCGCCCACCTTGTCAGGCGAGATGTAAGGGCCCTCCATGTTCATGCCCACGAGCTCGGCCTCGCCGGCTTCGGCTTCGAAAGCACCGACGTTGCCCATGATGGCCATCAGACGGTCGTGCGGCAAGGTCATCGAGGCAGGGCAGATGGCGGTGATGCCCTGCTTTGCCTCGTAGGCTGCCATGCGGTGCAGGCCCTTGGCGCTTGCGTCGGAAAGGTCGTCGCCCATGCAGCCATGGAAGTGCAGGTCGATGAGACCGGGAATGACATAGCAGTCGCTTGCGTCAAGCTCGATGCCTTCGCTGGCGCAATCTTCTTCGACAATCGTAGAGCCGCTGACCCAAACGTCGCCAGCAGCAAAGCAGTCTGCGTCGAAAACATCTCCGCCCGTAACGCAGCGTACCTGTTCAAGCGAACTATCCATCGCACTCATACCTTGTATACCGCCTTTCCTGGTAAAGACGTAGCCTGTATAAACAGACTGACATTCAGCACATGTTCTGACGCTCATTGTAGGAGCAAACCAAGCGTGTAATCGCGTCTGGTAAAAAGGTCGCAAGTTCCCACATGGGAGACTCATGCCTGATGGGCGCATATTCCAATGCATAGGACTTGTGTTTGGCCCAAAGGCATACGTCCACATGCAAGAGAGCCAAATCCACTGGATTGAGCATTTCTGCTCACGAATTGCCACTGGTGATACAAGCTCTCGGGTTTCGTGCACATGGTTTGCCTTCGACAAGGGGCTCCAACTTTCATGTGCAGGATTCATCCCATCAAAAAAGCCGCAGGCCCCCCGTTGGGAACCTGCGGCCTCATCAGGCGCATGAATTGGCCGGTACTTGCCTTACAGCAGGCTTGCAGCGTCCTTGTCGAGCACCACGGTCACGTCGGGGTGGAACTGTAGGATGGAGGCGGGGACGCGAGGGGTCACAGGGCCGGTGAGGGCATCGCGCACAATCTGAGCCTTTGCAGTGCCGTTGGCCACGAGGAGCAGCTTGCGGGCGCGCATGATGGTGCCGATGCCCATGGAGCGGGCATGGGTGGGCACCTCGTCGATGGAGTTGAACAGGCGGCTGTTGGCCTCGCGGGTCATCTCGGTGAGCTCGACGCGGTGGGTCTGCTTCTCAAAGACGTCATCGGGCTCGTTGAAGCCGATGTGGCCATTGTGGCCGATGCCGAGGAGCTGGATGT
>JAHZHK010000090.1:0-673 GCA_019420325.1 Coriobacteriaceae bacterium | reverse complement strand
ACGCCGCCGGCCTCCTCGATGGCGCGGTCATAAGCGTCGACGCCGTCCTCGACGTCAAGCGCCTGGGCGTCGGGGGTGTGGGTCTTGGCCACGTCGATGTCCACATGATCAAAGAGGTTCTGCTGCATGAAGTAGCGGTAGCTCTGGGGATGGGTGCCCTCCAGGCCGCAGTACTCGTCGAGGTTGAACGACTGGCACTTGGCGAAGCTGAGGTCGCCCGCCTCATAGCGCTTCACCAGGTCGGCGTACAGGCCGATGGGGGTGGTGCCCGTTGCCAGGCCCAGGACACAGTCCGGCTTGGCCTCGATGACGGCGGCGATTTCGTCGGCGGCCAGTCGGCTCATCTCTTCATACGTGTCGGCAACGATCAGCTTCATGCCATATGCCTTTCTTCAGCGATACCTATTGTGTAACAAACTAGCGCGCATCATGGTACCACGCTGATGGCTGGTAGAGACCTGTTTCCCAACCGTTCGGGGCATAGCTCTATAAAAGCAGGCGCATGGCTGGGGTATAATCGGTCGCACACCCGTTGTCTGGTTGAGGAGAATGCCCGTGGATGTAAAGCGCTGCGCGGCTGTTGTGGCCGCCGCTGAGTGTGGCACGATGTCCGCCGCCGCCAAGAAGCTCGGCTATACGCCTTCGGGCATCATTCGGCTGGTCGACTCCCTCG
>JAHZHK010000009.1:14904-45659 GCA_019420325.1 Coriobacteriaceae bacterium | reverse complement strand
GTTTAATGTGCCGCCAAAGGCCCAAATCGAGATAATCTAAAGTGCAGTTCTACATATGGGCGCCTCGGCGCTTCCCGGCTGCGAGCCCGACACCAACTGCTGCCGCCTCATTTTCTCCGAGGCCGATGGTTTCCCGGGCCTTGTGGTTGACCGCTACGAGGACATCCTTGTGGCCGAGGTGCTCACGGTGGGCATGGAGCGCCTGAAGGCCATCATCCTGCCGGCGCTGGTGGGCGTGCTGCGTGAGGACGGCGAGCGCATCGTGGGCGTCTACGAGCGCAACGACTCCAAAGTGCGCGAGAAGGAGGGTCTGCCTCTCTACAAGGGCTGGTTTGACCTTGAGGGGGAGGTCGCGCCGCAGACCACTCGTCGCATCGTGTGCGAGAACGGCATCAAGTACGACATCGATTTCGAGAACAGCCAGAAGACGGGCTTCTTCCTCGATCAAAAGTTCAATCGTCGCGCGGTGGCGCGTCTGGCGAAGGGCCGCCGCGTGCTCGACTGCTTCACGCATGTGGGTACCTTCGCCCTCAACGCCGCGGCCGCCGGTGCCGAGTTCGTGCACGGCGTGGACGTGAGCGCCACGGCGGTCGATCTGTGCCGCGGCAACGCCCACCTGAACGGTCTCGACGCGACGACGCGCTTTACCTGCGCGAATGTGTTCGACTTTCTGCCGAGCCTTGAGACGCGCGAGGGCATGCGCGAGGCGGGCGGCCCCTTCGACCTCATCGTGCTTGACCCGCCCGCGTTCACCAAGAGCCGCGCGAAGATCCGCGAGGCGGCCGGCGGCTACAAGCAGATCAACGCCCGCGCCATGAAGCTCCTGCCTCGTGGCGGCTATCTGGCCACCTGCTCGTGCTCGCACTTCATGGGCGAGGACATGCTCAAGAAGGTCGTGGCCGAGGCGGCCCACGACGCCGGCGTGCAGCTGCGCCAGGTCGAGATTCGCCAGCAGGCTCCCGACCACCCCATCGTCTGGGGCATCCCTGAGACCAACTACCTCAAGTTCTTTATCTTCCAGGTGGTGTAGCGGGGCTTACAAGCCCAAACAAACAAGCGCCCCGACGGACCGCACGGTCTGCCGGGGCGCTTTTTGATGTTTGCGGAGTTGTCTACGCTCATCTAACGTAATACAATTGTCATACATACTATGAATGGAGGTCATGATGAGCGAGCCGTTGGTGACGGGTTTGGGCGAGGCACGAACGCTTGTGTCCCTGCGCGTGCCTCGGCAGCTGGCTGAAGCGGTCGAGAGGTACGCAAAAGACAATGGCTTGCGAAAGACGGATGCTTACCTGCATTTTTTAATGGATGGACTTCAGGGGGAGCAGGCGACGAAGACCGATGAGCGCCTGTCGGGTATCCAAGCTCAGCTTGAGCAAGTGCTTGACCTTTTGCAGACGCCAGGTGAAGGCGTTGCCGAAAAGGAATCTGAGGCTCGGTCGCTTGAATTTGAGTCGGCATGCCGGGCTATTTCCGACTCGGCAAGGGACTATCCCGCCATTCGCCGGGCATACCTGTTCGGCTCCTTTGCCCGCAAACAGTTTGGCCCCCGAAGCGATATTGACGTCCGTATAGAGGTTGACCGCTCAAACGGCTTTAACCTCCATGACTTGACACACTTTATGAAGCGGATCGAGCAACAAACGGGTCGTGAGGTGGACGTTGTTTCGGCCGATGTCATCAAGAACGCCAACCTTGCTGCTGCAATTGAGAGGGAGAAGGTGCTGGTCTATGAGCGCGAAGAGTACTGACCTGGCGCGTGTCCAGGAAGTTTACGACGTAGTACGGCAAACGCAAGAACAGATGCGCAAGCTCGTGTTTACAAAGGAACGTTTCCTGGATCCTACTAACGATGTGGATGACCTTATCGCTGAAGGCCTCATGAATCGTGCCTTCCGCATTACGGAAGAGGCGGGCAAGATAAGCACCGATGTCGCCGCCCGTTATGGTTTCGACACGCGCGGTGCATCCGGGGTTCGCAATCGTTTGGCTCACGCGTATATGGAAGTTGATCGCGAGATTATTTGGCAGGTGCTGCACGAGGACTGCGACGCACTGCTTGTGGCGTGCCGGGCGTATTGCGATGATATGGGAGTGGATTTGGAATAGGGGGCATGCCCCGGGGGTCGGTTGATGCTGTGTATGCGGGGTGGGCCCCGACGGGTTCATGTGGACTTGTCGGGGCCCAGCCTTATAGGTGGCGTTAACTGTTGTCGTGCGAGTTCAGTGCGGTCAAGGGGTCGTACTCCTGAGGGTTGTACCAGGTCACGCGGTCATCAGTTGGAATGACGGCGCCTTCAGGGCGGGTGCAGGTATCGCTTGCGACCCAGTCGGGGAAGGTGCCGCAGGAGGCAAGCAGCTCGTTCACGGTGACAAACTCGAAGCCTTGCGCTTGATAGGCCTCGATGATCTGCGGCAGCGCGATGACGTCGCGTTCACGGTCGCCACCGCCGTCGTGCATGAGGATGATGGAGCCGTTGAACGCCTCGGGGTTGGCGGCGAGGGTCGCGCCTGTCACCTCGGTGCAGTTCGAGACGATCTTTGCCGCACCGTCTTCGACGCCGTAGCCCTGGTTTGCGATGTCCCAGTCCTGGGAATCGAGCCCCCAATAAGCGGTGTAGGCGAGGTTGCCGCCCGAGCGCAGGTAGGCGAGGAAGCTGCTTCCGTAGAAGTTGCCGTAGGGCGGACGGATGACGTCGGTGGATGTGCCACAGGCGTTGGAAACCGCTTCGAGTGAGCGTGTTATCTCGTCTGCGCGGGCGGCATCGTCGAGGAGGAGCAGGTCAGAGTGCGAATAGGTGTGGCTGGCTACTTGATGGCCTTCTTGCACGCAGCGCCTTGCGAGGGCGACGTAATCAGCCTCGGCATCTATCTGTGAGCCAAGGTCGAAAAACGTCGCCTTTGCTCCATAGCGAGCAAGAATGTCGAGGTATTGCGGGGTGTAGATGGGGTCGGGCCCGTCGTCGAACGTGATGGCGACGAGGCGGCGGCCGTCGGCAGGCTCGATGGACATGCCCAGGGCGATGATAAGGTCCTGGGGTTCCTCCGTTAAGCCCAGGTCGACGGTCTTGCCCGAATGAACGCCCGTTACTACGCTTGAGACACCGTTTTTACCCCACTGTGCAACGTATCCGATCTTGACGAGAAAGTATCCATCCTCCGGCACCTGCGCCCCGCAAGGAATCTCGGTGTTTTGCGCAATGGCCGCCTCGGTCACGTCGGTGCCGTTAAAGAACTCAAGAACGTCGTTCTCGGAGAGACGATAGGTATCGATGTCTACCTCCATGCCGTTGACGTGCAGCGTGTAGCGGTTGCCGCCGCCTCTCTCCAACACTTCGGGCACTTCTCCCGCAGCACACACACTGACGAGGTTGCCGTCTGCAGGTGCCGCGAAGCCCCTGTTGATGACGTCATGTGCGCTGGATCCAATGGGCATTGTTTGAACTTTGCCATTGACCGTGCACGCCACGGCCCGATGCGTGTACCAGGCAGTGCCTGCCAGGCCTAAAACCGCTAGTCCAGCAATCCCAATACCTGCTGCCTTGAGGGCCTGCCTGCGACTGACTTGATGACGCTGCGCGGCATGAGCGGCGTAGTAGTCGCGGCTGATGTTGAGGTTTTCTCGATAACTTTCCTGATTGGGGTGGGACTCGTGTTGTCCTCTGGTGTTGCTGGGGCACATGACTAGCGCCGCCAATAGTTGAAGGCGGATGTATCTGATGACCTCCGCCAGCCTGCAGAAAAGCTTGCGCCCATGGTGTCCTCCGTTTGTCTTGCCTGCGCGTGGTATGGCATCGCTGTGCCTTGTTGACTGGAGACGTTAGCCGAGCTTCGATGCATTGCCAAAATGAGAGATATGGGCTCGGGCATGTAGAAAGCGGATTGACCGATGCAAAAAGTGCATTATTATTTTGGCTGATGAAGAGCGGTTTTTTGCATTGGGGGCGGGATGTTCGACTACATCCGGGAGTTTCAGACGCTGGCTGAGCACCTCAACTTCACGAGTGCGGCTCGCGAGCTGGGCCTCTCGCAGTCTGGGTTGAGCCGCCACATGGCCGCCCTCGAGCACGATTTGGGATTCGAACTTCTCACGCGGTCTCCTGTGAGGCTGACCCCGGCGGGTGCGCGTTACCTTGAGCGGGCCGGCGGAATTCTCGATGCGCACGACCAGCTTGTACGGGAGTGCGCGGCGCTGTCTAAAAACCAGACTCCCGCGCTGCGCATCGCCATGGCGGAGTCGAGCGGGCAGCCGGCCTGCATGGCTTATGCCATTCTCGCCTCGATGCACGAGAGCGACGAAGGCTTTTCCTATGAGCTTGTGGTCGACCGGGCGAAAACCGTGGAGCAGTTGGTGCAGGAATCGGCGGCAGATGTTGCCTTGGCGTACTGTGCCCCGGGCGACGGGATAGACGAGGGTCCCACGGCAGCATTGTCCCTGCAAGAAGCCTCGGCTGTCGACGTCGCGTACGACTTTATGTATAACGAGCCCCTGAGCGCCTGGGTGCATGAGGACAACCCCGTTTTTGAGGGGGACGCCACGCTTGAGGACCTTGCCGCGTGCAAGCTCCCCATCTCGTCGAACCGCATGTTCAAGACGTGGACCGATGGCATCTGTGCCCTGTTCGAGTGCAACGGCTGCAGGCCAAAAACGCTCACCAAGGACGCGAGCGCGCTCAACGAGTTCCTCGTGGCGCTCAAGGAAGACGAGGTCGTGTTCACCTCGAGCTTTTTGCGCTATATGGTTCCCGGCACCAACCCGAGTGCCTGCGAGGTCGTTCTTGCGTCGGGCACCACACTTGTGGGGCCGGTCTACCTTGTCTATCGCAGAGATGACGACAGCCCCGTCCTCAAACGGTTCGTCTCGCTGTACCGCCGTGAGGCGCAGAAGCACCAGGCGCAGGTCCGTTGGAGCATGCAGGGATAAGGAGCGTCCCTTATCCCCTTCTTGCCTGCTTGCTTCCTACCAGTCGATCGGGATGCCGCTGGGGCCGATGATCTGGTTGGTGAGGTCGTAGCAGTAGCCCAGGGGGTCGGACTCCAGGCCGATGGACTCGTGCGACGCGGCGAGGTCGTAGGTGTAGTCCTTGAGCTTGAACACCTGGTGCCAGCCGTACGAGATGTGGTTGATGAGCGGGGTCCACATGGGGGCGATGATGCTGACGGGGCCCGAGGCGCCCAGGCGCTCGAACGCGCAGGTGAAGCAGCCCTCGACGTTGGCGTAGGAATACGGCTGGTTCGACAGGAAGTTGCCCATCGAGAAGACCACAAGCGTCTGCGACCCGGTGGGGTTGCCTGCCGCGTCGTAGCCCTGGTACCACTCGATGGGCTGGATGACGTGGGGGCCGAAGCCCAGAATGAGGTCGACCCCGAGGTTTGCGAGCAACTGCGCGTAATGGCGCTGGGTCTCGTTGGGCGAGAAGTCGTTCTCGCTGCCCCAGCTCATGGCGACGATGACCACATCTGCCAGCTCTTTTGCACGCGAGACCTCGGAGGTCATCACCTCGTCGCCAGCCTCGGCCACGCTCCAGGGGGCGTCTGCCGGCACGACGTAGCCGTTGAAGTAATCGGAATAGGAGAGGAACGCGAAGGTGATGTTTTGCCGCTCACACGTGCGGATGCGGTCGCGGTCCTCTTGGCTCGAGAACGTACCCGTCATGAGCATCTGGGGGAACTGCGCCCAGGTGGCACACGAGTTGTAGATGCCCTCGAGGCCCATGTCGAGGCAGTGGTTGGTTGCCGTGGTGCACAGGTTCCAGCCGAAGCCCACCACCTGCTCGGCGATGCAGCTCGGCGAGTTGAATACGGGGTAGCCCGAAAGGCCCAGGTAGTCGCCGCCCAGGATGGTCTCGATGTCGATGAAGTTGAGGTCGTGGGAGGCCACGATGTCGGCCACGCCCTGGTACATGGGGGTGAAGTCGAACCAGCCGTCGCCTGTCTCGCCGGCATTGTAGTCGGCGGCCTCCACCACGGGCATGTTCATGAGATGATCGCCCACGGCCGAGAGGGTCACGCGGCGGTACTGCTCCTCGCGCAGCTCGGGGGCAGGTTGTGGCTCCTGTACCTGGGCAAACGTCGCAAAGCGAGGGTCGCCGGGATTTGAGAGCAGGCGCGTTGCGCCCAGGCCTGCCAGCGCGGCGAGCGCGACGAAGGCGCCCGACGCGGCGAGGAACTCACGGCGGGTCGTTTTCTTGCGGGATGCGCGGACCTCAAGGGTGTGTTCGGTGGTTGAGCTCGCGGGACGGCTTCCGCTGTTCGGGCGCCCCGTTGCGCGGGCACATGCGTCGGCGCCTGCGCCTGCGGCCCTTGTGCTGCGAGGCGCGCTGCCTCGAGGCCCGGGGTTAGGTTGTGAGAAGTGCCGTCCCGACATGGGTGCCCCTTGAACGTAGCTGGTATCGTGTGACATCAAGGATACCAGCAATGGGAGGAACCCGTGACGCACAGCGACGACGAGAAGTTTATGGCCCTGGCCTTGGAGGAGGCCGCCCGCGCCGCTGAGCTGGGCGAGGTGCCCATCGGCGCCGTGGTGGTGCACGACGGCGAGGTCATTGCCCGTGCGGGCAATAGGCGCGAGACCGATGCCGACCCGGCCGCGCACGCCGAGTTCAGCGCGCTCATGCAGGCCTCGCGCGTTTTGGGCCGCTGGCGTCTCACGGGCTGCACCGTGTACGTGACGCTCGAGCCCTGCCTCATGTGCGCGGGTCTCATGGTGAACTCCCGTATCGACCGTTGTGTGTTCGGCGCGCCTGACCCCAAGGGCGGGGCCGTAGGCACGCTCTACGACGTGAGTCACGATGCGCGGCTCAACCACGAGTTCGAGGTTGAGGGCGGCGTGCTCGAGGCCGAGTGCGCCGAGGTCCTGCGTGCCTTTTTCAAACGCCGCCGCGCCGAGGCGAAGGCTGCCAAGCTTGCGGCGCGTGTGGCGCAGGAAAGTGCGGTCGCCTTGCCTGCGGCAGCGGAGCCGCCGCTTTTGGCGGGGGAGTGCGCCTCTCATATCGATGGGCTCTCCGTGCAGGGGCCGGCCTTGCCCTAATGTGCCTTCGAAAGTGACGATTCTGAAAGAAATGGCCGTCGACCAGGGCTGTTTTGAGTTGAAAACGCCCTCTTTTTATGCATCCGGGCGCAGAATGTGGCTAAACGCGCGTATATAGGTCATACTGCGATGCATGGATATCACATTTGCCGAGCTCGGGCTTAACGAGCAACTACTCGAGGGTGTGGCCGCTCTGGGCTTCACCAACCCGACGCCTGTGCAGGCGCAGGCCATCCCCGTCGTGCTCGAAGGGCGCGACGTCGTGGCGTCCGCGCAAACAGGCACGGGCAAGACCGGCGCGTTCACACTGCCGGTGCTTCAGCTTGTGGGCAAGGCCGCGAAGGGCGAGGTCGCCCCGCGTTCCCTCATCATCACGCCCACCCGCGAGCTCGCCCAGCAGATCGACACTGTGGCCGACAAGCTCTGCTCCGTCACAGGCCAGTGCGTCGCCACGGTCATCGGCGGCGAGCGCTACGACCGTCAGCTCAAGCGCCTCAAGGCGGGCTGCGATGTGCTTGTGGCCACGCCCGGCCGACTCATCGACCTCATGGAGCGCAAGGAAGTCGATCTGTCGCACGTGCAGATTCTCGTGCTCGACGAGGCTGACCGCATGCTTGACATGGGCTTTTGGCCCAGCGTGCGCAAGATTGTGGCGAGGCTTCCCCGCACGCGCCAGACCCTGCTGTTCTCGGCCACCATCTCGGGCGACATCCAGCAGAGTATGCCCACGATGCTGCGCGACCCCGTGCTTGTCGAGATTTCCCGCTCCGGTCAGACGGCCGACACGGTGGAGCAGCGCCTTGTACCCGTGGTGCAGGGACAGAAGGTAAGCCTGCTCACCCACCTCATCGACACCGGGCACCCCAGGCGCGTGCTCGTGTTCTGCCGTACCAAGCAGCGCGTGGACTCCGTTGCCGCCGCGCTTGAGCGCGAGGGCCTCAAGGTGGGCGTCATGCACGCCGACCGCGCTCAGAAGCAGCGCGAGCGCGCGCTGAACGGCTTCCGTTCCGGCGAGCTCGAGGCGCTCGTGGCCACCGACGTCATGAGCCGCGGCATCGACGTGTCTGACATCGACTGGGTCGTGAACTTCGACGTCCCGCTCGACCCAGAGGATTACGTGCACCGCATCGGTCGTACGGGCCGCGCGGGTGAGAGCGGCGTGGCGTTCACGTTCCTGGCGCCCGACGAGGTGGGCCCGCTGCGCGAGATCGAGTACTTCACCAAGCAGCTCGTGCCCGTGTGGGAGCCCGCGGATTTCACGTTCGCCCAGGGCCGCATCGTCCCCAACGAGAAGCGCGCGACGTCGCGCTCGCAGCGCAGCGTCTTCAGTGGATCTCGCTCCCGTGGCAGGGGCCCGGCCGGTGGGCGCTTTGGTAGGCATTCTTAATCGGTAGGTGCACGTTTCCTACCTGGTATCGAAAGGCGAGAACCCCTTGATGTACGACAAGAGCCAAACACAGGGTGTGCCCATGGACCGTCGCCGCGTGCTTCGCGCGGGTCTGATGGCCCTGGGTGGCGCTGCGCTCGCAGGGCTTGCCGGCGGCTGCTCCCTCCTCGGTATCGAGAACCCCAACGCCACTGCCAGCCAGGAAACGACGGACCCGGGCTTCCTTGAGCTCGAGGGGCTCGAGGTGCAGTTCAACGTTGAGAGCAGGTATTGGCAGTGGCTGCTGATCGACGACATGTCGAGCAACCTCAACGGCCATCTCGTGGTCGCCGTTCCCGTGACGGCCGTCAACCTCGGCGAGCTGAGCAGTGTGATCAGCGATATGTACTGTAAGGCCTATGGTCCCGACGGCTCGCAGTTGACCAGCCTGTCGAGCAGGTATGCCGACGACATCCGCAACACCGGCAACATCGCGGTGAACGGAAGCACCACGTGCAAGATCTACCTGCCCTACAGTGGGGCGGGAACCTACACGGTGCAGTTCGACAACCTGCTGGGTCGCAAGCCCTCGGTGAGCTTCGAGGTTGCGTATGACCCGCAGTGCGGAGTCGGTCCCTTCCCCACCAACCTCAGCGGGATTGATGCCGCCCAGGCGATTCCGCAGGGAGAATCGTTCGACGTCGACGGCCTTACGCTTGTGTTCAGCACCGACGTCTCTGCCTACGAGTGGGCCACTGTGTCGGCCCCGGGCGACGAGTACTGGGACGGCAGGGGCGTGGTGGGAATCCCGCTGCGTGTGACGAACAACTCCGGCAAGACGATGAGCTTCTCCAACGTGGCGTACAGGCTGTACTCATCGGAGAGCTATCAACTCTCCGATGCTTCCTGGTGGTTCCCGAACTCCGTGGTGAACGCCCTTGGGTCGTTGGTTCCCAACCAGACAGCTCAGGCGCTGCTCTACCTCGACTACGAGTACAGCGAGGTCACCTGCCACTGCGTGTTCAGCAACGGCGGTATGCCAGTTGTTGCCGCGGTGTGGGTGCCCTAGGGGCGCAGCCTGCTTTTCATTGCGATGTGAGCCCTGCTTCCGCTCGTGCGGGGGCGGGGCTTTTTGATGTGAGGTGGCGAGGGCGGCAATGGGCGCGTCGTGTCGTCTGGTGGGAGCTTGGGGTTCGCGAGTGCGTGTGCGCACGGCGCGGCGCGCGAATGATGCACAAGGAGCAACCGTATGTCCTTTTTTTGCCCCAGAAACGCAAAAGGGACCAGGCAACATGCCCGGTCCCTTGAATGTGCGCGTGGCGGAGAGCTAGGGATTCGAACCCTAGAAGGGACTTTATGGTCCCTTACTCGCTTAGCAGGCGAGCACCTTCGGCCTCTCGGTCAGCTCTCCGCGTGCTGAGGGAGCATACCGCAATATTGGTCATTCGCACAAGCCCAAATGGCAGGTATTTTAGCAACTCTGCACAATTCCTTGAGATTTGGGCGCGAAAACGCCCCTTTTGCAGGGTTCGAGCCGGATTCTCAGTCCCGCTTAGCAGAAGAAGCTTCCCGGTACGGCGATGTCGCCCTTCCTGGCTGTCGCACGCAGGCGGTCCCACGAGAAGACGCTTGCCAGCTCGCGGGCTGAGAGGGGCTCGGGGGAGTCGACGAGGCCCGTGAGGTGGGCGAGCCTGCCGATGAGGACCTCGGGCGTGCCAAAGTGGTCGCGCATGAAGCCCAGGTCGCAGTCGCGTTCGCGTTTGGACAGGCGGCGCGTGCCGTCGGGTGCCATGAGCATGGGCAGGTGCGCATAGCGAGGCTGGTCAAATCCGAGCAGGCGCTGCAGGTAGATCTGCCGGGCGCACGAGGGCAGGAGGTCGCGGCCGCGCACCACGTAGTCGACGCCCATGAGTGCGTCGTCGACGGTGACGGCAAGCTGATAGGCGTGCACACCGTCGCTGCGACGCACAAGGAAGTCGCCGCATTCCTGTGCCAGGCATTCGAGCTGGTCGCCGTAGACCTCGTCGGCGAACTGAATCGTGCCCGCGGGATCTGTGGCCTCAGGTACGCGCAGGCGCAGCGCCGCCGGACGCATGTGGGAGCGCTCGCGAACTTGCTCGTCGGTGAGGGCGCGGCAGGTGCCTGCGTAAATGGGTGTTCCGTCGCTTGCGTGGGGGGCCTGCGCGGCATGCAGCTCGGCGCGCGAGCAGAAGCAGGGGTAGGTGAGCTCCATGCGCTCAAGACGGGCGGCGTACTGCTCGTATATGGCTGCACGCTCGCTTTGGAAGACGGGGCCCTCGTCCCAGTCGAGACCGAGCCAACGCAGGTCGTCGATGAGCGCCTCGGTGGCGCCGGCAGGGGTCTTGCGCGGGTCGAGGTCTTCGATGCGCAGGGTGAGCATGCCGCCTTCCGTGCGCACGGCGAGCCAGGCGACGAGCGCGCACCACACGTTCCCAAGATGCATGCGGCCCGAAGGCGTGGGTGCGAAGCGGCCGTGGGGTGCTTGTGGCATGGTTTCCTCGGTTCAGGTGAGGGGATGGCGTTGTGTGCATGAGCAATGATAGCCATGTGCGGCATGCATGTGGGCAACCTTGCGACGAACACGCCCATATTTTGTTATTACCTCGCATGATGGGCTCAGGTGTGGGAAACTTGGAGGTGAAACAAAAGATGAGAAGAGGTAACCACTCGTGAGCGCAAATCAGCAGACAGATGTGCAGGCGCCCTGCACGCATCCTGCGCCTGTGCCGGAGCCGTCTTTCCTTGTGTCGCAGGACGGCGCCCTTGACATTGCCGGCGACGCCGGTGCCGTGCCGCCCAAGGCAGGTCTCATAGAGCGGGTCTTCAATGCGCTGCAGGGTCGGTTTGCGGCCGTCGCATCTGTCCCGCAGACCGATGACGAGGGCTTATATGACCTGCCGAAAGGTTCCAAGGTACAGAAGGTCCCCATGCCGACGGGCGCGCCCGAGGGTGTGGGCTATTGCCTCGTCGCCCAGGGAATTCCCCTGCCTGCCGCCGGCGCCTCCTGGCTTGTGTCGTTTGCAGTGGGCGACGACCCCACGGTCGACGCCAGGCCCATGCGCCGCCTGCCGTGCATCTTGAGCACCTACCATGCGTGCCGCGTGCGTATCTTGGCGCTTATCGACGAGTTCGGCCGCGTGTTCGCCACCGGCGAGGCCCTGTCGATGCCGCCTGCACGCATGCCTGACGTGCAGTTCAAACGCTATGCAAACCGCGAGGGTGCGGGATGCGTGGAGGTTGCCCAGGAGAAGGCTCCCGCTTTTCGTGCCTGTGAGTTTGTGGAAGCAACGGGAGGTATCGCCCTTGCGAGCTCTCGCGTGAACCTGGGCTGCGATGCCTCAGGGCTCACGCTGTGCGCGGCCGCCGCCGTGGCATTTCTCGTGTTCTGGCAGTTCCCGCACGACGGGGGATACTCCTTGACGGGCATGGGCGTGCGCGATGCGCTGAGCAAGCTACGCACCACTGACGTGCTCGAGGCGGCACAGGGCATCATCGACATGGACGACGAGGCCCAGGGCCACCCTGGCGTGCTCGTGCCGGGTTTGGTGTCCTATGCAGCGCAAACTCTGCGCGAGGCGGGTTTTGACGGCGTCGACCCAGCTTCGCTGGGTGAGACGGTGGGCCTGCAGGATGGAATCATGCCGGCCGGCGTGCCCTTCTTGGGCTCGCTTGCGCCCCAGCCTACCGGAGACGCTCCCCAGGCAAGCCAGGTCGTGCAGCACATCGCCGCCATGATCGGCGGTGCCCTTGCCGCCAGCGGAATCCCCGGCCTCACGGTGCTCGGCGCGGCTCCGGGTTCTGCAAACTCTGCGGCTCCTGCCCCGCAAATCAAGATGATGCGTACGACAAAGTATGCGGACACGTTCTATGTCATCTTCGACCCCTCGCAGGTAAACGCAGAGGGGGCCCGCATGTTGTTGGAGGCCGAGGGCCTGTTCAATCGCCTTGTGGGAATGCAGTGTGCCTACGGTGCCGAAAAACTGCAGGCGATGGGTCCCGCTGAGACTGCCGAGCTCGACGCATGGTGCACCGACCATGCCCTGGCCGCGGCCGATCCGTACCTGGGCGGCAATCCCGTGCATGCCCAGCCTGCTCCTGCTGGAGCGGGAGACCTCGACGTTCGCATGGCTTTCGCGCGGGGGTGCGAGTGTCTGCGCCTGCCGTATCGCCTGGAATATGAGTTTGATTACGACGCCAAGGGACATACCCTGGTGGTGGAGATTGCATCGATGCCCGCCTGCGTCATGCCGGGTCTGCGCTGGGACAAGGAGCAGGGGTGTTGGCAACCATGCGATGAGGAAATGCGCCAGGGGCTTGCGAGCCGCTACGCGGCCTTCTCTCTTTTGGCATGCGCGGCCGTTGGTTTTTGGGCATGTCCCGATGTAGAGCAGGTTTGGGTGAATGTGCGGCGTGGGTTTGGCGCCGCGCAAAAGCTCGCCGGCGCGTCGGCCAATGGCGCAAAGCCTGAGCCCTTCCTCATCTTGCCTGGTATCGGTGAGATTTGTGCCCCCACCGAACCTGAGTGCGTGCTCTCCGCCCGCCTGAGCCGAGACCAGCTTAATGCCATGCTTATCGACGCCGACGGCCGCGCCCGCTGCCAGGCCGACCCGTTCGAGGCGATTTCCAGCGCTCCTCATGTCTTCAGCCTTGATGCACATCGCGGGCTTGTGGGCGTGAAGCCCCTCTTCAACCTGGGCGATGAACCCTTTGCCAATGAGGAGGCCGTGCGCGAGGTTGAGCTCGACCAACGTGTCCTGTCTGAGGAAGGTGGGGCCGAACTGGCGGCTCGTCGCGTCTGCGACCTCGGCATTTTCGAGGGTGCGAGTCGCAAGGAAGAGGCCCGCCACATCATGGAGAGCTTTGAGGGCGACGACAGCCTTGCGGCGATTGCCCAGGCCCGCGATGCCTATGAGCGCACAGAAAACCCCCTCACGCGTGCGGCCCTCATGCGTGTGATCGAGGGCATCGCGACCGACGCCATTGAGGCGGACTCGCATGAGGAGGCGGCCATGGCGCTCGACGACATCTATGGCCTGCAGGCTCAGATGGCCCGTGCCGCACAGGCGGTGGGCAAGAATCCCCACGAGGCGCGTCGCATCCTGGAGGAGATGGTTGACTCCTCCGACATGAACGGGTGGTTCGTTGACTCCAAGACGCGGTGCTTCCGCTATTTCGACTCGTACGCCGCGCGCGCCTTGTATGGCCTGTGCTGCACGGACGACCTGGCGGGTCGCGATTTGGCCTTGTGCGCCGACGAGTACTTCATGGCGCACTACCGTCTGTCTTCCCTGCTCGACGACAACCTCGACGCTTCCGAACAGGCTATTGCGCACGCTCGGCGTTGCGTTGAGCTCGCCCCGAGTGTGGCGGCAAGCTACCTGCGCCTGGCTCGCTGCTACTTCTCGTCGTTTGACTATGTGAGCGAAATCTCGACGCTCAAGAGTGCCTTCAAGATCATGTGGAACCCCAAGGACCTGGGGCTTGCGCTCTACTGGCTGGGATACGCCTTCTGCATGACCGACGAGCTCGACGCCGGCATGGCATGCTACCAGCGCAGCGTCGCCTACGATCGCACGCTGGCCGATGTCGCCTCCACTGAGCTGCGTGACCTGGCCGAGCGCAGGGGTGTCGAGATAAAGACGTTTACCGAGCGCGAGGCGAAGCTCGTCTTGCAAGGGGCGGGCATTGACCTCGACCTTTGCCAACGTAACATCGACTTTCTGGTGAAGGCCGCAGGCACCGTGCTCGATGCGGGGAACAAGGGTCTTGCCTTCAAGTTGCTGGGGGCCTCTGCCATAGGCAGGCACGACGACGCCATGGCCCCGGTGCTCAGCTCGCTGGAGGTATAAGCGCCCGTGACCGAAGCAATGAGGTGACGATATGGATTTGACAAGCAAGGTCATGGCCTTTGGACGCAAGGCGCGCTTGGAAGCTGAGCGCGCGGCGCGTGCCGCCGTGCCTGCTGTGAAGGATGCCGCTGAGCGTATTGCGCCCGCTATGAAGGATGCCGCCGAGCATGTGACGCCAGCTGTGAAGGACGCCGCTGGCAAGGCTGCCGAGAAGGCGCGCGAGGTGGCCGCTCAGGCACCCGTAGCCGCGCGGCATGCTGCCGAAACCGTTGCCCATGGGGTGCAGACGGGTGCGCAGGCGGCCTACGACGGCGTTCAAGCTGCGGTGCCTGCCGTGCAACGGGCTGCGTCGCGCACCGCGCCTGCTGTGGTGGATGCCGTCGAGAAGGCGGCTCCCGCCGTGGCCGAGGCGGCAGTGGAGGCCGCGCAGTCTGCAGCCTTTGCCGCCCTCAAGGGTAAGCGCCCTGCAAGCGCCGTGGCCAATGCGGCTGCCAGCGCGGCGAAGACGGCGGCGAGCCGAGCGGGCAAGACGGCGGCCAAGGCGGTCGCCGAGGTCGCGGTGAAGAACGCGGCGGACATGCGCGAGGCTGATGCGCATGCCCACACGGTGCACAACACCCGCACCGGCCAAGACGTCGTGGTCGAGGCTTACGTCAAGGGGCCGGGCGGCAAGCGCGATTATGCTCGTGTGTATCCCAAGGGTGCCAAGGACGACTTTGGCCCTGTGGGCAACAAAGCGGTGGGCGCATTGCTTATCATGGCAGGGCTGCCCATGCTCGTCTTGCCGGGCCCGGGCGCCGCGGCCATTGCTGCCGGCATGTACTACCTGCGTAAGGCGTCCGACCATGACGACGTGGTGCACGTCGACGCCGAGGTCCGAGACCCCGCTCCCTCGTCGCAGTCATCGGATGAGGGGCAGCCGCGTACGTGCGATTCCAATACGACCGATCAAGGCCCAACCATCACCGCTTAGAGAGAAGGAACGACCGACAATGAGCGAATTCATCCCCGAGGACTTGGTTGCGGGTGAGCCCGTCATTTCCGTGCGCTGGCGTCTGCACAAGTGCGCCTTGCCGCTCAAGAGCAGGCACCTACATGCCTTTGAGTCGCGCGGCCTTGCGGCGGGCCTCAAGAGCTGGGCGAGGCAGCACATCGAGTGGACTTTGGCCGAAGGCGCCCTCAAGGATCCCAACGGCGTCATGACGTTTGTGGTGGACGACCAAGGCCGCGCCCTCATGGGTGTTGAGCCCTATGTCGCGCTTGAGCCCATGGACGCGCAGGCCCTCATTGAGCGCGCCCGTGCCTGTGCCGGCGACCCCGTGCCTGGCGAGGTTGCCTGGGTTGTGCGCGAGGAAGGGGACAAGACGTCGCTCGTGGCGCTTATGGATGCCGAGCGCGTGCTGTCGGGCGCAAACTCGCTTATCGCCGACCTGGCGAAGACCCTCAAGATGGAGGTCTCCTTCAATCCCGAGATGCAGGCGCGGCCTGGCGACGAGGTCATGCTTGTAAGCGACGAGCACGGTGTCGTGGGCGCGACGGACGCCAACGGCGCCGCGGTGGAGCGTTTCTCGGCCTATTATGACCGCCTTGTGGGACAGACCAAGCCCGACGCCTTCGACCGAGGCAACCTCGGCATCATCTAGAAGCAAAAGGGCCCCGTGAGGGGCCCTTTTCGTACTGGGGGATTCTCTGGGCCTAGAGCCCATTCACGATGCACGTGGGGCGCTCGCCAGCCTCAAGCCGTGCCACGTTGTCCCACATGTGGGTCTGTCCGCGGCGCATGCTGCCTGTCGTGATGCCGCCCAGGTGCGGGGAGAAGAGCACGCGCCGCGAAGCCTGCGGTGAGAGCTGGAGCAGGGGGTTCGACAGCTCCACGGGCTCGGGGTGCACGGTGTCCAGGCCTGCCCCGGCCAGGTGCCCACGCTCAAGCGCCTCCGCAAGCGCCTCATTGTCCACGAGCTGGCCGCGTGCGGTGTTTACGAGGTACGAGCCCTGGCGCATCTTTGCGAGGAAGCTCGCATTGACCATGCCCGAGGTCTCAGGGGTCACCGCGCAGTGCAGGCTTACGATGTCGCTCTTTACGAGCAGCTCGTCGAGTTCCGCATACTCGATGCCCAGCGTTTCCTCGAGCTCGGCGGGCTTGCGCGAACGGTTGGTGTACAGCACGCGGCACCCAAAGGCACGCAGTCGCGCCGCCGTCGCCTGCCCGATGGCTCCCATGCCCACCAGTCCCACGGTGCAGTCGGCAAGATCGGTGATGCCCTCGCGCATGAAGTGCATCTTGACCTCCATCTGCCTGCCCTGGCGCACCGCCGCGTCGCTTGTGGCCACGCTGCGCAGAAGACCCAGCATGAGCAGAATCGCCTGCTCAGCGACGGCGCCTGAGTTCATTCCCGCGTTGTTGCACACGAAGATGCCGTGCTCAGCCGCGCAGGCGCAGTCGAAGCTGTTGTAGCTCACGCCCTCGCTTTGGATGAGGCGTAGCTGCGGCAGGCGGCTGATGAGGTCGGCATCGACTGTGGCGATGGCATCGGCTATGAGGATTTGCGCGTCAGGCATGGCGGCCACAACCTCGTCGTTTGTGGCGCCGCGCCCCAAAAACACCACGTCGGGGGAGTCGATGCGGGTATTGTCAGGCAAGATGCGCTTATAGTAGGCCTTGTCGCCTAGGATGCAGATTTTCACGGGGCCGGTCCCTTCGATGTCGTGTTGCGTGGCGGCGAGCATATCACGCAATGAAAAAACCCCGCCCGGCCAAGTTGCCGGACGGGGCGCAAGAGACGCTGGGGTGTGTCGGGCGTTACACCGAAGGGGTGCCGCCGCCGATGTAACCGTCGACGTAGTTGTAGTCGCGCAACTGCACGCCGCCGTTGGGAATGGCGTCGATAACCTGGCCGTTGCCCACATACAGGGCAACGTGGTAGATGTTGCCGCTGGAGTTGGTGTAGAACACCAGGTCGCCGGGATTGAGCGAGCCGATGTCGGAAGTGTAGCTGCCGTTGCTCACCACGTTGTCGTACTGGTCGCCTGAGTAGTGGGGCAGCGACCCGCCGTATGCAGCCGAGGTGAGGCCGGAACAGTCGATGCCGCCGTAGCTCTCGCCGCCCAGCACGTAGTTGGTGCCGATGTAGCTCCGGGCGGTCGAGATGATGGAGCTCACGTCATAGCCGGTGGCGTTGCTCACCGTGTCGGAGCTCACGGTATTGCCGCTGGAGTCGCTCCAGTCGCCGGTGCTCTCGTCGTAGTGGTAACCGGCATCCTCAGCAGCGGAGATGACTTCCTGCATCTGCTGCTGGGCTGCACTGGCGACCTGCTGGGCGGCAGCCTGTGCGGCGGCCTGGGCCTCAGCCTGCGCCTGGGCGTAGAGGGATTGCACCTCGTAGTCGAGGCTGGCGACATAAGCGGCGCAGGCGTCAGTCTGCTCGTTGAGGCTTTGCAGGTCGGCTGCCTGCTGGGCCTGGAGCTGCTCCTGCTGCACGCGCTGGTCCTGCAGCTGGGCCTCGCTGGACTCAAGGGCGGCCTTGATGTCCTTCACGTCCTGGATGGCCTGTGCGTCGGCGTCGGAGATCTTGCCGGCATAGTAGATGCGGCTGACGAGGTCTTCGAAGCTGGTGGCCGAGAAGATGACGTCGAGCATGTTGGCCTCGCCGGCGCGGTAATCGGCGCCCAGGCGATCGGCCAGGACATCCTGGGCCTCCTCGAGCTGGGCTTTCTGGTCGGCGATGAGGGCCTGAGTCTCTGCGATGGCCTGGTTGGTGGCATCGAGCTGCGCGGTCGTTGCCTCATAGGCGCCCTGGGCCTCGTATACCTGCTGGTAGAGACTGTCGAGCTCCTGGGTGGCTGCAGCGTAGCGAGCCTGCGCGTCGGAGAGAGCGGCCAGGGTCGAGGCGCTCGCCTCGGCATGGGCCGTCTGGGCAGCCACGCCCATTCCCAGCCCTGCCACGGCAACGCCGAGGGCGAGGGGCAACACGGCCATGCGGGCTATGTGTGTGCTGAGTTGCATGGTGTGGACCTTTCTTTCATAGACTAATGGGTGATTTTAGCAGGCGAGCTGCTTTTTCTCGACCCCTAAGACCATTTAGTCACAAACCTTTGGGGTGCCCTTTTGAGTGCTTGGGGCCTCCTGTGACGGGCGCGTGTGCCGTTTGTTTCCTCAATATGTCCAAACGGCGACTTTAACATTTGCAATGTGTGAAATGTCCTACAATCTGCCGAATTTACTCCGATGGCGGTGTACACCAGGAAAGGACGGTGCCCATGCAACTCTCAGGAGCGGACATCATCGTCCGCACGCTCATTGAGCAGGGCTGCGAGACGGTCTTCGGTTATCCCGGAGGCCAGGTCATTAACATTTACGACTCCATCTTTAAGTATCAGGACGAGATTCACCATGTCCTGACCGCCCATGAGCAGGGAGCCTCCCACGCAGCCGACGGTTATGCCCGCGCCACCGGCAAGGTCGGCGTCGTCATTGCCACCTCGGGCCCCGGTGCCACCAACCTTGTGACCGGCATCGCCACTGCCTACCTTGACTCCACCCCGCTCGTTGCCATCACGGGCAACGTGTCCAACGCCCTCATCGGCACCGACTCCTTCCAGGAGATCGACATCACGGGCATCACGCTGCCCATCACGAAGCACAACTATTTCGTGAAGACGGTCGAGGAGCTGGCCGACACCATCCGCGAGGCGTTCCGCATCGCCAAGTCCGACCGCCCCGGCCCCGTGCTCGTCGACGTGCCCAAGGACGTTCAGGCGGCCCTGACTGAGTACGTCGCCGCCCCCGTCGTGCCTGCCGACCCGATGCATGCCGCCAAGCAGGTGCGCATCGAGGAGGCTGCCGAAATCATCAACGCCTCTGAGCGTCCTTTCATCTACTTTGGTGGCGGCCTTATCGCTTCCGCTGCGACTGACGAGTTGCTCGCCCTTGCCGACAAGATCGACGCGCCCGTGGGCTGCTCGATGATGGGCATCTCCGGCGTGCCCACCAACCACCCCCGCTTCCTGGGCATGGAGGGCATGCACGGCCATTATGCCTGCTCTGTCGGCATGAACGAGGCCGACTGCATCATTGCCTGCGGTGCGCGTTTCAACGACCGCTCCACCGGCAAGGTCTCTGCCTTCGCCCCGCATGCCAAGATCGTTCACATCGACGTCGACGGCGCTGAGCTGTGCAAGACGGTGCGCGCCGCCGTGGCCCTGCGCGGCGATCTCAAGCTCACGCTCGAGGTCCTGCTCGACCAGGTTGAGCGCCACGAGCGTCCCGCATGGCAGGAGAAGATCGCCGAGCTGCGCGCCTTTGAGGACGAGCAGGCCACCGACAAGCGCGAGGGTATGACGCCCCGCAATGCGATTCTCGAGCTCAACGCCCACCTCACGCCCGATACCCCCGTGGTGACCGACGTGGGCCAGCACCAGATGTGGGCCGCCCAGACGGTTGCCCTCTCCAAGCCCCGCACCTTCATCTCCAGCGGCGGCCTGGGCACCATGGGCTTCGGCCTGGGCGCCTCGCTGGGCGCGGCCATGGGCACGGGCCAGCATGTGGCGCTCGTCACGGGCGACGGCTCCTTCGGCATGTGCGTCCAGGAGATGGCCACGCTTGCCTGGAACCACGTGCCCGTCACAATCCTGCTGCTCAACAATGGTGTGCTTGGCATGGTGCGCCAGTGGCAGACGCTGTTCTTCAACGGCCACCACTCCCAGACGACGCTCGACCGTCCTACCGACTTCGTCGCCCTGGCCAAGGCCTTCGGTGCCGACGGCGAGACGGTGTCCTCGATCGAGGGCCTCGACGCCGCTCTGACCCGCGCCTTCGATTACGCCGGCCCCTACGTCATCAACTGCCTCATCGACAAGGACGAGTTCGTTATGCCGATGCTGCCTCCCGGTGGCGCAATCGACGACATCATCGTCAAGGAAGGGGAGTAGCCATGAAGTACACCCTGGCAGTCCTCGTGTCGAACCAACCCGGCGTGCTCAACCGCGTGACGAGCATGTTCCGCCGCCGTCAGTTCAACATCTCGAGTCTCACCGTAGGTTGCACCGAGAACCCCGAGGTCTCGCGCATCACGACAATCTTCGAGGGCAACGAGGAGAGCAAGGAGCAGCTTGTCAACCAACTCTACAAGCTGCCTGATGTCATGGATGTCAAGCAGCTCGACGAGGACTCGGTCTCGCGTGAGCTTCTGCTTGTCAAGATGAAGAACGACGCCGCCACCCGCGAGGAGATCCACACCGCGCTGGTCGCCTACGAGGCGAAGATCGTCGACTACACGCGCGAGTCTATGGTTATTCAGCTTGCCGGATCGACCCGTTGCATTGACAACTTTATCAACCTTATGAAGGATTACACGATTCTTGAGATTTGCCGTACTGGCGTAGTCTCCTTGCAACGTGGTGGTTCTACCATCGGCAGCGTTACCCATCTGTAGTCCGTCAAGGGCTTTGGGATACATTCGATAGCATTAAGAAGGAGTTTGAGAGCATGGCTGAGAACAGGATTTTCTATCAGCAGGACTGCGATCTGCAGAAGCTGGCCGGCAAGACCGTCGCCATCATCGGCTATGGCTCCCAGGGCCATGCCCATGCACTGAACCTGAAGGACTCCGGTGTCGACGTGGTCATCGGCCTGTACGAGGGCTCCAAGAGCTGGGCCAAGGCCGAGGCTCAGGGCCTCAAGGTCATGACCAGCGCCGAGGCCGCCAAGGCTGCCGACATCATCATGATCCTCATCAACGACGAGAAGCAGGCCGCCCTCTACAAGGAGAGCATCGCCCCCAACCTCACCGCCGGCAAGACGCTCATGTTTGCCCACGGCTTCAACATCCACTTCGGCCTCATCAAGCCCCCGGCAGACGTCAACGTCGCCATGGTCGCCCCCAAGGCCCCGGGCCACACTGTGCGCTCCGAGTACCAGGCCGGCAAGGGCACGCCCTGCCTCGTGGCTGTTGAGCAGGATGCCACCGGCGACGCTCTCGACATCGCCCTGGCTTACGCCGCTGGCATCGGTGGCGCCCGCGCCGGTGTGCTGGAGACCACGTTCCGCACCGAGACCGAGACCGATCTGTTCGGCGAGCAGGCCGTTCTGTGCGGTGGCGTTTGCGCCCTCATGCAGGCTGGCTTTGAGACCCTGGTCGAGGCTGGCTACGATCCCCGCAACGCCTACTTCGAGTGCATCCACGAGATGAAGCTCATCGTCGACCTAATCTATCAGTCGGGCTTTGCCGGCATGCGCTACTCCATTTCCAACACCGCCGAGTACGGCGACTACGTCACCGGCCCCAAGATCATCACCGAGGACACCAAGAAGGCCATGAAGAAGGTCCTGTCCGACATTCAGGACGGCACCTTCGCCAAGGAGTTCCTCCTCGACATGTCCGAGGCTGGCGGCCAGGTGCACTTCAACGCCATGCGCAAGCTGCACGCCGAGCACCAGAGCGCGGTTGTCGGCGCCGAGATCCGCAAGCTCTACAGCTGGAGCGACGAGGATAAGCTGATCAACAACTAAGGGAATATAGCTGGTAGATTCCCGTTGGGGCCCGGTTTGGTTCAGTGCTCAGACAGTCCTCGCGGCTTCGCCGCTGCGGAACTGCGCCTGAACCAAACCGGGCCCCTTTGCATGCTGCCCTCTATGGGATTCCCGCCGGGGGCTTGAGGGCGCCCGGCGGGAGCTTGTCGTCCGAGGCCCCAGGTGTCCTTCGGTGCTCAGACAGTCCTCGCGGCTGCGCCGCTGCGGAACTGCGCCCGAAGGAGACCCGGACCCCTTGCGTGCTGACCAATATGGGATTACCGCTTGGGGGCTTAGGGGCTCCCGACGGGAGGGCTGTCGCCCGAGGCCCCGGTGTCCTTCGGTGCTCAGACAGTCCTCGCGGCTGCGCCGCTGCGGAACTGCGCCCGAAGGAGACCCGGGGCCTTTTGCATGCCGTTTTGAAGGTGTAAAACGCGGGTTATGCTGCGGTGTCCATGTGGCGATTTGCCTATTGTAGGACGGGGAAAACTAGCGCCGAATAGCAACGTCGTACAATATAGGGTTACATCGTTGCCAAGGGAGAGGTCCTCTTCTATGAACGTCAAGTCTGATGCCATCAAGTTCGGCCCCATGAACGGGGCACATCGTTCGCTGTACCATGCGCTGGGCCTCACCGACGAGGAAATCGCCCGTCCGCTCGTGGGCATCGTGAGCTCGTACAACGAGATCGTTCCCGGCCACATGAATCTCGACAAGATCGTCGACGCCGTCAAGATGGGCGTCGCCATGGCCGGTGGCACCCCCATCGTCTTCCCCGCCATCGCCGTGTGCGACGGCATCGCCATGGGCCATATCGGCATGAAGTACTCGCTCGTCACGCGCGACCTCATCGCCGACTCCACCGAGGCCATGGCGCTTGCCCATGGTTTCGACGCCCTTGTCATGGTGCCTAACTGCGACAAGAACGTGCCTGGCCTGCTCATGGTCGCCGCGCGCCTCAACATCCCCACGACCTTTGTGTCGGGTGGCCCCATGCTCGCCGGCCATGTGAACGGTGCACGCACGAGCCTTTCCTCCATGTTCGAGGCTCAGGGCAAGTACTCCGCCGGCAACATGACCGCCGAGGAGGTGGAGGACTACGCGCGTCGCGTCTGCCCCACCTGCGGTTCTTGCTCGGGCATGTACACCGCCAACTCCATGAACTGCCTCACCGAGGCGCTTGGCATGGGCCTGCGCGGCAACGGCACCATCCCTGCCGTGTACTCGCGTCGCCTGGAGCTGGCCAAGCACGCTGGTATGGCCGTCATGGAGATGCTCAAGCGTGACATCCGCCCGCGTGACATCATGACGCAGGAGGCTTTTGAGAACGCCCTCACGGTGGACATGGCCCTGGGCTGCTCCACCAACTCCATGCTGCACCTGCCTGCCATCGCCCATGAGTGCGGCATCGACATCAACCTCGACATTGCCAACGCCATGAGCATGAAGACCCCCAACCTGTGCCACCTGGCGCCGGCTGGCCGCACCTATATGGAGCAGCTCGACGAGGCGGGCGGCGTGTATGCCGTCATGCACGAGCTCAGCGAGCTCGGCCTCATCCACACCGACTGCATGACCGTCACGGGCAAGACCGTGGGTGAGAACATCGCTGACGCCAAGAACCTCGACCCCGAGGTCATTCGCCCTGTTGACAACCCCTACAGCCCGACGGGCGGCATTGCCGTGCTGCGCGGCAACCTTGCTCCCGACGGCTCTGTTGTCAAGCGCTCCGCCGTGCTTCCCGAGATGCAGGTGCACGAGGGCCCCGCTCGCGTCTTCGACTGCGAGGAGGACGCCCAGAACGCCATCAACGCCGGCAAGATCAACCCCGGTGACGTCGTGGTCATCCGCTACGAGGGTCCCAAGGGCGGTCCTGGTATGCGCGAGATGCTGAACCCCACCTCGGCGATCATGGGTCAGGGCCTGGGCAACTCCGTGGCTCTCATCACCGACGGTCGTTTCTCGGGTGCCACGCGCGGCGCGTGCATCGGCCACGTCTCGCCCGAGGCTGCCAGCGGCGGCCCCATCGGTGTGGTGCAGGAAGGCGACATCATCTCCATCGACATTCCCAACTACACCATCGAGCTCAAGATTCCCCAGGAGGAGCTCGACCGTCGTATGGCGGCCTTCACGCCCAAGACCAAGGAGCTTTCCGGCTACCTGAAGCGTTACGCCGCCCTCGTCTCGAGCGGAGCGACCGGTGCCGTCCTCAACTAACGGTCCCGCCACGCCGGCCTCCTTTGCCCAGCGTGCCCCGATGCTCGCGGACCTCTCCTTGCGCCTGCGCGCGCTCGGGGTCTTTCGCGGGCTGCTTGCCGACCCTGTTGTAGCGGGGCTTTTGAGCTACCTCGACTGCAGGCGCGACGCTCCCGTGCACGCCTGCGTGTCGATGTACGGTGAGTTTGTGAGTCGCCTGTACGCAAGCGGTCACGACAGCCTGGCGCGCTATGTGCTCGACGCGGTGTGCAACGACGAGAACCCCTACGTGCTCGCCCATGCGGCCGGGCGCAACGCCGCCGCCTCGGTGGAGGCGTGTGCCCGCGCCGACCTGCGCACCTTGCAGGAGGTCGCCAACCTCACCCCGGCGGCGCTGCGCATGGGTCTCGACTGGCAGGGCTTCATGCCCGGCTTTGAAACCGAGCGGGTCGAGTTGGTGTCGGAGTATGCGTCCCGCATCGAGCAGGTGGGGCGCTTCGGCTTTGGCATGTATGCTCGCTTTCGCATGTTCTCGCTGGCAGACGACGGCACGGTGTGCCCTGTGGCGCATCCCGACCCCCAGCGTCTGTCCGACCTTGCTGGCTACGAGCGCGAGAAAGGCCTCATCCTGGCCAATACGCGCGCCCTTTTGGCCGGCAAGCCCGCAGCAAACGTGCTGCTGTCGGGCGATGCGGGCACGGGCAAGTCGTCCACGGTGAAGGCCGTGGTCAACGAGCTCGCCGGCGAGGGGCTGCGCATCATCGAGGTCCGCAAAGACCAGCTCAAGCTCATCCCGGCGGTGCTCGACGAACTTGCCGCCAACCCGCTCAAGTTCATCGTCTTCATCGACGACCTGTCGTTTGCTCGCGACGACGACAACTACGCGGCGCTTAAGGCGGTGCTTGAGGGTGGTGTGTCGTCGAAGAGCCCGAACGTGGTCATCTACGCCACGTCGAACCGCCGCCATCTCGTGAAGGAGAGCTTCTCCGCGCGCGACGGCGACGACATCCATCGCAACGACACGATGCAGGAGACCCTGTCGCTGTCCGAGCGCTTCGGCTTGCAGATCTCCTTCTTCAAGCCGGACAAGGCGGCCTACCTGGCCATTGTGCGCCAACTTGCGCACACATGCGACCTTGCCGTGCCTGTCGAGGAGCTCGAGGCGGGGGCGGAACGATTCGCGCTGGGCCGCGGGGGACGTTCGGCCAGGGCGGCGCGCCAGTACGTCGACTCGCTCGTGGCGCAACAAGAGGCTTAGGCTACCTAAGACGGGGCGAGCGGTTTGTGGGCCGCTCGTCCCGCTTTTGCGTTCTTTTCAGGCATTGCCTGGTGCCGTACCAGGCATGTGGGTACAGTCAGATGAATTCGCGACGCGCTCGAACACTCGCGTTGCAGGGGATACGGGAGAGAAGGAGGGCATATGGGCAACAAGTTGGAAGAAGAGGGCATGCAAGATGATGACCTTGGGGTTTTCTGCGCAGTTGCCGGAGGCCCCGAGTCTGCCCTGACGTCTGCGTCCTCGCACCCGGTGCTCGAGCGTTTCGATGTCAAGAAGCGTCGTGGCAGGCTTTACTCAACGGGCGAGGAGATTGGCAACGCGGTCTCGCATGGAGTGGGTTTTGGCCTTGCGGTGGCGGCGCTTGTCTTGCTGTGCGTGAAAGCCGCCCATACCGGAGGCGGCCTTAGGACCTGCGCGGCTGTCATGATGGGCGTGACGCTCGTGCTGGAGTACCTCTTCTCCACGCTCTACCACGCCATTCAGGCACCACGCGGCAAGGCGGTGCTGCGCATTCTCGACCATAGCGTCATCTACCTGCTCATTGCGGGCTGCTATGCACCGTTTACGCTTGTGACGCTGCACGACGAGGGCGGCGTTGCCCTGTGCGTCGCGATGTGGATCGTCGCCCTCATAGGCGTGCTCATCGAGTGCTTTGCTCGCCAGCGCCAGCCCAAGTGGGTCTCTGCCCTCATCTACCTGGCGATGGGATGGTGCCTTGTCTTCAAGCTGCCGGTACTTGCGACGCTTCTGCCTGTCGGCGGCATGGCGCTGCTCATTGCAGGGGGCCTGTCGTATTCGGTGGGCTGTGTCTTCTATGTGCTGAAACGCATTCCATACTCACATATGGTGTTTCACTTCTTTGTGTTGGGCGGCAGTGTTTGCCATACTTTGGCAGTGCTGCTTTTTGTGTTCTAACGTCTGCAGACGCCAGCGCTCTTAGCGCCTGCACGCACGTCCTGTTGTCTCGTAACCTTTGGAGGTCGGCGTTTTCGTATGGGCATAGGCTTATCCATCCTTCTTGCATTCGTTCTCATCTTGGTGAACGGCTACTTCTCCATGTCGGAGATGGCGTTGGTCAACGCGAGCAAGCCGTTGCTCGATCATGAAGCTGAGGAAGGAGACAAGTCGGCCAAGCGCGCGGCGAACCTCGCAAGCGACTCGGGCAACTTCCTGGCGACCATTCAGGTGGCCATCACGCTCGTTGGTTTCTTCTCGTCGGCGGTCGCTTCCACGAACCTGTCCGACCCCTTTGCGCAGTGGATGAGCTCCTTTGGTATCGGCTGGCTCACGGCTGTGGCGCCGGTGCTTTCGCCTATCCTCATCACGCTCGCCGTGTCGTACTTCAGCATCGTTCTCGGCGAGCTCGTGCCCAAGCGCATCGCCTTGGCCGACACCGAGAAGGTTGCCAAGATGGTGTCGGGCCCGCTCATCGTCTTCGGCAAGATTGCCTCGCCGCTTGTATGGCTCACCAGCGCCAGCGCCAACCTCGTGGCGAGTGTGTTCCGTATCAAGCAGGCCGACGAGGGCCAGGTCTCCGAGGAGGAGATCAAGTACATGGTCGCCGAGCAGGAGGACCTCTCCGACGACGAGAAGCGCATGATCCACGAGGTGTTCGACCTGGGCGACGCCGTGGTGCGACAGGTCATGGTGCCCCGCGTCGACGTCACTGCCGTCGAGGACGTGCAGAGCGCCCGCGAGGTGCTCGCCTTGATGCAGAAGACCGGCTATTCGCGCATGCCCGTGTATCACGACGACATGGACGAGGTCATCGGCATCGTCAAGATTAAAGACCTCATCGCCCCCGCGCTTGCAGGCAAGGGCGACAACGCCGTGTCCGAGTTTGTGCGCCCGTGCCTGTTCGTTCCTGAGACGAAGGACCTGCTGCCCCTGCTCACCCAGATGCGCGCCGAGCGCGAGCAGATGGCCATCGTGATCGACGAGTACGGTGGCACGGCCGGCCTCATCACGATCGAAGACATCGTGGAGGAGGTCGTGGGCGAAATTCGCGATGAGTACGACCAGGACGAGCAGGAGCTTATGCGCCTTTCCGAGCGCGAATGGGAAGTCGACGGTACGTTCTCGGTCGACGACGCCGTCGAGCTTGGCTGGCCCATCGACGAAAGCGAGGAGTACGACACGGTTGGCGGTTGGTTCATGTACGAGGCCGACAAGCTTCCCGAGGAGGGCGACGTCATCGAGAAGGACGGCTGGACCTTCAAGGTGACCTCCATGGACGGTCGTCGCATCGAGTCGGTGCACGCAATCGCCCCCGAGGTAAGCGAGCCCGAAGAGTCCGACGAAGACTGACGTGAGGGGCGTGCGCCCGCCCGCATCGCCTTGCATTTGCGCTACCATATACGCAGTTTGAATCAGGCGGCTCCTCGGGGCATCTCGGGGGCCGTCCCGTTTTAGAGAAAGGCCTGTGAGGCACATGAGCCTGTTTGAGCTGAAAAAAGTCGTGGTCGGTCCCGAGACGCTGTGCGCCACGGTGCAGCTCGACGCAGCTGCCCCCGTCATGACTTCCGACGATATCGAGGGCACGCAGCGCGTCTACGACCTCATGCCTCAGATTGCCGACCATGCCTGCATCAGCGAGGCTGGCGATGTCTTCCGTGACGCGCTGCCCAACACCGAGTGCGCCCACCTGCTCGAGCACGTGTGCGTCGAGCTCATGAGCCGCCTTGACCTGGAAGACGTGAGCGCTGGCAACACCGCCGCGGTGCCGGGCGAGGAGCGCATGTGGACCATCAAGCTGTCGTGCCCCGATGATGTGCTCGTGGCGGGCGTGGTCTCGAGCGCCGTTTGGATCATGGAGTGGGCGTTCACCGGCGGCCATGGCGCCAAGCCCGATCTTGACAGCATTGTCGAGGGCTTGCATGCCCTTGTGAAGAGTCTGCCTGAAGACGCGGCTCAGAACTAAGGGCCGTCGGTTGGGTATAAGCACTCAACCATTCAACGTTTGTGAGGAGAGTCTTATGAGCTCATCCAAAAACACCCCTCGTGTCGCCCTTGCAGCCCTCGTGGGTGCCGCCGTCGGCGTTGTCGCTGGCATCCTCATCGCTCCGCGCTCCGGTGCCGAGACTCGCGAGAAGGTTGCGCAGGCTGCTGAGGCTTCCTTCGGTCAGGTTGCCGACACGCTCAACGAGAGCGTTTCTGCCACGTGCGCCGATGTCGCCCAAACGGCTCAAGAGGCTGGCGAGAAGACTGACGAGCTGCGCGAGAAGATTGCCGCAGCGCGTGCCCGCATGGACCAGATGCGTGCCGACATTGCCAAGAATGCCGACCAGGTTGCTGACAAGGCTGCCGATGTCATGGCGTCCGAGCAAGCTGAAGACGCCTCCAAGGCCGAATAAAAACGCATTCAACACGTTCGTACAACCAACGGAGATCCAGTCATGCTCACTACCAAAGAGGTCAGAAGCGTCAAGGTTTGCCGCGCCCATAAGCCCGGCAAGGAGCTTGACAAGAACGGCGTGCCGCGCCGTCATCGCAAGATCGGCAAGGTCTTCAAGACGGTGTTCTCGCCTGACGGCCTCAAGGTTGTGGGCTTTATCGTGCGCAGGCCCGACCTTTTGTGGATGATCAAGCGTCCCGAGAAGTTCCTAGCACTCGACGCCATGGATGTGCAGGACGGCGTGATTGTCCCCACCATGGGCGGCAAGTCCTGGGACGACGAGGCCATGAAGCGCCTCGATCTCGATTGGGACCGCTGCATCATCTGGGAGGGCATGGAGGTCAAGACCTCCGACGGCGTGGAGATCGGTCGCGTCGACGAGCTTTCGTTTGACGAGCGCACCGGTGATCTCAACTCGCTGTTCCTCGACGATGGCGCCACCTCACGTGCTCTTCTGGGTTCGATTGAAATCCCTGCGGCCCTCATGGTTGGCTACAAGAAGGGCATCCTCATCGTGAAGCCCGAGGCAAGGGACCTCATGCCTTCTGGTGGCTTGGCCGCCAAGGCCGGCGAGGCTTCGGCCAAGGTGTCCACCACCGCTGCAAAGTCCCAGGCTGCAGCCACAGAGGCAACCGCCAAGGCTATCGAGAGTGGCACGGTGGCCGTGGGCAAGGGCGTGGGTCGCATCAAGAACTCGGTGACGGGTGCTGTCGACGGCTTCAAGCGTGAGAGCGGCATGGGCGAAAAGAAGAAGGCCGCTTCACCTACGAGCTCGAAGACGCCTACGACGACAAAGACGACGACCAAGAGCACATCTTCGTCGTCTTCGAAGAAGGCATCCACAAGCGCGTCGGCCAAAAAGGCCGTGACGAACCACTTGAAATCGGCTGGTTCCATGTTCTCCGATTTCAAGAAGGAGTACGACAAAGCAAAGAAGTAGGATGGAACGACGGCCGCCGCGCGCGGCCGCCTTGCGCATACGCCTCAACCAAAGTGGAGTGACACATAATGGCCGGCCGTCGCCGTCCCAATTATGACAACAACACCTATGACGAGCGTGACCCTTACGCCTCTCAGGATGCCAGCGGTCGTGCCGGCTACGGTTCACGTGATGTGTATGAGACTCGCGACCAGGGCTATAACGCGTCGAGGCCCTCATATACACACCAGACGTATTCAGGCGCCTATGACCAGGACGGACAAGCTGAGCGGGAGGCAAGCCCTTACGGTGGCCAGCAGCCCCAGGGACGCTATGGTCAGGGTGCCGGTGCGGGTGCCCCTCGCCAGCCGGGCCGCTATGGTTCGGATCCCTATGGGGGCAACACGTCGAGAAGCGCTAGGGGTTCTCGGGGCGGTCAGCAGCCCACACAGTATCCCGTAGGCTCGGGCCAGGCGTACACCTCGTCACGCAGGCCTAACAACGCCTCGGGCGTGGAGCCCGTCACGAGCTCCTCTCATCATCGTCAGGGTGGGTATGGTCCTTCGGGAAACCTTACCCCGCAGCACAACGGCTCCGGTATTTCCCGCCGCAAGCTTTTGGGCATGGCTGCGGGCGGCGCTGCCGCCGTGGCGTTGCTGGGTGTGGGCGGCGCACTGTGGTACACGCATCGCGCCGTGGCGTGCACCATCGATGGCAAGGTTCGCGAGCTGCCCATCGGTCTTTCGGTGCAGGAGATCGTGGACCGCGGTTATGCGTCGCCTGTCGCGGGCAACCTCGTCTCCATCTGCGCTGATGGCGAGATTCCCGATGTGCTTGAGCGAGGCGCCGGCAACCCCTACACGCTGTGCGTCAACGGCGAGCCTGTCGACGTGAGCACGTATAAGCTGCGCGAGAGCGACGTCCTCGAGTTTATCAATGGCACCGACAAGACCGAGGACGTTACGAAGCAGACGACCGAGATTCCCTGTGGCATCCAGGTGCCTGATTCGAGCCTGCTGCTTGCCTCCATCGGCTATGTGAAGCAGTGGGGTCAGAACGGCATCTCCACGGTGGAGACGGGCGTTGTGTCGGGTCGCACCATCGACCGCGGCGTGACGCAGGAGGCGCGTGACCTCATCATCGCCAACTCCGGCGTGAACCCCGACGACGGTCGCCGCTTGGTCGCCATCA
>JAHZHK010000009.1:0-14894 GCA_019420325.1 Coriobacteriaceae bacterium | reverse complement strand
GACGACGGACCCAACCTCGACTACACCCCGCAGTACCTCGACATCCTTGCTCGATACGGCGCAAAGGCGACGTTCTTCATGCTCGGCTCGACCCTGGCCGCGGGCGAGGAGTACACGCAGATGGCCCAGCGCGTGCGCGATGCCGGCCATCAGATTGCAAGCCACACCTACTCGCACGATGACTGCACGCTGTCGGGCATGGACGCAGCAACCCGTGAGGGCGAGATCTCTCAGACGTTCGACCTCATTGAGCAGGCGACGGGCGTTCAGACCTCCGTGCTCCGCCCGCCCTACGGCGAGCTCAGGGGCTGGCAGTTCCTCCAGTACATGGCCGACACCGGCCGCGACATCACCATGTCGGTGTATTGGAGCGTTGACTCCGAGGACTGGAGCATCGCCAGCAACGGGTCGGGCATCGAAGACGGCGCCGCCCAGATCGTGGCGAACTGCACGAACGGCCTGTCGGGCGACAACTACAACGGCGCCATCATCCTCATGCACGACGCCGGCGGCAACCGAGACCGCGACGTCGTGGCGCTGCCCTCGATCATCGAGCGCTTCCAGGCGGAAGGCTACGAGTTTGTGACCGTCAACGAGCTTGTGGCCGCCGATTCCACGCTCCCCGAGTGGCTGAGCTCCGGCAACGCCACACGTCCCGAGGGTTCCATCATCCCTGATACTTCGGGGATTTACTAGGAGCACGCGCTTGCGCCTGTGCTGGCCCGGCACCTCCAGTGAACTGCCAGCAAGTTCGCTGAGGTAAAGTTGGTCTTCGTGGGAAAACGCAACGGCTGATATCGTCGGTCGTTGACGAGTGCAATGTGTCTCTGGTACTGTTTTCTTCTCGTGAGGGAGTAGCTTGCGCACGATAGTGCGCGGCCCGTCAACATCATGGCCATGTGCCTGGCGTGCCTTAATAAGCGAGACTCACGGCGGGATTGCCTCGCCGTGAGTCTCGCTTTTTTGTTGCGCGGGTTTCGGTCGAGGTGACGGGAGCTGGGAGGAGAGAGAGGAGAAAGCGCTTCCGTGTCGTTGGTCGAAGTCGTTCTTTTGGGTTTGGCGCTGTCGATGGACGCATTCGCCGTCACGGTGTCAAACGTGTTTGCCCATCGTGGTTTGTCTTGCGGTCGGGCCATGCTCATGCCTGTCTTCTTCGGGGCGTTCCAGGGCCTCATGCCTCTTCTGGGCTTTTTCGCCGGTTCACTCGTGGCCGAGGTCATCGAGCGCTATGCCGGCATCGTCGCCTTTGTCATCCTGGGCTTTGTGGGCGGCAAGATGATTTGGGACGCTTTCCGCGAGGAAGAAGATAGTGACGTCGACGATAAGACGCTCACCATAGGCTCGCTCTTCGTGCAAGCGATTGCCACGAGCATCGACGCGTTTGCCGTGGGTGTGAGTTTTGTCGGAATGGGTGTGGAACCCCTTTCCGCATCGGGCATCATTGCCCTGACCACGTTTGTGTGCACCTGCTTGGCTTTGGTTGTCGGCCGTACCTTTGGCAACAAGCTTGGCGAGAAAGCCACGGTCGTGGGCGGCGTCGTTCTTATCCTCATTGGTATCAAGGCCCTGATCTAGTCGGCCTGTACATGTTCATAGACCCCAAGAGAAAGGGAAAAGAAAGTGGACCTATCGTTCCTTGCGTCGCCTGAGGCGTGGATCAGCCTCGTTACGCTTGTGTTCTTGGAGATCATCCTGGGTGTGGACAACATCGTCTTCATCATCCTTACGAGCGATCGCCTTGCGCCTGAGAAGCAGCACATCGGCCGCAAGCTCGGCCTTGCCGGTGCCTTCGTGTCGCGCGCCATCTTCCTGTGCTTCGCGTCGTACCTTGTGCATATGACGAACAAGCTGTTCACGCTGCCGTTCAACGGCATCAACGGCGAGCCCTTCGGCATGTCGGTGCGCGATATCGTGCTGTTCCTGGGCGGTGCCTACCTCATCTACAAGGGCGTCACGGAACTGCGCGGCGTGCTGAACCTTGAGGAGGAGAAGGCCGACCACGATGAGAAGCACTCTGACAAGCCTAAGAAGCCGCTGAGCCTGCCGAGTGCCATTGCCACCATCATGGTCATGGACGTCGTGTTCTCCATCGACTCAGTCATCACCGCCGTGGGCCTGGCCAACCAGCTCCTCATCATGATCTTCGCCGTGATGCTCGCCATCATCCTCATGATGGTCTTCATCGACCCCATCTCCGACTTCATCAACGCTCATGCCGAGATGAAGATGCTTGCCCTGTGCTTCATCACCGTCATCGGTCTGCTGCTGTTCCTTGACGGTCTGGGCATTCACTCCAACATCGAGGTCTTCGACATGCACGTTGAGAAGCTCATGGTCTACTTCGCCATGGTGTTCTCGGTCATCATTTGCATCCTCATCATCCGTCGCAACCAGAACTATGCGAACTGGCAGAAGGAGCTTGCCGAGAAGGGCCTGCCGCCTCACGAGTACGAGTCCAAGAAGAACGAGAAGGACGAGAAGTAAAACGCTCTTGTAAAGAGACGTCGAAGGGCCCCGAGGCCGGTGCGCTGTTGCGCCGCCTTGGGGCCCTTCTTTGTGTCTGGCATAGCAAGGATGGGAAATGCGAATAGTCCTACCAAGCGCTGTTTCTGGTAGGAACCCACACGTGGTGCGGTGGCCTTGGTGTCAATCGCTTACAGGGGGTGCGTGGACCCCAGGGGCTCCTCGCGGCCGTCCATGGGCTTGCCATGGTAGTCCAGGCCGCCCGTGAGGAGCGCCATGGGCTCTGCGGCCTCAAAGGCGGGCAGGATGCGCAGGTAGTCCTCGATGCCACGCTCAAAGACCTCAGGGAAGCTCTCGGTGCTGCCCTGAGGTTTGAACGGGTCCTCCCAGGGCAGATGGCCCATGTTCATCGAGGGGTTGTCGGCCCCCTCGTCCACCTTGTGGGCAAGCGAGGCGAGCTGGGAGTGGGGCCTGGCCAGACGCTCGGCACGCGAGATGCTGCGCTGGCGGGTGGAGCCGAAGGGCTCGATCTTCTCGTAGCACAGACGCATGTCGTCCACGGCGCCCGGGTAGTCAATGGGGCGCACATCGAGCTCGAAGACGGCGCGGGCCGTCTGAGCGAGCAGCGTGCCCGCCACGAGCAGCCCCTCGGGCGAGCCGACCAGCACGGAGGCTGGGGCGAGCTGGGCGCAGTTTACGCCGCGCAGGTGGTCGAGCATGCCACAGTCAAGCTCGCTTTCAATCACGGCGTGCACCTCATGGTACGCGTCGGCGAGCTCGCGGTTGTAGTCGCACAGCTCGTATTCGTGGGCGTACACGAAGGGGTGGGCGTTGCGGTCGAGCACATAGTGGGCGAGCAGGCCTGCTATGAAGGCACGTCCCAGGCCAGCCTTGTCCTGCGGCAGGCGCGCGACATCGGCGCGCAGGCGGTCGAAGGCGGCGGAAACGCGCCGGCGGTGCATGTTCGATCCCATGGCTCGTATGGCGTTGCCGCGTGCGCACGTCACGGCAAAGAAGAACGGGTCGGGGCCCTGGCAGCCCATGAGAAACAGGTCGTGTTCCTCCTCGGTGAGGCACAACTCACGGCCTGCGCGGTGCAGAACCTCCTCGCCGAAGAGATGGTGGGTGATGAGTGCCGGCATGGCGTGCTCCCTTCATGTGACCTTGTGTGTACAAGGCTGGCTCTAATGCACAAACTTTGCCCTCTGTGGGTTTATGTGCGGTGAAAAACGAATACCATGGTGCGTAACGGTACGTGCATGTGTGTCGGGGGCATCCTCGGCACGTCGGAAGGGCGCATCGCCCTGTTTCGCCCCTTGAGAGAGGACCTTTCCGTGTCCACAAAGCTTACCAGTATTGAACGCAAATGGGTCCTTTACGACGTGGGAAACTCGGCGTTCGTGCTGCTGTGCACCGCCGTGGTGCCCATCTACCTCAATTCCTTGCTTGAGAGTGCCGGGCGCACTGATGTTGTCACGTCGTTCGGGTATGCCCAGACGATTGCAAGCCTGGTTGTGGCAGTCCTTATGCCCATCCTGGGTTCCCTGGCCGATTTCGAGGGCAAGAAAATCAAGTTCTTCCTCGGCTTCTTCCTTACGGGCGTCATCTGCTGCACCTGCATGGCGCTGCCCCTGAGTTGGTTTGCGTTCCTGGTTGTCTACGTGCTGGCCACGGTGGGTCTCAACTCGTCGATGACGTTCTACGATTCCATGCTTGTCGACGTCACGAGTGACGAGCGCATGGACGCAGTCTCCTCCCATGGGTATGCCTGGGGCTACGTGGGCTCCACGGTGCCGTTCATCGGCTGTCTGGCGCTCATCTTCGGCGGTCCCGCTATCGGCATTCCCACGGCGGTTGCCACGCGCCTGTCGTTTGTCGTCACGGCGTTGTGGTGGGCCGGCTTCACGATTCCCCTTCTGCGCAGCTATCGCCAGCGTCACTTCAAGACGTCGGGCGAGACGATGGGTCAGGCTGTGTGCAAGAGCCTGTCGGGGCTTGCGGGCACTATGCGCAAGATTACGAAGGACAAGTCCCTCTTCTTCTTCATGCTCGCGTTCTTCTTCTATATTGACGGAGTCCACACCGTCATCGCCATGAGCACGTCGTACGGCACGAGCCTGGGCATCGACTCCACGCAGCTCGTTCTGGCCTTGCTTGTGACGCAGTTCGTCGCATTTCCCAGCGCCATCGCCTACGGCTGGCTTGCGGGCAAGTTCGGCACGAAACGCATGATCATGATTGCCGTGCTTGCCTATACGTGCATCGTGTTCTTTGCGGCGTTCTTCCTCAAGACGGCGTTTGAGTTCTGGGTGCTGGCGGTGAGCGTGGGCCTTTTCCAGGGTGGCATCCAGGCCCTGTCGCGCAGCTACTTTGGCCGTCTTATCCCCAAGGAGAATTCCAACGAGTTCTACGGCTTCTTTGACGTGTTCGGCAAGTACGCCAGCGTCATGGGGTCGTTTCTCGTTGCCGTGATTACTCAGATTACGGGTGACGCATCTCTGGGAGTGCTTTCCATCGCGGCCCTGCTGCTTGTGGGCTTGATTCTTTTGGTTAAGATGCCCGAGCCCACGCGCCGTGCTCAGGTGGAGGAATAGGGGACTTGTGAGAGAGGTGACGAATCAGGCTCATGTGGGCATGGGGCTGCTGCGCGCCAAACGCGATGCCCTGGGCCTGTGGAAGGCGGACGGTTCCGGCCCTTTCTGTGCGCCCGAGCCGCGCGAAGTGCAAGGTTGTGCGCTGCTTTTCGAGGGTGGCGGTATGCGGGTGAGCTACACGACGGCTGCCGTTGTGACCTTGCTTGAGCAGGGGATTCGCTTCCCCTTTATGTGCGGGGTTTCGGCTGGTACCTCAAACATCGCCAACTA
Source organism: Coriobacteriaceae bacterium (assembly GCA_019420325.1). GTDB lineage: Bacteria > Actinomycetota > Coriobacteriia > Coriobacteriales > UMGS124 > UMGS124. The sequence goes on along the minus strand of JAHZHK010000009.1, from coordinate 9,567 downwards.
CCTGCACGGTGATCCCTGGCGAGCCCGCGTGAGTTTCACCGACATTGCGCTTGACTCGCGTTTTGGCGACTGGAAGACGTTTGTGCAAGGCAAAGGCTTCTTCTCGGCGCATTGGCTCTATCAGGAGTCATGCCTGCCGGCAGGCCCGCTTGTGTACAACTATGGCCGTTACGAACGCTCCAGTGCCGATTTTGCCATCCAGGCATTCGACATCGAATCCGGCGAGTCGGTTGTGTGGGGTAGGGACGACATCCATTGCCTGAACGACCTGATGGTGCGCGTGCGCGCGAGCAGCACTATTCCCTTCATGATGCCGATGACGCAGGTAGATGGGCATACTTTTGCTGACGGCGGGCTCGGAGAAGGGGCGGGCCTTGCGCTTCAGACAGCACTCGACGCGGGATATGAGCGTGTATTTGCGATTCTCACGCGGCCTCGCGGGTATCGCAAGGGCAAGACGGGCAAGAGCCAGCTGCTGCTCTCGAGTCTCTACGAACACCGATATCCCAAGCTCGCACAGGCCCTGCGCACGCGCAACGAGCGCTACAACGCCGAACTAGAGCGCTTGGAGCAGATGGCCCGTGAGGGTCGCGCCTACATCGTCTACGCCGACGGTATGGCCGTTTCCAGCTCTACGTGCGACGTCGATGCCTTGCGCGCAAGTTACGCCGACGCATATGGGCGCTATCAGACGGAGCTGCCCCGCTGGCTCGATTGGCTGGGACTGTCCTAGGCCAGCATGCGTATATGAGCGACGAAAAAGGCCGCCCCAGCTGGGACGGCCTTTTTGTTTGCTGCGTTGAGAAATCGGAGAGCCTAGAGCACCTTGCTCAGGAAGTCCTGCGTGCGCTTCTCCTTGGGGTTGGAGAAGAGCTCCTGGGGCGTGCCTTGCTCCACGATGTTGCCGCCGTCCATGAACAGCACGCGGCTTGCGACCTCGCGGGCGAAGCCCATCTCGTGGGTCACGACAATCATCGTCATGTTATCGTCGGCCAGCTCGCGCATAATCTCGAGGACCTCGCCCACCATCTCGGGGTCCAGGGCGCTCGTGGGCTCGTCGAAGAGCATGACCTTGGGCTTCATCATGAGCGCTCGCGCAATGGCGACGCGCTGCTTCTGGCCGCCGGAGAGCTGCCCGGGGTAGGCATCGGCCTTGTCGGGCAGGCCAACACGGTTAAGCAGGCGCTTTGCCTCCTCATGTGCCTCTTCCTTGCCCATGAGCTTGAGCTTGGTGGGGGCAAGCGTCAAGTTGCCCTCGATGGAGAGGTTGTTGAAGAGGTTGAAGTGCTGGAACACCATGCCCATGTGGCGACGCACCTCGTCGATGTTGACGTGGGGTGCGGTGATGTCTTTGCCCTCGAAGAGAATCTGACCGGAGGTGGGAATCTCAAGCAGGTTGAGGCAGCGTAGGAAAGTGGACTTGCCCGAGCCGGACGGTCCGATGACGACGACCTTCTCGCCGGGGGCGATGTGCTCGTTCACGTCGTTGAGGACGACGTGGTCTCCATACGCCTTGACCAGGTGATTAACGGTGATCACTTTCGCGCAGCCTCCTTTCGATCCTGTTGAAGATAAAGGTCAGAATCATGACCATGGCCAGGTAAATGACCGCGATTGCAAAGAACGGGACGAGCGCCTGGAACGTGTTGCCCTGGATGATCATGGCACCCTTTGTGAGGTCCTTGAGGCCGATGACCGTGACGATCGAGGTCTCCTTGAGCAGGGTGATCGTCTCGTTGCCCAAGGCGGGCAGAATGTTCTTGAACGCCTGGGGGATGATGACCGAGCGCATGGTGGTGCCGTAGGACAGGCCCAGCGAACGGCCTGCCTCCATCTGACCGGGCTCGATGGACATGATGCCCGAGCGCACGATCTCGGCGATGTAGGCGCCCGAGTTCATGCCGAAGGCGATGACGGCACAGGTGACGAGGTTCGCCTCGGTCGAGCGTGCCGACGCCCACACGACAAACCACATGATGAGCAGCTGAACCATGGTCGGTGTTCCGCGAATGACGGTGATGTAGACCTTGGCGATGATGTTGAACAGGCCCAGGATGGGGTTCTTCCTGCGGCCCTGTTGCTGCTGGTCGTGCGCCGATCGAATGATGGCGCAGATGACGCCCAGGATGAGACCGAGCACGAATGCCAAGGACCATACCATCAGCGTGATGCGTAGGCCGCTCAAGAAAAACGTGTAGTTGTCCTGGTAGACGAACGTCTGGTACAAGCCCAGCTGAAGGGTTTCGATGAACTCTTCCACGGGCGAACCTCCTCAAAACATAAGGGCGGGCGGCCTGATATGAGACCGCCCGCCCCACAGACAAGCGGGTTGAATGATACGGTACTTACTTACTTCGCCTGGGACAGGCAGTCCTCAACGGCCGTGAAGATGGCCTTGGAGGTGACGGTGGCGCCGGAGACGGCGTCGACGCCCTCGGTGCCGTTGGCGGCCACGATGGCATCAGGCAGCTGCTCGATGGCCTTGGAGCCGATGCCCTCGGTCTCGGAGTTGTCACCGACGGTCACGGTTGCGATCTTGCCGTCCTTGACCTCGACGGTCACGGGCACCTTGCCGCCGATGCCCTTGCCCTCGGCGGTGTAAGAGCCGTCCTTGTAGGAGGCGCCCTTGTCCTCGGAGGCGTCCTTGTCCTCAGAGCCGTCGTTGATGTAGGTGTCGATGACCTTCTTGACGCTGCCGTCGGCGATGAGCTCCTTCAGGGCGCCGTTGATGGCGTCGAGCAGGGCGGTGTTGTCCTTGTTGACGGCGATGGCGTAGTCCTCCTCGACATATGCGGTGTCGAGGATCTTCAGACCCTTGTTAGCTTCAACGTAGTTCTTGGCAGGCTCGCTGTCGATGATGACGCAATCGACCTTGCCGGCCTGGAGGGCCTGGACGGCGGTGGGGCCGCTGGTGTAGGGGATGACGCGGTCCTGGCCGTAGTCGTCGGCGGCGTAGATGTGACCGGTGGTGTTCTCCTGCACGCCGATAAGGAAGTCGGCGTTGTTAGCCAGGTCGTCGGGGCTGGCGATGGGGGAGTCCTCGGTCACGATGATGACCTGGACGCCCGAGGCATACGTGTCGGTGAAGCTGACGTTCTTCTTGCGCTCGTCGTTGACCGTGATGCCGGCGAGGCCCATGTCGATCTTGCCGGTCTGGACGGCGGTGATGATGGCGCCGAAGTCCATGTCCTCGATCTCGAGCTCGAGGCCGAGCTTGTCGGCGATGAGGGCGGCCACGTCGGCGTCGATGCCGACGATCTTGTCGCCGTCATAGTACTCGTAGGGCGGGAAGGTGGCGTTGGTGCCCATGATGAGCTTGCCCTGCTCGACGGTCTTGAGCTCGGCTGCTTTGTCATCAGCGGCGAAGGCGGCGCCGGCGCCGGCGAACATGCCCATTGCGAGGCCGGCTGCGAGGGTGGTGCAGAAGCTGCGGCGTGAGACGTTCATGGCGATATCTCCTTAGGTTGACAAATTGCGACGTGCTATGAAGACACTATATCCCTCGCGCGTTTCCGATATGTACGAAAAGTGCGCAAACGGGGGTTTATGCGGACGAAAGCCGAAATTTTTCACTCCAGCGTATTAAACGCCGCCGTTTTGCGTTATGGTGTACTCCACCAAACTAAAGTGCTTCGGCGCGGACACGCTTGAAGCCGTCGAGAGGATGGTCACATGTTCAAGTCCGGTATGACCCGTCGCCAGTTCGCTGTTTCCGCTGCCGCCCTGTGCGCCATGACCGCATTCGGCGCAGGCCTGGCTTTTGCTGAAGATAAGAAGGAAGAGGCCGCTGAGGTCAAGCTTGACGGCCCCTTCATCGTTGGTTTCGACCAGGATTTCCCGCCTTACGGTTATGTGGGCGATGACGGCAACTACACCGGCTTCGACCTCGACCTTGCCGCCGCCGTCTGCGAGAAGGAGGGCTGGGAGGTCAAGTACGAGCCCATCGCCTGGGACGCCAAGGATGCCCTGCTCAACTCCGGCCAGATCACCTGCATCTGGAACGGCTTCACCATTGAGGGCCGCGAGGACGACTACGCCTTCACCGCCCCGTACATGGAGAACCGCCAGGTTGTCGTTGTGAAGGCCGATTCCGGCATCGCCAAGCTTGCTGACCTTGCTGGCAAGAACGTGGTCACGCAGGCCGACTCCGCAGCCCTGAACCTTCTGTCCGAGGGCGGCGACCAGGCTGAGCTGGGTGCCTCTTTTGCCAAGCTCGAGACTCTTCCCGACTACAACACCGCCTTCATGAGCCTGTCGATGGGCGAGTACGACGCCGTTGCGCTCGATTACCCCATCGCTGTCTTCCAGATCGGTGACAAGGCCGACGAGTTCATCATCATCCCCCAGGCTCTGAACTCCGAGCACTACGCCGTGGGCTTCGCCAAGGGCAACGAGGCCCTCGCCGCCAAGGTCGAGGAGGACCTCAAGGCCCTCGCCGAGGACGGCACCGTCGAGGAGCTTTGCAAGAAGTACGCCGACCAGGGCGTTGACTTCACCGCTTGGTGCCTTGGCAAGGACGAAAAGGCCGCCGACGGCGCCGAGGCTGCCGGCCTCAAGGACGGCGAGTACACCGCCGAGGGCAAGGGCATCGGCGGCAAGGTGCCCGTGACCGTCAAGGTCGAGGGTGGCAAGGTCTCCGAGGTCACCGTCGGCGACAACTCCGAGACCCAGGGCATCGGCTCCAAGGCCATCGAGCAGCTGCCTGATGCCATCGTGGCCGCCAACGGCACCGAGGGCGTCGACGCCGTCTCCGGCGCCACCGTCACCTCCAAGGCCATCTTCACGGCCGTTGAGGATTGCCTGGCCCAGGCGAAGTAAGGCCCCTGCAAGACGATCGTTCTCGCATCCAGCGCCCGTCGGGTGCGGTATGCTTCAATTATCACGGCGTCTCCGGCCATGGGTGTGGTCGGGGACGCCCCTTTGTGTCAGGAATGCGCTCTGCGCATAGACAGCGAGGTGCTGCCCAGTGGAAATCTCAACGATGTTCAACCTGCTTGTCGAGGGTCTCGGCATGAGCATGGCCATATTTGCCCTGACGATCGTAGGCGCCATACCGCTGGGTATCCCGGTGGCCCTTGCGCGCTTGAGCAAGTTCAAGCCGCTAGCGCTTCTGGCGCAGTTCTACATCTCCGTCATGCGCGGCACCCCGCTCATGTTGCAGATGTTCGCGGTGTACTTCATGCCCTACTACGTCTTCAACATCCAGACGGGCTCGGGCTTCAAGTTCACGGCGTGCATCATCGCCTTCATTCTCAACTACGCCGCCTACTTCGCTGAAATCTACCGCAGCGGCATCCAGTCCATCCCGCAAGGCCAGTATGAGGCGGCCGAGGTTCTGGGCTACTCCAAGTGCCAGGCATTTTTCCACATCATCTTGCCCCAGGTCATCAAGCGCATCATGCCTGCCATGGGCAACGAGATCATCACGCTGGTCAAAGACACCTCGCTTGCCTTCTCCATCGGTGTCGCCGAGATGTTCACCGAGGCCAAGGCACTGGTCGCAAGCCAGCGCAACATGATTCCGTTTGCCATTTCCGCAGGCCTGTACTGGGTTATCTGCCTGGTTATTACTGCCATCCTGAACCGCGTCGAGAAGAAGCTGGCTTACTACCATGACTAAACCTGCCGTTTACGCTGCGCACGTACGCAAATCGTTCAACGGGCGCGAGGTCCTGCATGACGTCGACTTTCACATCGATCCCGGCGAAGTCGTGACCCTTATCGGTCCCTCGGGCGCAGGCAAGTCCACGCTTCTGCGCTGTCTGACGCTGCTCGACACGTTCGACGGCGGCTCTTTTGGATACGGCGACCTCGAGGTTTGCGGTGCTGCCTCTTCCACCGAAGGCAAAGCAGCCTACACCAAGGCTGCCATGGCTCAGGCGCGCATGAAGTTCGGCCTGGTGTTCCAGAACTACAACCTCTTCCCGCACATGACAGTGCTCAAGAACGTGACCGATGCCCCTGTGCGCGTCCAGCGTCGCAGCCGCGACGAGGTCGAGGGCGAGGCGCGCGAGCTTCTTGCCCAGCTCGGTCTCGCCGAGCATGCCGACAAGGTGCCCTGCCAGCTTTCGGGCGGCCAGCAGCAACGCGTGGCCATCGCGCGCGCCCTGTGCATGCGCCCCGACGTTATCTACTTTGATGAGGCAACCTCGGCTCTCGACCCCAAGCTTACGGCTGACATGCGCGACCTTATCCGTCGTCTGTCGAGCCAGGGCATGGCCGTGGGCATCGTCACGCATGAGATGGGTTTTGCCCGTGACGTCTCCGACCGCGTGGCGTTCCTCTACGATGGCAGCATCGCCGAAGAGGGTTCGCCTGACCAGGTGCTTGCCAACCCCAAGACCGATTTCGTCCGCGAGTTTCTGAGCCGCGCCGAGGACTAGGTAGACCCTCGACCTTATGGTTACCCTGCGGATGCGCGACGGGGTAGCCAGAAGCTGGTATCGGGCGGTATAGTTATTCAGCCTATTGTTGCCAAGGAAAGGGAGAACACCATGCGCATTGCCATCGCTTCGGACCATGCAGGATACGAGCAGAAGGCAGCGCTTGTGCCTTTCCTGCAGTCGCTGGGCCATGAGGTCATCGACTTGGGTCCCGATAACGCTGAGCGCGTTGACTATCCCGATTACGCCGTGGCGGTAGGCAAGGCCGTCGCCGCAGGCGAGGCTGACAAGGGCGTGCTTGTGTGCGGCACTGGCATCGGCATGGCGGTTGCGGCCGACAAGGTGGCCGGCGTCCGCGCTGCCAGCATCACGAGCCCCGAGTTCGCCGAGCTGTTCCGTCGTCACAACGACGGCAACGTCATCGCCCTGTCCGGCCGCTTCGTCTCCCTTGAGGAGAACGAGCGCATTCTCAAGGTCTTCCTTGTCGCAGAGTTCGAGGGCGGCCGCCATGCGGGTCGCGTTGCCAAGATCATGGAGCTCGACCTTGCTGGCAAGGTGGCCGAGAAGGCTCATCCCCACGTCACGCCGCTGCGCTCCTCGCTTGCCGAAAACCTCGACAAGGCTGTCGAGGCCAAGCTCGGACCCGTCGACAAGGCATAAGGCATTATGGCGTGCGACAAGCGTCCCAGCTGGGACGAGTACTTCATGCAGATTGCCGACGTTGCGGCCACGCGCTCCACGTGCCTGCGCCGCCACGTCGGTGCCGTTCTTGTGAGCAACGATCACCGGATTCTTGCAACGGGATACAACGGGGTGCCGCGCGGTATCGAACACTGTCTTACGCGAGGTTGCCTGCGTACTGAGCTCAACATTCCCAGCGGCACCAAGCACGAGCTGTGCCGAGGCCTCCACGGTGAGCAGAATGCCATCATCCAGGCCGCGCGCCACGGCGGTGTGGCCCAAGATGGCTCCACGCTCTACTGCACAACGTACCCGTGTGTGCAGTGTGCCAAGATGCTCATCAACGCCGGCGTCAAGCGAATCGTGTTTCGAGAGTCCTACCCTGACGAACTTTCAACCTCCCTTTTGCATGAAGCTGGGGTCGTTGTAGAGAAATACGAGGATAAGGCCCTATAGACTCGAAATGGGTCATGCGGTGGTTTGTGTTGAATTCGGGCAAACTACCTCAAAGATGGCTGAATTTGCCGTTTTTTTGATTGCCTGAAGGCGGTAGAGAGGCTAGCATTCTGCCTTGGCGTTTCGGCACAGCGGAAAGGCGTGATGGTTGGTGGAGCATACAGTGGTTGCCGTTGTCTGCGCACTGTTGGCAGGCGTGGCGAGTTCGGCTCCTTATGCCGTTGGCCTGGCGGTGTCGAAGAAGAAGCGCGACGGCTCCATTCTTCGGCTCGTAGGTGCCGCTTGCGTTTCTGTGGTTGTCATTGCCGTGTCGGTACTGGTAGCCTACGTCGCGATACGCGAGGAGCTCTTCCTTTTCGCGTGCGTGCTGGTTGCGGCGTTCCTTGCTGCGACGGTTGTAAGTGTCGTCCTATACGGTCGCAAACCTCGTCCGTAGACGTGTGAGGAGATATAGATGGAAGAGTTACTCGCGAGCATCAGTGAGGAAATCAACGAGGTCGTTCATGAGTTCCTCCCACGCTTCATTGTGGGCGGCGGCCAGGCCGGCCTGACCCAGTACATCTTCTGGATGTGCGTCGCCATCGTTCTTATGCTGGTTGTGCTCTTTGCAGCTAGGGGCCGTCTGTCGCTGGTTCCCCGTGGCCGCTTTGTGAACGGTGTTGAGTACGTGGTTGAGTACGTCCGTGAGGACATCCTCAAGGGCAACCTGGGCAAGACGGCTGACAAGCACGGTCCGTTCCTGCTTACCGTGTTCTTCTTCATCCTCTTCAACGACATCGTCGGTGTTATCCCCGGCTGCAAGCCTGGTACGGGCACCATCGGCGTCACCGTGGCACTCGCTCTGTGCTCTTTTGTGTATTTCATCCGTGTCGCCGTCAAGCACATGGGTGCTCTGGGCTATATCAAGTCCCTTGCTCCTGCTGGCGTTGCCTTCCCGATCAACGTTCTGGTCGGCGTCATCGAGGCCTTCTCCACGTTCCTGCGCCTCGTCACCCTCGCCGTCCGACTCTTCGCCAACATGTTCGCCGGCCACATCTGCCTTGCGGCCTTCGCGATTCTGACGAGCAGCTTCTTCGGCGTGCTCATCAGCGCTGGCAACCCCGTTGGTCTGGCAAGCATCGTGTGGATTGCCATCCTCACGGTTGTCTACGCCATCGAGCTCGTCGTGGCCGTCATCCAGGCCTACGTCTTCACGGTTCTTTCCGCCGTGTACGTGCAGCTCGCTGAGTCTGAGCACTAAGCCTCGACTCAAGGTTCATTGTTCTGCCCGGCATCGCGCCGGTTTTGGTTGGTCACTTCGGTTGCAAAACGCAGCCGATGACATAGGAGTGTTTTCTGTAGGTATTCGCCCAGCATAGGGCTGGGCGGCCGTCCTTTTAGGAGGAATCATGGGCGTTATCGGTTATGGTCTCGGTGTTATCGGTGCCGGCCTCGGCATTGGTCTGGCTGCTTACGGCGCTGCCACTGGTATGGCTCGCCAGCCCGAGGTTCAGGGTCGTCTGTTCACCGTCTTCATTCTGGGCGCCGCCTTCGTCGAGGCTCTTGCACTCATCGGCTTCGTTGTTGCCCTCATTAAGTAAGTAATTCTTTTACCTGAATGTCGGAAACTTCGAAACACGATGGAGGTGAGTCAATGAGCAATTGCAAAAACGGTGCTGCGGCACTCGCTGCTGGTGCCGTTGCCCTGGCTGCCCCCTCGCTCGCTCTTGCAGAGGAAAACTCTGATCTGGGTATCGGCATCCTGATTCCCAACCTTTCTGAGTTCATTCCTGCCCTCATTGCCTTCCTGGTTATCTGGGTGGTTCTTGCCAAGTTTGCTTGGCCGATGATTGTCGGCATGCTCGACAAGCGTCAGGAGACCATCAAGAACAACCTCGATGAGGCTGAGGCTGCCAAGATTGAAGCCCAGCGCTCCCTCGAGGAGTACAAGAAGCAGCTCGCTGACGCTCGTCGCGAGGCTGCCGGCATTGTCGACGAGGCTCGTCGCGCTGGTGAGCAGGTCAAGGCTGACATCACGGCTCAGGCTCAGGCTCAGGCTGACGAGATG
>JAHZHK010000089.1 GCA_019420325.1 Coriobacteriaceae bacterium | reverse complement strand
CCTCATGCCCAACCCCAAGCTGGGCACCGTGACCATGGACGTCGCCAAGATGGTCTCTGAGCTCAAGGCCGGCCGTGTCGAGTACCGCGCTGACCGTTACGGCATCTGCCACATCCCCATGGGCAAGGCTTCCTTCGAGCTCGAGAAGCTCGTGGAGAACTATGGCGCGCTCATGACTGAGATCCTCCGCGTCAAGCCCTCCACCGCCAAGGGCCGTTACGTCAAGTCCGTCACCATCACCTCGACCATGGGCCCTGGCATCAAGGTCGATCCCGCTGTGGTGCGCAACTTCATGGATGCCGCTGCCGAGTAGGCTTGTGCTCAAACGGTGTTGCTTGGACCCCCCTGCCAATTCTCATGGCAGGGGGGTCTTTTTTGTGCTTAAATATACCAGCTTGCAAACGCAAGCACATCAACGTGATGCGATCCGCTGCCAAAGACGGCCGGTGTCCTTTAGGGACATAATGGGGCAACCCTCCTGCCTAGGTGGTCAAAGGTTTGTACCTTACGGCCTCCTGTGTCTTTGCGGCATGGGGGGCCGTTTTCATTTCCTTGTGAATGCGGCCTGCCACAAGCTTTCCGGCTGGTCGCGCACGAGGAAAGGAGGTGCAACGATATGCCCACTCAGAAAAAGATTGACCAGGTTGCTGCAATCACCGAGGACCTCGGCGCCAACGCCGGTTTCTTCGTCATCGATTACCGCGGCCTGACCGTGAAGGCCTTCAGCACTCTGCGTAAGAACCTTCGCGCCAACGGCGCCAAGTGCTCTGTTTACAAGAACAACCTTGTGAACCGTGCTCTGGTTGATTCGTCCAATCCCGACATGGGCGAGCTGCTCACCGGTACCAATGCGTACGTCTTCTTCGAGAAGGATCCTGCAAGCGCCGGTAAGGTCATCAAGGACTTCGCTAAGGAGAACAAGTCCGTCGTGATCAAGTGCGGTCTCGTCGATGGTGCTGTGTGTGACGAGGCTACTGCCAACGCTATCGCCGACCTGCCCGGTCGCGAGCAGTTGCTCGGCACGATCCTGGCCACCATGCTCAACCCCATGTCCCAGATTGCTCGCGTTATCGACCTTATCCGCGAGCAGAAGGAGCAGGCTGCCTAAGAGCTGCTTGATCCGCGAGCTTTTTAAATCGCCTGTCGCATATGCGGCATAGCATTAGAAGGAGTTTTACAATGGCTGTCACCAAGGAAGAGATCGTCGAGACCCTTAAGGGCATGACGGCGATTGAGCTTTCTGAGCTCGTTCACGAGCTCGAGGACGTCTTCGGCGTCTCCGCTGCCCCCGTTGCCGTTGCCGCTGTTGCTGGCGCCGGCGCTGACGCTGAGGAGGAGAAGACCGAGTTTGACGTGGTCCTCGAGTCCTTCGGCGCCAACAAGATCGCCGTCATCAAGGTTGTCCGTGAGCTCACGGGCCTGGGCCTCAAGGAGGCCAAGGAGGCCGTCGACGGTTGCCCCAAGGCTCTTCTCGAGGGCGTCAACAAGGACAAGGCCGACGAGGCCAAGGCCAAGCTCGAAGAGGCTGGTGCTACCGCTTCCGTTAAGTAGTCTTAACCTACTTATCACAAGCGTTCAAGGCGGGGTCCGGGTTACCGGGCTCCGCCTTTTTTGTTTGCGATGGGGGGAGGGCTGCCCGATCATGTTCGGATGGCCCTTTTGTATGCGGGCCCTATACCACATATGAGGGGTCTTGGTGTACGTGAATTCTGAGGTTTTGCATACAAGAAATTTTGCTTTACAATAAAGGGTTGCGCGTAACATGCCATTTCTCTACTCGAAGGAGGCATCGCCGAGTGGCTAATCTCGAAATCGCACCCAATCCCACGGGTTCGTACCGTGAGAGGATCAGCTTCGGAAGCATCCCGCCTGTCATGGAGCTCCCCAACCTGATCTCCGTGCAGAAGGAATCGTTCAACAGGTTTATGTCCACCGGGCTCGACGAGGCATTCAAGGATGTCTCGCCCATTGAGAACGCCACGAAGACCCTTGAGGTCACGTTTGGCGCTCATGAGTTCGGCGACCCCAAGCACACCGTTGAGGAGTGCAAGGCCAAGGACATCAGCTATCAGGCCCCGCTGCTGACCGAGGTTCGCTTTACGAACCGTGAGACCGGTGAGATGAAGGAGCAGGTCGTGTTCATGGGCGATTTCCCGCTCATGACCGATCGCGGCACGTTCATCATCAACGGCACGGAGCGTGTTGTGGTTTCGCAGCTCGTCCGCTCGCCCGGTGTGTACTACTTCCGCGAGATCGACGCCAACAAGCTGATCTATCGCGTGCAGTTCATCCCCACGCGCGGTGCCTGGCTCGAGTTCGAGACTGACAAGCGCGGCACCATCGTCGTGAGCATCGACCGCAAGCGCAAGCAGCCCGCTTCGATGTTCCTCCGTGCTCTGGGTATCGCTCAGACCAACGAGGAGATCATCGAGCTGCTCGGCGATTGCCCCATGGTGCAGCGCACCCTTGCGCGTGACACCACCACCACCCGCGAGGACGCTCTTGTGGAGCTCTACAAGAAGCAGCGCCCCGGCGAGCCGCCCACGCTTGACTCGGCCAAGGCTTTGCTCGACGGCCTCTTCTTCAACCAGCAGCGTTACGACCTCGCTTCGGTGGGTCGCTACAAGCTCAACAAGAAGCTTGGCCTCAACGTCGACTCCGACGTCTACGTTCTGACGCCTGAGGACATCATCGCCGCCTTGCGTTACCTCATCAACCTCCACGACGGTCTTGAGGGCTACGTCGTCGACGAACGCGACCACTTCGGCAACCGCCGTGTGCGTACCGTCGGCGAGCTTATCGGCAACCAGTTCCGCGTGGGCCTGTCCCGCATGGAGCGCGTTGTGCGCGAGCGTATGGCCTCCCAGGAGGTCGATGAGATCACACCCCAGTCGCTGATCAACATCCGCCCCATCGTGGCCTCCATCAAGGAGTTCTTTGGTTCCAGCCAGCTGTCCCAGTTCATGGACCAGAACAACCCCCTTGCAGGCCTCACGCACAAGCGTCGTCTGTCTGCTCTGGGCCCGGGCGGCGTTGCTGGTCACAAGACCGGCTCCAGCCGTCGTACGAACGTCCCCACCGAGGCCCGCGACGTTCACAACTCGCACTACTCGCGTATGTGCCCCATCGAGACTCCCGAAGGCCCCAACATCGGCCTTATCGGCTCTCTGGCCATTTTCTCGCGTGTCAACAAGTTCGGCTTCATCGAGGTCCCGTACCGCCGTGTTGTCGACGGCAAGGTCACCGATGAGATCGACTACATGACCGCCGACGAGGAAGAGAGCCATGTTATCGCTCAGGCGGCCGAGCGTTTCGATGAGAATACGCGTGAGTTCATCACCGTCGATCCCATCACGGGCGAGGTCAAGCCTGCTACGCACGTCATTGCCCGTACCAAGGACTTCTACGGCGACTTCGGTACTCCCGCCGAGGTTGCAGTGTCCGAGGTCGACTACATGGACGTCTCGCCGCGCCAGATGATCTCCATCGCCGCCACGCTCATCCCGTTCCTCGAGCACGACGACGCCAAGCGTACGCTCATGGGCGCAAACATGCAGCGCCAGGCTGTGCCGCTCATCCGTCCGGCTGCCCCCTACGTCGGCACCGGCATGGAGCTTCGCGCTGCCGTCGACTCCGGCGACATCCTGCGTGCCAAGAAGGACGGTGTCGTTGAGTACGCCGATGCCATGCAGGTCCGCATCCGCGCCAACGACGGCACGGTTCAGACCTACAAGCTGCCCAAGTTCCAGCGCTCCAACCAGAGCACCTGCATCAACCACAAGCCCCTCGTCTACACCGGCCAGGAGGTCCACAAGGGCGACGTGCTCGCCGACGGTCCTTCCACCGACAAGGGTGAGCTCGCGCTTGGCCAGAACCTCACCGTGGCTTACATGCCCTGGGAAGGCTACAACTACGAGGACGCTATCATCGTCTCGGAGCGCGTCGTCCAGCAGGACCTTATGACGACGATCAACATCTCCAAGCACGAGATCGACGCCCGCGACACCAAGCTTGGTCCCGAGGAAATCACCCGCGAGATCCCCAACCTTGGCGAGGACATGACTGCCAACCTCGACGCCGACGGCATCATCCGCATCGGTGCTGAGGTTACTGCCGGCGACATTCTGGTCGGCAAGGTCACGCCCAAGGGCGAGAGTGCCCTTACCGCCGAGGAGCGCCTGCTGCGCGCCATCTTCGGCGCCAAGGCCCACGACGTGCGCGACACTTCGCTGAAGATGCCTCACGGCGCCTACGGCCGCGTCATCGACGTCGTCCGTTTCAGCCGCGAGAACGGCGACGAGCTTCCGCCCGGTGTCAACGAGCTGGTGCGTGTCTACGTCGCTCAGCGCCGTAAGATCCAGCAGGGCGACAAGATCGCCGGTCGCCACGGCAACAAGGGTGTTATTTCGCGCATCCTTCCCGTTGAGGACATGCCCTACATGGCCGACGGTACGCCCGTCGACGTCATCCTCGACCCGCTGGGCGTTCCTTCGCGTATGAACGTCGGCCAGCTGCTTGAGTGCCATCTGGGCTGGGCTGCCGCACAGGGTTGGAACAACGGTGGCGACGAGTACGTTCCCGGCCCGTTCTTCGTCTCCACGCCCGTCTTTGACGGTGCTGACGAGGACGAGATTGCCGACGTCATCCGTCGCGCCAATACGAACCTCATGGCTCGCGCCAAGACGCTCTATGGCCCGCATATGCGCAAGGAGTTCGTGCCCCAGCTCAACGCACAAGGCAAGACCTGGCTCTACGACGGCCGTACCGGCGAGCGTTTCACGCGCCCGATCACCGTGGGTACGAGCTACATCCTGAAACTCGGCCACATGGTCGACGACAAGATCCACGCCCGCTCGACTGGCCCTTACAGCCTCGTGACCCAGCAGCCGCTGGGCGGCAAGGCGCAGTTCGGTGGCCAGCGTTTCGGCGAGATGGAGGTCTGGGCTCTGTACTCCTACGGCGCGTCCAACGTGCTTCAGGAGGTCCTGACCGTCAAGTCCGACGACACCAACGGTCGCGTCAAGGCCTATGAGTCCATCGTCAAGGGCGACAACATCCCCATGAAGGGCGTTCCTGAGTCCTTCAAGGTTCTCGTCAAGGAGATTCGCTCCCTGGCACTGGACGTGGAGCCCGTCAACGCCAAGAAGGCCGCCGCGCCCGCAGCACCTGCCGTGGCCGACGAGAAGATCGACGAGTCTTCGCTCAAGGACTTGGCCGGCGACATGATCGCCTCCGACGCGTCCGATGCAGACGCCTTCGAGGCATTCGATGCCGCGATCGACAGCCTCGTTTCGAGCGATAGCGACAAGGAGTAGCAGTGGCTGATTTCGACAACAACGATTTCTCGGGAATCCGCATCGGCCTTGCCTCGGCCGACAAGATTCGCGGTTGGTCTAGGGGAGAGGTAAAGAAGCCCGAGACCATCAACTACCGCACCCTCAAGCCTGAGAAGGACGGTCTTTTCTGCGAAAAGATCTTTGGTCCGACCAAGGACTGGGAGTGCTCGTGCGGCAAGTACAAGCGCATCCGTTTCAAGGGCATCGTCTGCGAGCGCTGCGGCGTTGAGGTTACGAGCGCCAAGGTGCGCCGCGAACGCATGGGCCACATCGAGCTTGCTGCGCCTGTCTCGCATATCTGGTACTTCAAGGGTTCGGCCTCCAGCCCCATGGCCACCATCCTCGAGATCAAGAACAAGGACCTCGAGAAGGTGCTTTACTTTGCGTCGAACATCATCACGAGCCTCGATGCCGAGGGCCGCGAGGCCGATGAGGCCGACCTCCGCGAGGAGCTCGAGAGCGACCTCGAGGAGATTGAGGCAAGCTATCAGCGCACGGTTGAGAAGCTGCGCGCCCAGGCTGAGGAGGACCAGGCCGACCCCGAGTACGACTTTGATCCCGCCGAGCTCGAGGAGGACCTCGCCGACGCCAAGGAAGAGGCCGAGGACGAGAAGTGGCTTCGCAAGAAGGCCTTCGACGAGTTCATGAAGCTCCAGGTCAAGGACCTCGTCGCCGACGAGGAGCTTTTCCGCGAGATGCGCAAGCACTACTCCATGTACTTCGAGGGCGGCATGGGCGCCGAGGCCATCCGTGACCTTCTCGACAGCATGGACCTCAACAAGCTTGCTGAGGAGCTTCGCGTCGTCGTGGAGGAGGGCAAGGGCCAGAAGCGTGCCAAGGCCGTCAAGCGCCTCCAGGTCATCGACGCCTTCCTCAAGGGCGGCACCTCTCCTGCCAACATGATCCTCGACGTCGTGCCGGTCATTCCGCCCGATCTGCGCCCCATGGTGCAGCTCGATGGTGGTCGTTTCGCGGCCTCCGACCTCAACGACCTGTACCGTCGCGTCATCAACCGCAACAACCGCCTCAAGCGTCTGCTCGACCTCGACGCCCCGGCTATCATCGTGAACAACGAGAAGCGCATGCTTCAGGAGTCCGTGGACGCCCTGTTCGACAACGGCCGCCGCGGTCGTCCCGTCACGGGTCGTGGCGGACGACCCCTCAAGTCGCTCGCAGAGTCGCTCAAGGGCAAGCAGGGCCGTTTCCGCCAGAACCTGCTCGGCAAGCGCGTCGACTACTCCGGCCGTTCGGTCATCGTCGTCGACCCCCAGCTCAAGCTGCACCAGTGCGGCCTGCCCAAGGCCATGGCGCTCGAGCTGTTCAAGCCGTTCGTCATGAAGCGCCTCGTCGAGACTGCTCGCGCCGAGAACATCAAGGCCGCCAAGCGTGCCATCGACCGTGGCCAGTCCTTCGTGTGGGACGTGCTCGAGGAGGTCATCACCGACCGCCTCGTGCTGCTCAACCGTGCACCTACCCTGCACCGTCTGTCCATTCAGGCATTCGAGCCCGTCCTCATCGAGGGTAAGGCAATCCACCTGCACCCGCTCGTGTGCGCGCCCTTCAACGCCGACTTCGACGGCGACCAGATGTCGGTCCACGTGCCGCTGAGCCCCGAGGCCCAGGCCGAGGCCCGCATCCTGATGCTTTCGGCCAACAACCTGCGTTCGCCTGCTTCCGGCAAGGTGCTCACTGTCCCCTCGCAGGACATGATCATCGGTATGTACTACGTCACGACGATGGACGAGATCGACGAGGGTGCCCACCTTCCCGAGTACAGCAACTTCGCCGATGCCGAGAACGCCTACCAGGCTCGCGCGGGTCTTGCCCTCAACGACCCCATCGTGGTTCGCCTGTCCCGCGACACTGTCGTGTGGGACAAGTTCAACCATGCCGACGCTCCTGAGGCTCACAAGGCCGGCACGCGCATCACGACCACCGTGGGCCGCATCATCCTCAACGCGGTGCTTCCCGACTCCTACCCCTTCGTCAACTTCCAGATGAAGAAGAAGGACGTGGGCCTGCTGGTCAACGACTGCTGCGACAAGTACCCCATGTCGCAGGTCGAGATCGTCCTCGACGGTCTCAAGTCTGTCGGCTTCCACTACGCCACTCGCGCCGGCCTCACCATCTCGGTGTGGGACGCCGTCATCCCGCGTGAGGCAAAGGCCGAGATCCTCGCCGCTTCCGACGCTGCCGTCGTCGAGATCGATGAGCAGGCCGAGGAGGGCCTGATCACGATGGACGAACGTCGTCGTGCGGTTATCGATGTGTGGAACGTTGCCGCCAAGGACGTTGCCAAGGAGATGGAGAAGGGCTTTACCCGCGAGAACCCCATCTTCATGATGGCAGACTCCGGTGCTCGAGGCTCCATCACGCAGCTCCGTCAGCTCGCTGGTATGCGCGGTCTTATGTCCGACGTTAACACCAAGAAGATGTTGAACACGAAGCGCCCGATGTCGCCCGACACCGACCCGCGCGACCTCAAGGTCGTCGGCCCCGACTCGCTGGAGCTGCCCATTAAGTCCAACTTCCGCGAGGGCCTCTCCACGCTCGAGTACTTCCTGTCGACCTACGGCGCCCGCAAGGGCCTCGTCGACACGGCGTCGCACACCTCCGACTCCGGTTACCTGACGCGTCGTCTCATCGACGTTGCCCAGGACGTTATCATCCGCGTCCAGGACTGCGGTACCACCGAGTTCGTCGAGTACTCGCTGTTCAATGAGAAGGGTCTGGAGAGCGACCTCATCGGTCGTTGCGTTGCCGAGGTCATCATCGACCCCGCTACCGGCGAGGTGCTGGCCAACAAGGACAGCTACATTGCCAGCGTCGAGAACCTTCCCGATACGAGCGCCGATCGTCCCAGCCTTCGCAGCCTGGCCGATGCGGGCCTCACCAAGGTCATGCTTCGCTCCGTCGTTGCTTGCGCCTGCCAGCACGGCGTGTGCCAGAAGTGCTACGGCTGGGACCTCTCCAACCGTCGTCCGGTCAACATCGGTACGGCTGTTGGCGCCATTGCCGCTCAGTCGATCGGCGAGCCTGGTACGCAGCTTACGATGCGTACCATTCACTCCGGCGGCGTTGCTGGCGAGGAAGACATTACGCAGGGCCTGCCCTTCGTCTCCCGCGCCTTCAACATCGTCTCGGTCAAGAACTCCAAGATCGTCGGTGGCCGCGAGGCTCTCCTGTCCACCGTCTCCGGTGTTCTGAGCATCACGCCCGACAACGGTGAGGTTGTCATGCGTGTTGTCAACCCCCAGACCCAGGAGTGCTTCGAGACCCGCGTCTCCGAGCGCGACATGACCGAGGGCCTCGTCTCGGGCCAGGAGGTGCGCGCCGGCGACGCTCTCACGAAGGGCTTCACCGACTTCAAGCAGCTTCGCTCGCTGACTGACACCGCGACCACGATGCACCGCTTCGTGAAGACGATTAAGGACGTCTACACGGGTCAGGGCGTCGAGATCAACGAGAAGCACATCGAGGTCATCGCTAGGCAGATGCTGCGTCGCGTGCGCGTCACCGACACGGGCGACTCCAACTACCTGCTCAACGAGTACGTCGACCGTCACGAGTTTGAGGGCGTCGTTTCCGAGCTTGCTCTCGAGGGCAAGAACCCGCCCAAAGCTCAGCCTGTCATCCTGGGTATCGCCCGCGCTTCCATGGCGTCGGACTCCTGGCTGGCAAGCGCTTCGTTCGAACGTACGGCTGAGGTTCTGACGAAGGCCGCTATCGAGGGTCGCGAGGACAACCTCAACGACCTGAAGGCCAACGTCATTATCGGCAAGCGCATTCCTGCGGGTACCGGCCTTATGGCTTACCGCAACGTGCCGCTCACCTACAACGGTCGCGTCATCGAGGGCTCTGCCCGCAATGCCGAGACGCTTCCCGAGTGGGCACCCGAGCAGCTTCGCGAGATCGAGGCTCGTATGCCCCGTCAGCCCGAGTGGGTCGGCGGTCGCAACGGCTACGGTGCGGGTTCGGGCGTGTACCAGCACAATGGCCGCACCCTGTCGGCGGAGGATGCCAAGCTCTACCTCTACGACGATCTGGGCGTGTCGCAGCGTTGGACGAACAAATTCTCCGAGGTCGGCATCGAGACGGTCGGCGACCTTATCGGCAAGACCGAGGACGAGCTGCTGCGCATCGACGGCATCGGCGCGAAGGCTATCGAGGAGCTGCGTGACGGCCTTGAGGCCCGCGACCTGCTCTACATCCTCGAGCCCGACGATTCTTGCGCCGACGACGAGGACATCTCACAGCTGCTCGAGATGGTCTTCTCGCCCGACGGCGACGACATCCTGCTTGGTTCGGCGCTTCCCACGTCGCACCATTACGATGACGAGATGATCGGTTCTGCGCCTGCCTCCAACACCGGTTCCTCTTCTGAGGTCCTCTGCGAGAACTTCGAGTCGCTCGATGAGCTGCTCAACCTGGGCCATGACCACGCCTCTTCCGACGATGACTCCGATGACGAGCCTGTCGACGATGACATGAGCGCGCTGGACGCCCTGCTGCTTGACGATTCCGAGTAACGCTCGGCTTCGGTTGCGTTGAACTGTGGGGCCCGCCGTAATCTGGCGGGCCCCATTTGTGAAAACTCCGGGAAGTTTGTTTTACGTTGCAAAGACAAACAGCCCGTTTAGCTGCGGAGAAGTGCTCCGGGATGGATACGCCCGGCTCCGTGGCATTTTGACAATCAAGAGGAGGGATAATAATCTACCTCCTCGTGTCCGGGCCGCGTCCCGGCCCGACATTTCCAAGACGAGTTCTGAAGGAGCGAGAGCTTTGCCTACCATTAACCAGCTTGTACGCCAGGGGCGCACCAAGGTTGCCTCCAAGTCCAAGAACGCAGCCCTGAAGGGTAACCCCCAGAAGCGCGGCGTCTGCACCCGTGTTTACACCACCAGCCCCAAGAAGCCGAACTCGGCTCTTCGTAAGGTCTGCCGTGTTCGTCTCGTCAACGGCATCGAGACCACCGCTTACATCCCCGGTGAAGGCCACAACCTCCAGGAGCACTCCATCGTGCTCGTGCGCGGCGGCCGCGTCCGCGACCTGCCTGGTGTGCGTTACAAGGTCATCCGTGGCGCTTACGACTGCGCTGCTGTTGCCAACCGCAAGCAGGGCCGCTCCCGCTACGGCGCCAAGCGCCCGAAGTAAGCTGCCCTTCTTTAACGCCCACTAGGCCTTGAGCCTGCACTGAACATGAGGAGTTTGAATGTCTCGTCGTAATGCTGCTGTCCGTCGTGAGGTTGCGCCTGACGCTGTTTACAACAACCGTCTTGTCACGCAGCTGATCAACAAGATCATGCTCGACGGCAAGAAGTCCACCGCTGAGCGCATTGTCTACGGCGCTCTCGAGCTCGTTGCCGAGAAGACCGGCTCTGAGCCCATTGCTACCTTCCGCAAGGCCATGGACAACGTGAAGCCCACGCTGGAGACCAAGGCCAAGCGCGTCGGTGGCGCTACCTATCAGGTCCCCATGGAGGTCAACTCCCGTCGCGCCACGGCCGTCGGTCTGCGCTGGCTCGTGAAGTTTGCCCGCGACCGCAAGGAGAAGACGATGGTCGAGCGTCTGGCCAACGAGATTCTCGACGCCTCCAACGGCGTCGGCGGCGCTGTCAAGAAGCGCGAGGACACCCACAAGATGGCCGAGGCCAACCGCGCCTTCTCGCACTACCGCTGGTAAGTCGCCTGTCGTGCATCGCGTAAGTGGTGCACATTCGAACTTCCCCTTAACGGCTTCATCTAAGGAGATTACAGCATGGCCAAAAAGAACCTGCTTGCCGACACTCGCAACGTCGGCATCATGGCCCACATCGACGCAGGCAAGAC
>JAHZHK010000088.1 GCA_019420325.1 Coriobacteriaceae bacterium | reverse complement strand
CGGCCGCACTCACTGGGGTGCGGCGCGAGGGAGAACTATACACGCAGGCGCAGGCGGGGGGCAAGCGTGGATCGGCGCGTGCACAGGATGGACACAAGTCGGGGAACAATAGTTGTTTTAGGCGCGCTTTCCCGGCCACATGGCGGGGATACGGGGGCTCCGGGCCGGCCGCCGCCGGCCGAGCAAGCCCACACCGGCACCGTGCAAGCCCACCTATAGCGTTAGCGACCCACGCATATATGTTGCGCTCGAAGCCGGGAACCGCAACGCAGGGAGCACCGACAGACCTTCGCCTCTCCCGGCCCGGCGGCACCGGGGTAATCTCCCCCGGCACTGGCCCGCCCGTCAAAAACGAAAGCGGCCCGCCTCCTATTGCAAGGAAACGGACCGCGCTAAATGCAGGAATTACTTATGTTGGCGCAAACCCATCCGCCCCGCTGCCTTTACTCCTGCGCAGGCTCCGCGACAAGGTCCTTCTTATACATGAATACATGCGGGGCCCCGTCGGCGGGCTCGCCCGTGGGGGGCATGGGGTAATCAGCAGAGAGCTCGACATCGGCCACACGCGTATATCCGTGGTTCTCGTACCACTGCCACGTGCAGGTGGAATCGGTCTGGAGCCAGTAGCTCTGGGTGCCAAGATTCTCGAGCCTCTTCTGGAACTCGGCCATCAGAGCCTTGCCCACGCCATGGGAGCGATACTCGGGGTTCACGACAAAAAGCTCGAGCTCGGTGTCTTCGCCGCGCGCCTCACCGGCTGCGTCGATGAGCATCTGTCCGCGCTCGCCAAGCTGCAGTTCATACGTGCGGGCAATTCGGGCAGGCTGGGCACCGTAACGCAGCGTCTCGGAGGCCTTCTCATATACATCTTTCCAAACAAAGGCATCCTTGGGCTCAGGCAGGCGCGCCGTGGAAGCAAAGGCAATGCCGACGAGAACCGGGTCGTAGTTGGTACCATCGTCGATGGTCGCCACAAGGCGAATGTTGCTTGCACGGAGCACACCAGCAAAGTCCATGTTAGCCTGGGCAGTTTTCTGCTCGTCGGTCAGGCCATCGAACAACCACTCGGGGGGCATGATGTACGAAAGCTGGCTGAAGTCTACGCTCGTGAAATCACGGACACGCAGGATGGGATCGTGAGGCTGCTGGACCTCCTCGCCGGGGACACCCGTCTTGCGGGCCTCCTGCTTGGCCTTGCGGCGGGCGCGGGCTGCTGCCTTGGCCTTCTCATCCTGCTTGGGGCGAGGCCTTCCGGACTTGGGCCCACGGCCAGAAGCGGCTCCAGAGGCAGAGCGGGGCTTGCTAGACTTGGGTCCATGACCGGAGGCAGAACCAGAGGCAGAGCGGGACGCACCCGAGGCGCCGCGCTGGGAAGACCTGGGCCTATTCTCACTCGACATACATACACTCCTTGGATGTATCGAAGCCAGTTAGTATCTTAAACGGGAACATGATACCCCCTTGAAAGCCTGCGGGCATCAGCCATGACAGGCAGCACAACAGTTCGCACGAACGGGGTATGGCCGACTCGTGGGCTTTATTCATTCACCGCAAGGTCAAAGAAAACATGAGGGGACTCAACCATACAATAGGACATTTAATTACTGTGTTCGTGTCCTGCCGACGAGTATGCTGGTTGGCAGCGCGCAACATGCGCGACCAAGCGGCCCCTCGCGGTTTCATAGCAAGGGGCTTCGGCATGAGAGAAAAGGGGTTTGAAGATGAGCGTGTACGTTGTGAGCTGGGGCATTGTAAACCAGGGACGCAACATGGAGACTGACTCCATCGTGCATCGTACCCTGGACGAGGCGCGCGAAGAGTTCGACCTGATCGACCTCGCAACCGCCGTAAAGGGCCCCCTCGCCAAGATGGCGGCTGAGCACGGTTGCCCCTCTTACTGCAGGATTGAGGAAGTTGAGATGCTCGACGAGAAGGAACATCCCACCAACAAGCTGGCAGATTGGGTGTACGACGCCTCGAAGACCCTCATCGACGAGAAAGTGTCACAGTAAGTGGAAGATAAGATTTTTGCCGAAGAGCAGGCACATCTCAGCAAGGTCTATGACCAGCTACAAGAGCTCGAGCGCACGGCCTCCGAGCGCCTTGAGGCAAACCTGGCCGAGATCAGGGAATATAAGTCGAACATGCGCGAGGAGATTGCCCCCGACTTCGAGGGCGACGACCTCTCGATGGAGACATATGCAAACGTCGCAGCCGCAAACAGCGTGATTGAGTCGTTCAACTTGGCAAACGATGCCGACGTTGAGACCATCAACCGCCTGCGCCTGCTTCTCAAGAAGCCCTACTTCGCCCATATCAGGCTGCAGATTGCCGGAAAGCCCACGGCACGCGACATCTACCTGGGCTCGACCGGCATGGCCGACGAGCTGCATCGCCGCATTGTAGTGGACTGGCGATCGCCGGTAGCCGAGGCTTACTATAACCAAGACATGGGGCAGACCTCGTACTGGGCAAACGGCCGCGAGATCAAGGCCGACCTGCAGCTTCGCCGTCAGTTCGACATCGAACGCAATGTGCTGAAGTGCTACTTCGACACCTCGGTGGCCATTGAGGACCCGCTGCTGCTGGCTTCGCTCACCTCGCAGCGCTCCTCACAGCTCCAGGCCATCACGGCAACGATCCAGAAGGAGCAGAACGCTGTCATCCGTCACGAAAACGTGCCTGCGATGCTGGTACGCGGCGTGGCAGGCAGCGGCAAGACCTCGGTGTTGCTTCAGCGCATCGCGTTCTTGCTGTTCCGCGACCGTGAGAGCCTGCGCGCCGACCAGGTATATCTTGTAACGCCCAACCCCGTGTTTAAGAAGTACATCGCAAACGTGCTTCCCGAGCTGGGCGAAAAGAACCCCAACGCTCTCACCTGGGCAGAGCTCATGGAGCTCGTGGGTCCGGGCGACCGCTCCCTGGGCGCCGAGACCGCAGCCGAATCGCTCAAGCGCATCGACGAGGGCCTCAAAACGCTCCAGCTTGAGCCCGAGGACATGCACGACATCGTGGCCGGCGAGCACCAGCTGCTGAGCGCCCAGCAAATTTGGAAGACCGTCGAGCGGTTCTTGGGCAGAACCAAGCCGGGCCCGCGCCTGTGCTGCGTGGTGGAGGAAGACCTGCTCGACAAGCTTGATGCGCGCATCAACCAGCTTGCGACCAGCGCCGCCATGAAGGACGAGGTCACGACCATGGACCCCGACGAGCAAGAGCGCATCTTCGGCCGACTCGTCGACCCCAACGACGAGGAGGACGTGGCCGACTGCACGCGCGACTACGTAGAGCAGCTCTGTGCCCCCTACGTCGAGATGGTGGAGAACGCCGGCTGGCTTCGCCTGGACCGCATCGGCATGCGCATACTCGGCGCAAGCAGTCTAACGGCCATTGAGTGGCTGTACCTGAAGGTGCAGCTGGCGGGCAAGGTAGACGAGGCCGCCAAGCTCGTGGTCATCGACGAGGTACAGGACTACTCCGCCGCGCAGCTCATGGTGCTTGCGCGGTACTTCTGCAACGCGCGTTTCCTTATGCTTGGCGATGAGAACCAGGCGATTTGGGAAGGCACGGCAAGCTTCGCACAAATCGAGCAGCTGTTCAAAGAAGTGCGTGGCAGCGTCGCCACCTGCGAGCTCATGACGAGCTACCGTTCCTCGCCCGAAATCACCGCAGTGTTCACCACGCTCATGAAACGCGATGAAGGTATGAACGTCTCCTCGGTACGCAGGCCCGGCCACACGGTCAAGTTCAAAGAATGTCTGGATGACGAGGAATACTTCCAGGCATTGGAAACTGCGTTGGAGTCGGGCAGGAACGAGGGCGGCCTGTGCGCCGTGATTGCCGGCAACGGCAGGCGTACCCGCTGGCTCGACCGCAAACTGCGCGAGCGTATGGGCGAGCTTGCGCCGCGCCTCATGGACGGCAAAGGCCGTCTGCCCGAGGCTGGGTGTGTGCTGCTCGACCTCAAGCTCGCAAAGGGCCTGGAGTTCGACCGTGTCATCGTGGCCGACGCTCAAGCCGACGAATACGGCGACGACGAGCTGTCGAAGCATCGCCTGTACACCGCCATCTCGCGCGCAACGCAGCACCTCACGCTTGTGTCGCAAGGCAAGATGACGCCCTTGCTCGACGAAGCGAGGTCCAATGGCAACTAGCGTTAAGGCTCTGCCCGCATCAACGGGCGGGGTCAAGCTGCCTTATCTGGGTGCCCAGGTGCTTGCGGCCCTGGGTCCCACACAGACCAAACTCACCGAGCGAGCCATCAAGCATATCAAGAAGACGCTGCCCGTGCCCTGCGAGCAGGACATCATCTGGGCCGACGTGACGTTCGGCACGCGCACGCACGGTCTCGTGGTAACAGGCCAGGGCATCTTCTTGAAAGATGGCCCGTCAGGCGAAGAGGACGATGACGTGGACTGGTCGCAAGACGACGGCGCGGGCTATCACTACCTGCGCTGGCGCAACTTCGACCCCTCGTTTATAAGCCTGCACGCCAACAAACCCTACATCGCAGGCATCCCCTGCCAGGATGCCGAAAAGTTTGACACCCTGGCGCGCCAATGCATGCGACTGGCACACGGGTCCGACAAGCTCATGGAAGAGGCTTCTGAAGCTCTCCTTGAGGGTAAGGTCAGGGTCGCTCGAGGTGTTGAGAGTATCTATCGCAAGTCGGCCGCCCTCACATGCGCGGATTGTCTTAAATCGCTGAACAGCCCTAGTCAGACAGGCACTTTGCGCGCGGTAGAGGTGCCCCTCACCCAGTTCGACGCCGTACTGGAACGCGTGCGCACCGCAATCAGAGCCGGTAAAGTCGCCGGTTGCGACGACGTGCGCCTCGCAGGCATCCTCGTGCGCAAGGGTACCTTCACCTATCGCCAAGCAATGAACCTCGCGAAAGCGGGGCATATCCGAGGCCTTTCGTACGTGGCCTTGGAGGATGCCGTGCGTTACACGGGCGCAAACGGGCTCTCTGCCGCAGTGCTCGAATGGCTTTCGGGAAGAGCGGCCGTACGCGGCCTCAACGAGGACCAGGACGTGAGCCTCACGGGCGTTGCCCAGGCGGCGGCCCAAGCAGCCGGCGGCATCGCTGCGGTGACCCCCAAGACCGAACAGGACAATGTGCTCAGCATGACAGCCGACACCGTCATCTCATCCGCCGGTCGCTCAATGGGCGTCGCAGGAGCACGCGCCATCACGGGCGCCCTGGGCATGGCAGCCGGCCCCGTGGGCGCGATTGCGGGCCTCGCGCTGGGCAACATCTGCGGTGAGGCAGTACCTCAGGCAGTCAACATGGCAAAAGGCCTGTTCATGGAACCCGCCGAGCAGGTGCTGGGCCGCATGTTTGATGCTGTGGTGCGCAATATGGTCTTCGAATATGCCTTTACCCAAGCCGAGCAGGCAGTGCTTGGCGTGTTTCTGCGCAAAGTGGACCCCCGAGCCTACCAGGCTCTTCTCGCCTCGCTACGTAAAAGCGAGACTCAAGAACAAGATATCCGCGGCTTTATCGAGCCGGCATTCGAAGCCGTGCGTACGCGATAAGCTGATAGCGAAAGGACAAAAGGATGCTTACGCTAGACGCATTTGAGAGGGCGGCAACCAAGGTCAAGGAAGTGACGTTGGAGACAAAGCTCATTGAGAGCCCCCACTTCAGCGCCATCGCCGGCAACCGCGTGTTCTTCAAGCCAGAGAACATGCAGCGCACGGGTTCCTACAAGGTGCGCGGTGCCTACTACAAGATCTCGACCATGAGTGACGAGGAGCGTTCGCACGGCCTCATTACCGCCTCAGCAGGCAACCATGCCCAGGGCGTGGCGGCGGCCGCGCAGAAGTACGGCGTTCCCGCAACCATCGTGATGCCCGCCACGACGCCGCTCATCAAGGTCGAGCGCACCAAGTCTTACGGCGCCAACGTCGAGCTTGTGGGCAACGTCTATGACGAGGCATATGCGCGCGCTTGCGAACTTGCCGAGGAGCAGGGCCTCACCTTCGTGCACCCCTTCAACGACCTCGACGTTGCCTGCGGCCAGGGCACCATCGCCATGGAGATCTTCCAGGAGCTTCCGCTGGTAGACTGCATCCTCGTGCCGATCGGCGGCGGCGGGCTCGCAACGGGCGTATCCACGCTCGCAAAGCTGCTCAACCCCAAGATCCGCGTCATCGGCGTTGAGCCGGCAGGAGCAGCCTGCATGAAGGCGAGCTTGGAGGCCGGCCACGTCGTGAAGCTGCCGAGCGTGAACACCATTGCCGACGGCACCGCTGTCCAAGAGCCCGGCGACGTCATCTTCCCTTACATCCAGGAGAACCTCGACGGCATCATCACCGTCGAAGACGACGAGCTCGTCGTGGCCTTCCTCGACATGGTCGAGAACCACAAGATGGTTGTCGAGAACTCGGGCCTGCTCACCGTTGCGGCGCTGCGCCACCTCGACTTTACGGGCAAGAAGGTCGTCTCGGTGCTGTCGGGCGGCAACATGGACGTCATTACGATGTCTTCGGTCGTGCAGTCCGGCCTCATCAGGCGCGACCGCGTCTTCACCGTGAGCGTGCTGCTCCCCGACCGTCCCGGCCAGCTTGTGCGCGTGGCGCAGATCATCGCCGACCACAAGGGCAACGTCATCCGTCTGGACCACAACCAGTTTGTGACGACGAATCGCAACGCGGCGGTTGAGCTGCGCGTGACCATCGAGGCCTTCGGCACCGACCACAAGCACGAGATCGTCGAGGCGCTCGAAAAGGACGGTTTCACCCCGAAAATCGTAGGCACGCAGTTCTAGCACAAAAGGGGTCGACGGCATCTGGCCTGGGATTACCGGGGATTACCCGATGCCGTCGGCCCCGCCCCTGCGGGGTGATAGCCGTTTTACCTGGGTGACTAGGGGTTATTACATATATGCACAATGCCTAGTCACCATCCTTCCAAATGGGTGATATAAGCATTTATGAAGACATCTTCACAATCGTTTTCCCAGCTAGATAGCGATTTTTAGTATATAGCACTCATAGGGTGGCGCGCAAAATGCCCGGATGAGGCATTATGCAGTCAGTCAAGCGGACAGGCGCTCAGGAATTTGAGCGACGTACCTGTCAGACCTTGAGCACGCCTCCTCATAGAGCCGACGCGAGCGACCCCCTTGCGCTTGGACGTCCGGCATTCCCCTTGAGCGGCGGATCCCCTGCGGCACTTCCCCCTTACCCGCAGACGAAGGATCCGCCGCATTTTTTTGTTTCGTGACGCAGAATGCAGAACGTCAGGTTCCACACCCATTGTAAAAGCGGCTTCTGATGCGCAAGGCGTCCAGGGGCGATACGCGCGGTGCGGGCCTTTGGCCTACTGGACGTACGTGAGCCTCCCGGGAACGCAGCGAACGCGGTTCCGCAGCCTTTAAAAAGCGGGTTCTGATGCGCAAGGCGCGCGATGCCGACGTGCGCGGTGCGGGCCTTTGGCCTACGGGAGTACTCTAGGCATCGCGGAACGCGGCGCATCAGGTTCCGCACCTACTAAAACGCGGGTTCTCACGCGCAAGGCGCACGGAGCCGATGTGTACTGGAGTACATGAGGCTCCGTGGAACGCAGCGCATCAGGTTCCGCGACTTTTTACTTGCGGCCTTGCTCTACAAGATCAAGGAGCTCGGACTTAGTATGCACGCCGATCTTCACATACACATGCCGGATGTGGGACTTCGCCGTATTGAATGAGACACCGAGCTCGTCGGCAATAAAGGCAATCGTGCGACCCTTGGCAAGAAGGAACAGGACCTCCGTCTCACGCTGCGACAGGCCAAACCGGGTCGCGATATCCAAACAAGAGCGCGTCCACGTACCCGCACGATCCAATCCGCTCGCCTGCGCATCGTCCCCGTTCTGTTCGAATGACACGGAGACGCCTCTAGAGGCCCCATTGTCTTCATGCACAGCAACGTTTAGGGTGTCAGCGACATCAACAAGACCTCGACCAATCTGAGCGTCCTGCGCGGCGCGCTTACCCACCATGCGCAGCACCATTCCCACCGCACGGTCATTGAACACGAGCATCGACACGACGAGCAGCGCAAGCACCATTACGCATGAAACGACGAACATCGAAGTGGCGTCGAGCATTTCGTGACCAGCCAGCTGTGATCCCAAAAGCCAGCCGGCCGTAGTTCCCAGAGCGGAGGTACCGCGCCCCAAACCAAAGACGCGAACCGCCGGCGCACCCGTCACATATGCCACATGAGCAAAGAGGCACCACATGATCATGACGAAGCAGGCATAGGCGATACCGACGAAAACGCCACCGGCTTGCCCCGCGCCGTCAACGAGCGGCATGACAAGAATGCCCACCGAAGCAAGAATGATGACTGGATAGTAGAGGCGGCTTACGTCGAAATCATTGCCCAGCGTACCAACAAGCACGTAAAGCAGCATGGCCACGAGAGCCATCCCAAATACCACCATGCATCCCCTGTCATCAAGAACATTCGTGGCCTGGGTCAATGCAGAAAAACCGCGCGTGACTCCCACGACGCCAGAAAACACCGCAATGGCAAACATGAGTCGCAAAAAGAACCCACGCGGCAAAAGATGGTCGTGCGGCTCAACAGGCTCTTCCATCGGGGCATCACCGGCCGGCGTCAGCGTACAAAGCGTCGCCCCCAGCGGCAGCAAAGCCATAACGCCGAGCCCAAGATGTTCAGGCAGTCCACGCACCAAGAAGTACATGAGCGAAGCCGCGACAAAGGCAGCTGCGGCATTCATGGTCGCACGACGAGAGCCTACCGAGGCATACTCCATACCCATGCGCAAACACACCCACGCTGTCCCCAAGCCAGTGAGAACGCAAACGAGCAGGAACACAGGGTCAAACGCCCCATTGGGAGCCATGAGTTTGACAAAAACCGTTGCTATACCAGCAAGGAGCCCCATTGCAAGCAAAAAAGGCTTGTTCTGCGTAAGCCGAGCAGAGACGGTCGGAAAGGCCGCCGCAAGCACAAGCGTAAGACCAAGCGCAGTAGTGGAAGCAAGGTACATCGCGAAGGTCGTATCTGCATTGGCTCGAATTGAAGCATCAAGCAGGGTTGTACTGTCATAGCACAGCCATATCCAGGCGTAATACAGACCAAAACCAACAAAGCGAAGCGAGGGCCACTGCTCGTCAAGATCGAGCAGAAGACGCGCCAGGGCCGAAGGCCCACGCAGAACTACCTCATCAGTTGATTGTTCGGGCCCCTTGCCCCTGCCATGAGCATTGCCCATTCGCTGCTCTCCCCTACTGCCAGGTACAACCAGCCTGTACCTTCTCTCCCTCAAACGCAAAAGGCCCCGTCAAAGACGGGACCTTTTGAATGCTAGCACACTGAGTTATCCGTGGCGATTAGACACCCAGCGAACATGTGCTCAATTGTATGCGGTGACCCTCCCACTTGCCAGAAACCGGGTCGGCAACTTGAAACAGCATGATATAAGCAGCAAAGATTAGATCGTCTTTACGACCTCAGCAAGACCTTCGAGCTGCTCCTTTTCCTCCGCAAGGAAAGCACGCGTGAGTTGAGCAATTCCGCGATAATAATTGGTCTTGCAGTGACGCTCGATGTCGGCGACAAAAGCAGGCAGCCAGTTGGCAAGATGTTGGACGTAGAACTCATGCTGCACACGCACGAGACGAGCAAACTCCGCAGTGTCACCCGCACTCAGGGCATCGCAGGAACGATCGATAAGCTTGGCCATGAACTGCATCTCGAAGCCAATGTGATCTTCAGGCGTGGTGTTTTCTGCAGGAAGGTCGAGGTCTTCAGAACGATAGAACGACAGCGCCCCGTCGCGGGCGTCCTGCATAAGCAGGTGCTCCTCGCTCGTATAGACACTCTCATAAGGCGGCGCCATGAGCTTGTCGTAGTTGCCGGCCCCCAAGAATGTATGCGCATAATCCACGGCGATCTCCTGGCGGGTACCGGTGTCGCGATGGCGCAGATAATCGGCGATAAGCGCATAGCCACGACCAAAGGCGTCCTCTCCCACGGGGAAGTTGGCTGCGGCCATGACCTCAATCTGCTCGGAAGTAGGCTCCCAGAGATAGACGCCCGCCAAGAAGCTGTAGAAGCCGGCACGGTCGGCGCCAGAAGTAATGATGTCGTCTCTTGTCTGCTGATCCATGTCGGTTTCTCCTGATTCTTGACACGTTTTGACACTTTGCGCGGAACACACATGTAGCAAGGGGTGCGGTGCCGCCGCCGCGCACGACGACACCGCACTTTGAGGGCCCCGTTTTTAACGAAGCGACTTAGAAAACGTCGGGCTGCCAGGCATTCTCACCGTGCATCGACGTGATGATGTACTTGGTGAGGGGGGCGTTGCCTGTATCGGGCAGCGTGTGAATCTGATCCTCGGAATACTTGGCGAGCTCCTTGGAGACATCGGACTCAGGATCGTCGAGGTCGCCATAGAAGCGGGCGCCGGCAGAGCAGCTCTTCACGCACGCAGGGAGCTCGCCCTTGGCCGTGAGGTCATGGCAAAGGTTGCACTTCTCCACAACGCCGGCCTGCTCGTTATAGCAGCGCTGACCATAAGGGCAGGCCTGCATGCAAGCCTGGCAGCCGATGCACTGCTCGGAGTCAATGAGGATAACGCCGGTCTCCTCGTCGCGGTAGGTGGCGCCGGTGGGGCAAACCTCGAGGCACGGGGCGTTCTCGCACTCCTGGCACATCGTAGGCAGCGGGTAGCGCACCATGTTGGGGTACTCACCGACGGGACCGACAATCTTCACCTTGTTCCAGGCAAGACCCAGGGCCACCTCGTTTTGCATCTTGCAGGCCACCTGGCAGGCGTAGCAGCCAGTGCAGCGGTCAATGTTGACGACTATGCAATTACGCGCCATAGTCGAACACCTCCTCGGTAGGATCAGAAGCCTCAGGCATCCACACCGCGAACTGAGACGGCTCGGTCCAAATCTTGTCGCAGATCTCATCGGTGGACGGAGTCACCTTGACGGTAAAGCCACGCAGCGTGTAGGTGCCGTACTCGGGGTTGTAGGGCGGGTCGTTCTTGGTAAGGACGTTGATGTTGAACGCCTTGTAAGCCTGAGCCGGGTCGTCGGAATCAAGCAGCTCGGGTGCCCAGAAGCGCTCCTGGTACACAACGCCCTTGGCGATTGCCGTGGTGACCTTGGCCTTGCCGTGCGTCTTGCCGCGGCGGCTCTCAATGTCGACCCACTCGCCATCGGTGATGCCGTACTTCTCGGCAACCTCGGGGTGAATCCAGCACTCAGGCACGGGATAGATCTCGCGCAGGTACGGGATGTTGCGCAGCGTGCCGTGGTGGTACATGGGCAGTCGGCCCTCGGTGAGCACAAGCGGGTACTCG
>JAHZHK010000087.1 GCA_019420325.1 Coriobacteriaceae bacterium | reverse complement strand
ACATCGGACTCCTCTCTGGACTCTACTTCGGTCCGAGATTTTGTCCGGGGTCCCGACCCGTTGGCAGCGAAACGAGTTTCGGAGTAATGGTCTCTGAACGAGAGCATC
Source organism: Coriobacteriaceae bacterium (assembly GCA_019420325.1). Classification (GTDB taxonomy): domain Bacteria; phylum Actinomycetota; class Coriobacteriia; order Coriobacteriales; family UMGS124; genus UMGS124. Next base: position 11,723 of record JAHZHK010000087.1, on the reverse strand, counting down.
GATTGGCTCTGCGCGGAGAGAAATTCTGTTGTTAAAACAACAGAATAGATAACGAATGCCCCGTTCAGGGCCTCGGATTCATCTGGAAAAGACTTCTAGGGGTCACAGGGAGCGTTTTGACTGCACCGAAACTCGTTTGTCTGCCAATGCGCCCGCCAAAACTGCACCGAAACTCGTTTGTCTGCCACCGGGGGCGCCTGCACCGCACCGAAACTCGTTTCGCTGCCATTAATGAGTCGGCGCACTCAAGGGATGACGCAAGGGGACGGGCGCAATTCGCCATTCGCCGCCGAGGCCACGCGGCATGGTTGGGCGCGGCGTGCCGTTTAGCGCGCCAGCGTTGCCCCTATGGTTTCGAGGAACTCAAACCGTTGGGATGCGGTGAGGTTTTCGACGGGCGGGCAGACGCGTGCGCGGAGAGATTGCTCGTTCTCGCGCAGGGGGTTGCGCACAATCGCCTCGAAGTCGGCGGACTTGGCCACATATAGGTCGTAGTCGCAGGCGTTTTCGTACAGGAAGCCGTCAAGGCGGCTGCGGGCTCCTGCGCCCAAGCCAAGTACGTCGGCGCCTGCGCGCATGAGCGGCCCAAACACGCCCGACGCCGGAGCGAGTCCCGACTTGGCAAAGTCGCCAGGTGCAACCTCGGTATAGCCTCGCTCGCTGAGAATACGTTGTGCCTGCTCATAGAGGGCACGTCGGGTTTCGGGTGAGGGCAGGGGGGCAGCAGGAGCGGGGATACCCTCTTGCGTTGCACTTGCCTCGCTGGCCTGCTCGGTCCAGGCGGTGTCGCTTGCGGCGTCTACCAGGGGTCTCGCGCTGATGTGGGGCGCGTCGACGCCAGCCAGGGTGAGAAGCGTGCGCTTCCAGCTCGCCTCTGTCTGCCCCGGGGCGCCGTATAACACCTCGAAGTTCACATTAGCCATGTGAAACTTTTCAAGGAAGAGCAGCGCATTTTGAAGCTGCTCGCGGGTGTGGTGAGCGCCAAGTGCGCTAAGTTCGGCGTCATCGCAGGACAAGGCCGCAAGGTTGACGCGCGTGATGCCGCAACTCGTCCAGTCGGTAAGGCTGGGCGTGCACACGGTCAGCGGCTCCACGTCGATGGAAATTTCCGCTCCCGGTACCATGGTGAGCGTTTTTTTAATCTGTCGCACCAGGTGGCATACCTTGTCGGCGCTCATGATGCTTGCTCCGCCCGAGAGACGTACCGCAGACACAGGCTGCGCCCGCACTTCGTCGTCGAGGGAGGCGAGCTCGGTCTCCAGCGCGTCCACATAGGCGGCCTTCGCGGCATGGTTGCCCATGAACGGGCGACTGGGACCGTACGCGGGCGTGGACAGCGTGAAAGGAAACGCCACGTCGACGACAAGTTTGTCGATGGCCGGTGTGGTGCGTGCGTCCATGGTGTGCATCCAATCAGAACGAGGCAATCAAGAAAAGAGGCCCCGCCCGCCAAAGCCGCGCGGGCGGGGCCAAATCGTACATCAGCTTAGTGGTGCGGAACGCAGCGAACGAGGCTCCGCCCTTACAAACGCGGGTTCTCGTCCGCAAGGCGTCGGGAGGCGACGTGCGCGGTGCGGGCCTTTGGCCTACTGGAGTACTCTAGCCTCCCGACACGGAGCGCCCTTTGCGACGAGCCCCGCGGAACGCAGCGGACGAGGTTCCGCATCATTTTACAGCTGGCCGACGGTGTGGCCGGCGAGCCAACCGTGCGTCATCGCCATGCCCACCGAGTTGCCGGCGAAGGGCGTGGAGTAGCCGAAGCCGTAGCGGCCGCCCAGGCAGTTGCCAGCGGCGTACAAGCCCTTGATCTTCGTCCAGTCGGTCTTGAGGACGTTCTGGGCAGCGTCGGTCATGAGGCCGCTCATCGTGACCATCATGGGGCTGGTGCTGTGGGAGGTGCTGCTCGTGCCACCGTAGAAGGGCGGGGTGTCGATCGGCACCATGTAGGCCTTGTCCTTGCCGTAGTCGGTGTCGCCGTCCTCAGAGGCGCACAGCTCGTTGTAGTGAGCGATGCTGTCGAGGAAGTTCTGCTTGGCGTCGCCTTCGTAGCCGAGCATGTCGGCCAGCTCCTCGAGCGTGTTGGCAGCGTACACCGTGCCGCCCATCATCTTGCGCTCGGCGAGGTTGGCGCCGACGACGAAGCCGCCCTCGGGGTTGCCCACCTCAACGGCGTTCATGCCTGCCTCGAGCTGAACCATGTAGTCGTCCATGCCGAAGTTGGGCGCGCCGTGATCGAGGGGAGCCGAACCCACGGTCTGCTTCCAGTTGGCGTCGGTCACGTAGCAGGACAGACCGGCCGGCTGGCGCAGACAGACGGCCTGCAGCTGGGCGATGGCGCCCTCGTTGCAGAAACGCTTGCCCTCGGAGTTGAGCGTGAGCAGCGGGCAGGTGCCCCAGGGGCCGCTTGCGCCGCCGCCGATGGCCATCCAGCCACGGGGGGTCGGCTCGATCATGCCGCCAGCCCAGATGCCCATCTTGTGGCCGGCACCGGAGCGCGAGCCGGCGCTCGCCCAGTCCTCGGAGGTGGCACCGGAGCGCTCGCCCCACTCCATGCCCTCGTTCAGCAGGGCCCAGCACATCTTGGGGTCGCCGATGTAGTCGCCGGCGCACAGGATGACGCCCTTGGCGGCGTTGAACTGCACATAGTTGCCGTCGGCATCGGTGGCGATAAGGCCCGTCACGTCGCCGGCCTCGTTCTGCACGAGCTCGACACCGGTGTGCTCGAAGTACCAGGTGGCGCCGTTCTCCTCGGTGTACTGCTTGATGTACTTGTGCACGAACTCGATGTCGTTGCCGTGGTAGCCGTAGAACTGGGCGTTGCAGGGCCAGGTCTTGTAGCCGCCGCACTCGATGGGGTACTCGATGTTGGCGCCCGACCAGGCGGCCTGCGTGTTGCACAGCGGGTAGTCGAACATGTTGGACATGTCGAAGTCGCCCTCGTCGGCCACGGGCTCGCCGTCGATTACCACGAGCGTGCCGGTGAGATGCACGTTGGAGTCGTTGGCCTTGCGCTCCTCCTCGTAGGAGTCGTAGACCTCCTTGTAGCGGTCGAACATGGGGCCGGAGTTCTGCACGAACGCCTTGATGATGTCGGGGTTCACGCGGCCCGCGGCGCGCTTGCAGAACTCGCTTACAATCTCGCCGGTGTTGTAGGGACCAAAGCCGCGGTCGATGAGGAACTGCGAGTTGACGTGACCGATGTCCTCGCCGTACCAGCCGCCCATGTTCGCGCCGGTGCCGTCGAGGTCCACGAAGGCGCTCCAGGGTTGCTGCTCGACGGTGGCCACGGTGCAGCCCTCGTCAACGGCGCCGAGCGTGGCCATGAGGCCGGCGTGGCCGCCGCCCAGCACGACAACGTCGACGTCGTAGGTCTGGGTGATCTGGTCGTCGGCGATTTCGGGCTTGGTGCCCAGCCAATCGCCAGGGCCGCAGTAGCCCTTGACGCGACCGTCGTCGGTGGTCTCAGCGCTGGCGTAGACGACCTCGCGAGCGGGGCCGCCAGGGCCGCCAGGGCCTGCGGCGAGGGCGGAGCTTGCAAAGGCGGAGGCTGCGGCGATGCCCGCAGTTGCCGTTGCAGCGCTGGTCAGGAAGGCGCGACGCGAAACGGTCTTGCTCATGAGAACATCCTTTCTTCGGGACGGCTCGTTGCGACAGTGCGACTGGCCCCTTGCCAGCCTTCTCCTGTCGTTTAGGCAAAACCTTAGGCATCGCGTGGTGTAAACTGAATCAGACAAAACGTTGAGATGGCGTTTAGAGGGCGTTTAGACGGTCAAACTTCCAGCTCAGCGGCCTTGTCAAGAGTCGCTTTGTCATAGGGGGGGCGTACTGGGGTGATCGCGGGGAACAAAACGACAATGGGTCGCATGGGTTGGGTCGACGCCGTTTCGGTGGCGGGTTTTGCCTGCCTGCTCGCGACGCTGCTCCTCTATTCTGCCGCTGCCATGCCTTTTCAGCGCTTTGCGAACCTGCCTGACTTCGTTGGCATTCTGGGATATGCCCTTCGCTCGGGGGTTCTTGCTGGCGTTGCGGGGACGCTCGTGGTGGGCCTGGGGCTGAGAAGGGTTTTGAGTCATGTGGTCGTGCGTGTGCTCTTTGCGTTCGCGTTTGTGGCGGGCAACGCGTCCTTTTGCGCGATGGCCCTGGGCGGCGCGTGGCCCGAGTGGACATTTTTGCCGGTGGGCATCTGCGTTGGTGCTGGATGCCTGGGGGAGCTGCTTGCTTGGGGGCGCATCCTGGCTCGCTATAACCTGCGTCAGGCCACCGGTGTCATCGCGGCTTCTGCTGTGCTCGCGGCGCTTGTGGGTTGGGCCCAGCTTCATGTGGGTGAGGCAGCCGCCGTGGCGCTGTTCGTGCTCTGTACGCTTGCCTGCGCGGCTCTGCCGTTTGTCTTTGCGCCGTTTGGCGATGCATGGGCGAAGTCGGGCGCGCCTACCGTCGAGGCAGGGGAGTATGGAAAAAAAGCGCGGGACAGGCATAACGACCAGGCCCAAGGGATGCATGGCGGCCAGACCGATGGCATGCATGACGGCCAGGCCCGGGACGTGTATGACGATCAGGTCCAGGGCGCTTCTGTCTCCAAACCCCCGATGTCTGAGCGGGTCCGTGGCTCAGCTCCCGTTCCAGGTCGCCTGCGTAGTTTTCTAGAGATGACCTTCGTCCCCGGGGTAGGGCTTGCTCTATTCGCCATGCTCATGGCGGTGCGCGGGGAACTTTTCTTCGAGAATTACTCCGAGTACGTCGTCATCCAGGTGGTTGTTGCCCTGCTGCTGCTCGCCTGCATGTTGCTTCCGGCGTCCACCCCGCTTCTGAGGGCGGTGTATCGCGGCCTTATCCCCGTGCTTTCGGTTGCGATGCTCGTGTTCAACTACTTCAGCGAGTCGCTTTTGGCCGGGTCACCGTTTGAGCTCACCTTTGTGCTTGTGCTGTACACGGCGGCTGCGCTTTTGACCCTGTCCACCTTGGTGGGCATGGCCCATGCTGCCGAGTACCCCAGCGACCTCGTCGTATGTGTGGGTGTCGCGCTCTTCTGCTTTGTGACCGTCTTCACCCAGGTCGAATGTGCCAACATCGGCGCCGACCCGGCCCAGGTGCGCACGCTTATCGTGGTGACAAGCGGCTTGTATGCTGCCGGGATGGTGGTATACGCCCTGTGGCGTGGCCTGCGGGCCGACCGCGAGGCGTTCGTGGGTGCGGCAGACCTCGGGTATGGTCGAGACGCGGGCCTCGCCGCCTTCAGGACGGTGTCTGTCTTGGAGGATGCCCCTGCCCCCGATGCGAGCGACGTCTTGCTCGGCGAGGCGAGTCTTGAAGCTCGCTGTGACGAGCTTGCCCGCACCTACGGTCTTACCGTTCGCGAACGCGAGGTCCTGGGTTTTCTCGCTCACGGCCACAACGGCGTGTACATCGGCGAAGAGCTGGTCATTTCGCCCAACACGGTGCGTACGCACATCCACAACATCTACCGCAAGCTCGACGTCGCCTCACGCGAAGACGTCCTTCGCATCGTGCGCGAGTAGGAATGGCGCAAAGGGCGGCACCTCCGGTCTTGGAGGTGCCGCCCTTCCGAGACGCTATTGCACTCATGTGTGGTGAAACCCATGCCACACAACTGGCGGTCAGACCATGCACGCGCGGGACGGCGCTCTGCCCACGCGTGCATCCCAGTAAAGACGGGAGTTGGACCAGGCACACGCAGCCCTATATGGTCGCGCTACTCCTCGACCTCGAACACGACGCTCGAAGCCAGGGGAGAGACGGTCCCGTCCTCGGTGACTGCGCGCACGTCAAGCTTGAAGATGCCAGCCTGCTCGGTGACGTAGTCGAAGCTCCAGTAGACCCAGCTGTCGGTGCTGGAGGACGTCGTGTCGAACGAGGTCCAGGTCTCGCCGTTGTCGAGCGAGAACTCCACGGCGACGACCTGGGTGCCGCAGTCATCGGCGTAGCCCTCGAACGTCACCATGTCGCCGACCTTGAAGGTGTCCTGGATAGTGTTCATGACGCTCACCTTGGCGCGGTGGTTGGCGTCGGGGCCCTCGACCTCGGGAACCTCGTCGCTCACCGAGAGCTCGATGTCGGTGACCGCGCGGGTGAAGTACTTGGCGACCGTGTCGGGAATCCAAACCTGCAGGCGCTCGCCGTCGGTGAACGGCTGACCGCCCACCTTGTACACCAGCATGGCGCCCTTCTCGAGGACGTAAGACAGGGGCATGGGCAGGCCGTAGCCCTCGTTGTCCTTGAAGGTGATGGTGTTGACGTCGGGGTCGATGTCGACCATCGAGAGGATGTCGGCGACCTTGACGCCCTCGACCTGCACCATGGCGAGCGCGGGGCTCATGCCGCAGGTGCAGCGCATCTCCTGCATCTCGGATTCCATCTGCTCGATCTGGTCGAGTCCGACGGTGTAGACCTTCTGCACCTCTCCGCCGATGTTGAGGTAGTAGCTCTCGCGCGACACCTGGTCGAAGGCGAAGCCCGGCTTGGCGCACACCGTGGTGGTGGCGGTGCCGAACAGGTTGAAGACGTCGTCGCCCGGGGTCAGGGCGTCCTGGCAGAACGAGAACTCGCCCGTCACGTTCGGGATCTTGTCGTACTCGATCGCCTCGCGCTCAATCACCTGAACAGAAGAGGCGTCGACGTCGGCCAGCGCGGCGAGCGGGGCTGCAACGCCTGTACCTGCAAGCGCCAGACCAGCGCCCATCATGCCCAGAACTTTGAATCCAGCGGCGTGCTTCATCTTAACCCTCCACGTTGCTCTTGGCGGTGACCATTACCTTCTGGGGCTCCTCGCTCACCAGGCCGCACTCGGTGGTGCCGCGCACCATCAGAACGTAGCTGCCGTCGGACTCGGGCGTCCAGGTGAAGTGCCAGTAGACCCACTTCCTCGGGTCGGTCTGGCCCAGGTCGAAGGCGGTCCAGGTCTTGCCGTTGTCCATCGAGAACTCGAGCATGGTGACGGCCTCGTCAAAGGCGTCGGCGTAACCCTCGAACGTGTAGGGAACGCCGGTCTCGATGATCTTGCCCTCGGGGACCTTGAGGATCGAGGCGTTGGGCTTGTTCATGTAGGGGCCGGTGCCGTAGGTGTTGAAACCGTTCATCATCCAGCCCGACCAGTTCTTGTCCTCGTCGGTGAGGGTGTAACCCACGCACTGCTTCACGTTGCCCTGGGCGTCGTTGGCCTCGGTCCAGTTCACGCAGGGGCTGCCGGCGCTGATGCTCAGCGGCTTGCCACCGATCTCATACACCAGGTAGACGTCGTCGAACTTCCACTCGGGCACGCCGCGGTTGCTGTGAGACATCACGCCGTTGGTGTGGAACTCGCGACGGTCGAACAGGACGCCCGTGATGTCCTTGCTCGGGCCGCCGGCGCGCTCGATGAGCCAGTTCAACGGGATGCCGGTGATCTCGACGTTGGAGATGCCGCCGCCACCCGGCATGTTGTCGACGCACACGATCTTCGAGGCCTTGGTGACAACGGCGCCGTCGGCCTCGGCCTCAGCGATCAGGTCGCCGAGCTTGGCAGTGTAGGGCTCGTTGACAAGGCCGTCCATGGTGATTTCCCAGTTGTAGACGGCTTCCTCGTCAAACTTGGCGTCAAGGCCGTTCTTGCCCAGAATATGGAACATGTGGTCGTAGTCGGTGTGGATCCAGTCGTAGGTGAACATGTCCTCGGGGGCAACCACGTTGTCCTGCTCGAACTCGAACTCGCCCTGGACATCAGAGACCTTGACGACGCCATCGAGGTGATCGTACTTGACCATGTCCCACAGCTCAACGCCTTTGCCATTCTCGGTCATGTTGTGGCAGCTCAGGCATCTGCCGCCCATGGCCTCGAACATGTCGCCGTTGCGCGTGCCGTAGTGGACGGCATGCAGCAGGGTGCCGAACTCGTAATCGTCGTCGTCGCTGTGGCACAGCATGCACTGGTCGACGGTGATCCAGGTGCCCAGGGCCTCGTTCTGGACGGTGAGGTGGGAGTATTCCATGTTTGCCAGCGTGTCGCCCAGGTCGACGTGGCAGGCGCCGCAGCCGCGATGGTCTGCGTCAAGATAGTAGTTGTTATACGAGATGCCGCCGCTATACGGGCGGTTCCAGTGATAGCACTGGTACTCGGTGGGCGTGCGTTGAACCTGGGTGCCGTCCTTCAGCGTGCGGATCTCGGGCGCATACTCGGCGTTGATCTCGTCCTGGCGGGCGTTGATCTGGGCCAGGCGCTCGAGGCCCTCATTGTAGGCGTCCGTGGACTCGATGCTGGAATACAGCACGTCGTCGGAGCCGCCGCCCATCTCGGTGTGGCCCACTTGGGATTCAGCAGCGATCGCGCCGCCGGCAGCGAGCAATGATCCCGCGAGCAGCAGGGTCGCCAGATGCCTCTTTCGCATGTCGTTCCCCTTTCATGTCCCCTTTTGTTCCCCGTGCAAACGAATGCCTACGTGGGCGAAATTTTGCTCACGCGGCAACATCAGAGCGCATACGACCTGGTCAGTCGCATGAAAGCCTGCATTCACGGGAAATTATTTATTGTTCGCAAATCACCTTTGGGGCCCCTTCAGGTAATGAGAGCATACTCTTTCGTAGGGGTGAATTCAATAATCGGGCAAGGGACACGGGGCTGCAATAACAAACTGGAATGACGAAAAGAGACGGGTGCAACGTGTCATTGCGGCTGGGCTTGGTGGCAGAAAATAACCCCGTAACTTGCCTTGCCGTCAGGAGATGCGTGCTCGACCTCTGTCATCCATGGCCGGTTCTCAAAAAAAGCGGGCGCCCATGTGGGACACCCGCCTTTTGCAGTGCGTTATGTCTGCCTGGCCTGCGCTTTGCGCGCGATTTGCCGGGCGCGTCCTCGCATGCCTACTTGTGGTAGTAGCTGCTGCGCTCGTACTTGGCCTCGCAGCTCACGTTGATGCCGAGGGTGCGGTAGAGCTTTTCGTCGGCGGAAGAGATGATGACCGAGAAGAACGCGTCGCAACCGCGCAGCTGCTCTGCCGCCTCGATGGCGCGGGCGGCGAGCGGTTCGGTGGCCGAGCTCAGCGAGAGGGCAATGAGCATCTCGTCGGTGTGCAGGCGGGGGTTCTTGCTGTGCAGCAGCTCGGTCTTGAGATGGCAGATGGGGTCGATGGCCTCGTTGCTGATGATGTAGGTCTCCTCCGGGATGCCTGCCAGGTACTTGAGGGCGTTGAGCAAAAGCGACGAGGCGGCGCCGAGACGCGTGGAGGTGCGGCCGCTGATGACCTCGCCGTTGGGCAGCATCAGGGCACCGGCAGGCTTGCCGGTGGTCTCCTCCTTGGCGAGGGCCGCCGCGCGGATGGGGGAGAGGTCGGGCGTGACACCTGCCTGCTTCATGAGCATCTTGAGCTTGCTTACCTGGTTGGCGCCGCAGCCGGTGCGCTTCGCGTTTACGCACGCGTTGAAGTAGCGACGGACAATCTCCATCCGGGCCGCTTCGCACACGGTCTCGTCGTCGCAGATGGCAAGGCCAGCCATGTTGACGCCCATGTCGGTGGGAGACTGGTAGGGGCTTGCGCCCAGGATGCGCTCCATCATGGCCTTGAGCACGGGGAACGTCTCGACGTCGCGGTTGTAGTTCACCGCCACCTTGCCGTAGGCCTCCAGGTGGAAGGGGTCGATGATGTTGGCGTCATCCAGGTCGGCCGTGGCGGCCTCGTAGGCGAGGTTCACCGGGTGCTTGAGCGGCAGGTTCCACACGGGGAACGTTTCGTACTTGGCGTAGCCGGCCTTGATGCCGTGCTTGGCGTCGAGGTAGATCTGCGACAGGCACGTGGCCATCTTGCCCGAACCAGGGCCGGGGGCCGTCATGACTACGAGCGGGCGGGTCGTCTCAATATAGTCGTTCTTGCCGAAGCCCTCATCGCTCACCACGTAGTCCACGTCCACGGGGTAGCCGGCGATGGGGTAGTGGCGGTAGGAGCGCATGCCCATGGCGTCGAGGCGCGCGCGGAAGACGTCGGCGGCGGGCTGGCCGGCGTAGCGCGTCACGACGACGGCGCTCACAAGGAAGCCCATGCCTTGGAAGATGTCGATGAGGCGCAGGACGTCCTCGTCGTAGGTGATGCCGAGGTCGCCGCGGACCTTGCCGCTCTCAATGTCGTTGGCGTTGACGGCGACGATGATCTCCACGTCGTCCTTGAAGCTCTGCAGCATGCGGATCTTCTCGTCGGGGGCAAAGCCGGGCAGGACGCGCGAGGCATGCATGTCATCGAACAGCTTGCCGCCGAACTCCAGGTAGAGCTTGCCGCCGAACGAGCCAATACGCTCGCGGATGTGGGCGGCCTGCAGTTCGACGTATTTCTGGCTGTCGAATCCAATGCGCATAGTGCGTCTGTCCTCTCATGCTCAAGCCTTCAACGACGGCGACGATGCTACCACGTCCCGGTGGATTTTTGGGAAAGAGGGGCGCGGGGCCACCAAGGAAAACACGGAGCACATCGTAGGTGGGTGCCGTCTCTGCGCGCCGCCGGTACCCAGGGGCCTTTTACTCCGTCGCGCTTGCCCGCCAGAAACGGCCCTCGCGCGCGAAGCCCCAATGCGAATTTGGCATTTCAAGGGGCTGCACGCTTGGTGAGGACGCGCGGCCCCTTTCTCAAGCCTGCAAATCGGCGGCGCTTTTTCGGCCGCCTTATCATCCCAACTCGCGGTAGAGCTCCTCTGCCGTCACGACGCGCAGGTCGCTTCTCGCTGCCGCTTTCTCACGGGTTCCCTCGCTCACGTCGCGCTTCGTGAAGAGCACGTGGTAGCACTGGCTGAACCCCCTCAGAAGGGTCGCGCGGTGCTCGAGCGCCTCGATTGCGGCCGTCTCGTCGAACGAGTTGCGCCACTTGCATTCCCCGACGAGCAGCTTGTGCTCGGCCTTGTTCGCTGCCACGACGTCGATGTCGGTCTCCTCGCGGGCCTGTGGGTCGGTGCCCCACCATTTACCGAACTCAAGTGCCGCGAAGGGGAGTCTCCCCGCAGCGTTCTCGCGACTCACCCATTGCAGGCATGCCAGCTCGAACTGTCCGCCGAGATAGGTTGCGAACGCGGCCCCCGAGGTGGCGTATCCGGCTGCAGCCGCGCCCGCGCCTTCCTCGATTGCCCCGAGATACCTGCTCACGAAGCGGTACCAGTAGGCGAAGAACGGGTCCTTGATGCGGTAGCGCGAGCTGCGGGACGTTGTAGGCTCCCCAAAAGGGGTCACCTTCTCGATGATTCCCAACGATACGAGCGTCTTTATGTACTTGCCGACCGAGTTGGGATTGACCCCGGCGGCCTGGGCGATTCGCGTGGACGTACCGTTGCCCGCACCGATGGCGTCGAGGATGGAGTTGTACTGGGCGGGCTCGTGAACCTCCTGGCGCAACAGCATGAGGGGCTCCTCGTAGAGCATGCCCATGCTGTCGAAGAGGAGTTCGCGTACGTTCTCCTCGTAGGTCAGTGCAGGGTCTACCTGCGAGAGGTAATACGGCGTGCCTCCGAAGGTGGCGTAATAGGCCAGCTCCTGCTCGGGGGGAAGACACGGCAGCATCCGCGCGGCGTCGAGGTAGTCGAACGGTTTGAGGTGAATCTGCATCGTCCGCCGCCCGTAGAGGGGGCTTTTGGCACCGAGTACCTCGCTTTCCATGAATCCCTCGTTGCTCCCGCAGAGAATCAGCTTGGCATTTGTCTGCTTGAAGCCATGATCGATGGCGGTTTGGAACACCGATGGCAGGGAGGGGTCCGCCTCGGCC
>JAHZHK010000086.1:8486-12064 GCA_019420325.1 Coriobacteriaceae bacterium | reverse complement strand
GATGCCAATCGGACGCGCGGCCTCAAAGGGGTACGACCGCACGCGCAGGAAGGGGGCTTTCGTGGCAAGCCAACTCAATAAGCTGACCAGGCACTTTGAAGGCGATGCGCAAATCGGCGGCAGCAACGAGACCCTTCTGAGCATCGGCCAGATGGCCCGCCTCAACGCGGTAAGCGAAAAGGCCCTGCGCCTGTATCAGGCGAAGGGCATCCTAGAGCCTGCATACACAGACGAGGCGAGCGGATACCGCTACTACACGCTGGGGCAATGCGCCACCCTCGACATGATTTGCCAGCTGCGCTGTGTGGGCTTCTCACTCGATGAGATTGCCGAGACACTCAAGGACAGCGACGTCGCAGCGCTGCGCGAACGTGTGCGCGACCATGTGCGGCAGATTGAAACGCAAATGCACGAGCTCGCCCAGGCGCACCAGGTGGGAGGCGACCTGCTCCGCGCCTGCGAGGTCTACCTGGACAAACCGCCGTGCAACCAGCTCATGCTCGAGAGTATGCCCGAAAGGCAGGTGCTGGAATTCCCCCTTTCGCGCGTCGAAACCTCCGAGCCTGACGACGACGGGGCTCATGCCATGGGGGCATGGGAACTCAATTTGAGATTCGTGAAACGCGAGATTGTGGAGCGCGGGCTTCCCCTGTCGCTCTTCCGAAACGTAGGCTGCATCATTGCGCAAGACGACCTGCTTGCCGGTCGCATCAGATATGACCGCGCCTTCGTGTTCGTAACTCCGGCGTTCGGCGAGGCGACCGTTCGCGACGCAGTGCGCATCCCGGCACAAACGTGCCTATGTGAATACATCGACGGCGTCTTCACCCATGACGGCCGCGAGCGCGAGACAGTGGAACTCGCCCATATGCTGGAGGAATGCGAAAAGCGCGGCATGGAACCGGCGGGTGACTATCGCGGCGAGGTCATCGCCGACAGCCCCGCCTTCCTCTACGAGGGGCGCGAGATGCTCTTCAAGATGTGCCTGCCCGTGCGGCTCAAGGACCAACCGACCTGGCAGATGCCCGAACAGCGCGACGTCATGGGCAGCTGGCGCGGACTGAGGGACACCGCGACCGATCAGGCGAGCTTTTTCCACGAGGGCAATGCGAAAAGTCGCTAAGAGCCTCGGGCGACAAAATCTCGCCCAAAAAGAAGAGGGGGTCGCCTCGGCCACATTTTAAACAGCCAGGCAATCCCCTCTTCTCAACATGAGTCATAAACCGGCTCAGGCCACCCGCGCCACCAACCACGTGACGCAAGCTGCATGTGGGTCCAACATGGGTCGTTTACGCTCGCGCCGCCCTCGCAACCCACTGACTGCAAATCCCTATGCCGCCGACCCGTCCGTCACACCGACATTGGGCACGTTGGAGGCATGGTCGCCGGAGGCGGGGCTGCCTGGAATGGCCGGAGTCTCGTCTTCGCAGGTCACACGCACCTCCACGACATCGCTGACAAAATAGCGAGCCGAGGTAGAGCCGAGCCACAGCTGATTGGTCCCGCCCACACTGGCCGACAGGGGCTCGCCGTTGAGCTGGTAGACGATCATCGACGCACGCTGGAGCACGTACGTCAGCGGCAAGGTCACCTCGTAGCCGTCCGAGGAAACGAAGGTGATTGCGTTGGCTTCGGACGACACCCCACCCGCGGCCTCAAGCAGGTCTAACACCGACACGCCGGTCACTGCGGCGTTTGCCGTGGCACGGCCGTCCGCAGGGTTGCCCGCGCACGAGCATCCCATGACGGTGCTCTGCGTGCCGGTTTGGGCAAGATCCCCGATGGTTGCAGTCAGGCTCGACTGGACGCCGTCGCCGTCTACGGTAATCTGCCAGTCCGCCGCATCGCTCACAACCTGCTGGTTTGAGGGCAGTGCCTCCGTCGAGGCCCCGCACAGCACCTTGTCGGCGCCGCCCAAGGTGCGCGCAATCTGCGCCGTGGGCGTAACCTGCCCCTGGGTAAACGAAAACGTTCCCTCAACGCTCGCCAATGCGACCCGCTGACTGGACATCGCCTGCTCGCCGGCAATGACAGCCGCATTCGACCCCGTAGGCGGCACCTCGTCCTGCTGCGCGAGGGCCGCGCTGGCGCCTGCCATCGTTGCACCAAGGGCCGCAACGGTCGCCATGGCAAACACGGGCACGCTCGCCAATCCTTGCTCCTTGCGGATGCTCTTCTTCATCGTTGTTCACTCCCCTTGCGTTATTTGGTTTCCGTGGACGTGTCGGCAGGCTGTTCGGCAGCTTCGGTGGCCTCGGAAGTAGCCGACTCAACATCAGCGTCACCTGCATCTGCAGCCGCGCCATCGGCTCCCGCCCACAGATCAAAGTTGGGGGTGTAGCCGCTGTCTTCGGATTGCGCAATGGAAGCCGCATAGCCCTGCGGGTCAGAGATTACCCGGTCGGAGATGTCGTCCTCGGGGCCGGTGCTGCCGTCGATGACAGCCTGGTTGTCAGCCAGGCCGAGGTCGGCCTGCGTGCCCTCAAACGAACGGACTTGCTCGGCGAAGGCGTCGAGGTCGGACTTGGCGTTCACCATGACCTCAACAGGCTCGGGGGTCGTTGCGCCGTCTTCGGTAACCGCTCGCACCATGAGCACGTAGGCGCTGTCGACACCCTCGGGGGGCGTCCAGGTAAACTGCCAGCTCACCCAGTTGTTCACCGTGGCGTCAGGCGTGTCATAGCGCGTCCAAGTGTTGCCGCCGTCCATCGAGAACTCCAACGCCACCGTGGGCTGATCCCACGAAGCAGCATATCCCTTGAACGTATACGGTTCGCCGGCCTGTACGCACAGGCCCTCGGGGGTACCCCAGATACCAACATTAGGCTTGTTATAGTAGCCTGTGCCGTCCTCGGTAGTCCAGCCGTCGTACTCCCACACGTAAGGGTCGTTCTCGTCCACGGCAATGATGTCGCTAAGCTCCTTGCAGCAGATGGGGGCACCGGTGCCGCCCACCCACAGCATGCAGGGGAAGCCCTGGTCCCACTCAAGCGGCTCGCCGTTGATCTCGTACACGAGCAGCGCGTCCTTGCCCTCGAGGTTGGAGATGAGCATGGAGTTGGCATTGCCGTCGGCGGAGGAGGAGTAGATGGCGTAGGCGTCATCGGTAAAACCGCCGGCCTGCTCGATAAGCCAGTTGAGGTCGATGCCGGTCACAACGCAATTGCCCAGATAGGGACCGCCCGTGGGGTTGAGCGTGCACTGCATGGTGACGGCCTTGGTGACACTCGGAGCTTCCTTGATAAGGTCGGCAAGCGTGTAGTTGACCTCGTTGTTGACCAGACCCGTGAGCGAGATGTTCCACTGGTCATAAATCGAGGTGTCAGCCTCGCCGCCGTTGGCCTCGCGCCAATTGCGCAGGTAGTCGCTACCACGGTAGTACCAGCTGTAATTGAAGAGGTCCTCCTGGGGGATGACGTCCGTCTGGTTCCACGAGAAATCGCCCTCGACATCCTCGACGGCCGTGATGCCGCGCAGCAGCGAATGCTTCGAGACGTCCCACATTGTGAAGCCCTCGCCGTCCTCCGTCATGTTGTGGCAGCTCTCGCACGTTGCGCCCTCGACATCCTGGTGGATGC
>JAHZHK010000086.1:0-8466 GCA_019420325.1 Coriobacteriaceae bacterium | reverse complement strand
GTATCCCTCGCCCACGGTATGGCAGTCGATGCACATCTGGACGTCGATGTCGATGCCGATGTTGTTGGTGAGGTCGGTGTGGCCATAGCTGCACGAGTTGAGCAGGGCGCCCAGGTCGTCGTGACAGGCGTTGCACCCGCGCTCATCGGCCTTGAGGTAGGCGCAGTTGTACAGCGCGTTCTTGGCCGGGTGCGAGTAGGCGCCCTCGGCATCATAGTCAGCCGAAATGTTCTCGCCAGGCGTGCGCTGCACGAAGCGGCCATCGGCAAGCGCGGTCACAATCGGACCATCCTTGCTGTAAGCCTTGCCCTTGAGCGCAATACCCGACTGAGCGCACGTCAAGCACGTTGTACGTCGTGCCGTCAGAGCCGGTGTAAGCCGAGGTGTCCGCACTTTCCGCCGATGCCGCACCCGCTCCAAAAGCAGCTGCGGCAAGGGCACCTGCCAGCAGCGTTGTCGCACAAGCGGCGGTTACCACATGCAACCGATGAGTAGCGATCATGACGTTCTCCCCTCTCGTATGATGTCGGCACAGTAGTCTCGGCATAGCGAGGCCGCCGGGCTTTACCGGACAAAAAGGATTATCGAACGCGCGGAACTTTCTGAAACTACCTTCAGCCACACGATGCGTACCAATTTCCACTGCCCTTAGGGCAAAGTTTTGGGAAGGAGGGGGCAAATTGGGGGCATCAGACTAGGGGGCGGGGACCACGAGCAGAGAAAATTGCCTCGTCTTAGTCAATTAACATACATTTCAGAAATTTTAAAAAATGCGCCAACTGGTACTTTAATGATTTAACATACATTTGAACCATTGAAAACGGGGGGCGGCAAGGCCAATCTGCCCTGCCGCCCCCGTGTAAGACCCGATTGAAAGCGAAACGGAGCACGCAAGCTTCACCGCGCCGCGCACAGCAGGCATGCCGCGCGAACTCGTCGAGTCACGCGCCGGTCGATGGATTCCGCAAGCAAATCCCCAAACCCTACGCCACTTCGGCCATGAACTCCTCTTCTACCTGGAGGAAGCCGGCGGTAAGACGGGCAAGGCCCAGGTAGAGGTCGGTCTTGGCGAAGATGCCCATGTCGCGCGCGAACGTGGGGAGCCACTTGCGCAGGTGGTCGTCGAGGAAGGCGTGCTGCACCTGGAGCAGGCGGGCGGCCTCGGCCTCGTCGCCCTCGCGCAGGGACTTGGCCGCACGCTCGGCGAGCGTCTTCATGAACTCGAGCTCGAGCGCCACGTGGTCCTCGCCGTCTTTCCAACCATCAGACTTGTCAACGCCCTCGGCGCGGTAGAGCGCAAGCACCTCGTCGCGAGCACCCTGCATCATCAGACGTTTCGCGCTCGTGTAAACGCTCTCGAAGGGGTAGGCGGCGGCATGGCCGTCGATACCGTGGCCGATGAAGGCGCGCACGTAGTCCACCGCAAGCTCGGTGAGCGTGCCGGCATCCGCACGACCCAGGTAACCTGCAAGCAGGCGATAGCCCGCGTCCATTGCGTCGTTGCCCGTAGAGGCAGGGAACCTCATGGCGCGCAGCTGATCGAGAAAGACCGGGTCGACCTCCACGCGATACAGGCGCGACAACAGGCCATACATCCAAGCGCGCTGCTCGTGGACGCGGGCAAGGTCCTCGCGCTCCTCGTCGGTCATAACGGCAGCTCCAGCCTCTTTCGCTTCAGTGCCTGCAGGAGCGGACTCCGCGTTCGCGCTGCGACCGCAATCGCCCGCGATGTTCGCTGCCTGCTCGTCGCAATCCTCAACGGCGCACACGGTTCCAGCCTTCTCTTCTGCCATCATTCTCTCCCCCAAACTTATTTGCGACCCACACGCGAGCCGCTCCCATACAGGTCATCCACCCACACAACGGGCGGCTGATATGCCGCGGCTGCGCGCGCGACAGAACAAAGTCGATACGACAAAGCGACCTACGCCCTGCTGTCCAGATACCGCACGGCACGCCTGCCAAACTCGGTGATGCCCCACGCCTTGCCCGTCCACTCGATAAGGTCACGCTCGGCCATCTTTTCGTAGAAATACGACGCGTACAGGCGCGGTTCCTGCAGCTCGGGCTGGTCGTCCACCGCGTCGCCAAGCTCTTTGGCGCTGGCGCCGCCCTCGTTGGAGCAGCAGTCCAAAAGCATGCGGTAGATGTTGTCCAGGCCCGCGTCCTCGTCGAGAATCTCCTGGAAGCGGCCCATGTCCTGCTCGCGGTCAAGAAACGCAAGGCCGGCCTGCGTGGTCTTCAGGCGCACCGCCGCAGCCCCGGGCTCGCCCTCCTCGCCGCCAGCCGCGGGCTCTTCGACTCGGTTGGCGGGCTCCAGGTACTGCACGCCGTCGACCTCCACCACGCGCACGTCGTCCCGCTCGGGCTCGATGCGCTCAAGCGCGCCGGCCTCGACGAGATGGGCGCAAAGCACGTCTGCCCCGTAGATGCAGAACTCGAGCGCCCTCATCCGTGCGACCTCGTCAGTGACCTCGCTTTCCGTGCGCTCCTCGCGGCAGAACTCAAGAATGCCGTTCAAGAAGCGGCGCGAGCTATGCAGGCGCGCGAATAGCGCGTCCGTGCGCTCCTCGGCGCTCGCGCCCTCGGTCACCGGCGCGTCATTGAGCAGGGCGTTCGGGTCCTGCGTCGCTGGTTGATACGAGCGCTCGATCGGCTCCCTGCCCGTCTCGGGCGCCTTTTCCTCATCCATGGTCATCTCTCCCCTTTGATCTCTCTCGCTGTGCGCTGCGGTGGGCCCGCCCGAAGTTCGGGGTGGACGGGCGAGCCCATCGCGGCACGCCGCCAGCAGGGAGGGGTGCCTTGCGGCAACCCCTCCCCAATCATTCACTTACCGGGAAACGCTAGTCCTGCCAGGTGTGGTTGCGCAGGATGTAGACGAACGACGGGCCGTTGCCCGAGTCGGCCAGGTGATGGATGTCGGCCTCCTCGTAGGGCTGCACGTACTCGCCGAGCTTCTTGCCCAGCGGGCCGTCGAAGTTCTCGATGCCCTCGTCAAGGTCACCGAACCACTTGGCCATGCCCACGCAGTTGAGCACGCACTGGGGCAGCTCGCCCTCCTCAATGCGATCGGCGCACAGGCTGCACTTCTCAACGACGTTCTTCTCGACGTTAAGGTAGCGCACGCCGTAGGGGCACGCGGAGACGCAGGCCTGGCAGCCGATGCACTGATCGAGGTCGATCTGCACGGTGCCGTTCTCCGCCTTGACCGAGGCGCCGGTGGGGCACACCGTGACGCACTCGGGGTTGTCGCAGTGCTGGCACTGCATGGGCAGGTAGTAGAAGTCGTGGCTGGGGGCGCCGTTGTCCTCTTCAAGCCTGTCGGACTGCTTGCGGTCCACCCACGTCCAGAAGTAGCCGATGCCCACGTCGTTCTGCTCCTTGCAGGCGGCGTTGCAGGCCTTGCAGTTCATGCAGCGGTTCAGGTCGATCGCCATGGTAAGGCGTGCCATTACTCATCCCTTCCTTCGTACACGGGAGCCCAAGCCTTCAGGCGCGGGTCGGTCGCATCGGTGATGATGGGCGTGCCGTCGTCGTCGCAGGGCACGGGGTTGCCGAACGGCGAGTTCTCAGCCGTGGCCTTGTACACCTTGACCGGGTAGCCGCGGACGACCGAGGAGCCGCAGTACGGGTCGGAGATGTCATTGTTCACGAGCTGGTTCACCGCAGAGAGGCGCCAACCGTGCTCAGGCGCGGACAGCTCGGGGTACCACCAGGAGTGCTCGCAGTTGATGGTGCCCTTCTTGACGCCGGGGAAGATGTCGGCCGTCTGGCGAATCTTGCCGTGCGGGTTCTCAATCCAGCACCAGTCGCCCTGCTCGATGCCCAGCTCAGCGGCGTCCTCGGGGTTGATCTCCATCTTGGGCACAGGCCAAACCTCGCGGCACCAGGGAAGCTGACGGTGCTCGGAGTGGAAGTACACCGGGATACGGCGGCCGGTGAGGCACTCGATGGGATACTCCTCCCAGAGCTCGGGGTTCATGACCTTGGTGTCGGGGTTGGGCTCGTAGTCGGGCAGAGCCGCGGCTGCGCCATGAGCCGTCTCCATGATGGTGGACCAGATCTCCTGCTTCTGCGTGGGCGTGTTGAAGCCGGGCACAACGGTCTGGGCCGAAGGAACCTGGGTGTAGTCCTTCTTGAGGAAGCCGGTCATGAAGCGACGGTAGGTGCCCCAGTCGTCGGGATGAATCTTCTTGACGTCCCACCAGCCGTTGTCCTGGAACTGCTGGACAAAGTCCTGCCAAGAGGGAGCGACCTCGCGCACGACATAGTCGAGCTGCTCCTCCATGGTGGGATAGGGGTTATCGGCGTCCCAACCCCACTGGATACCAGCGCGCTGGTACAGCATCTCAGCGATGGTGGGGTCGTACTGGGACTCGGCGAGAGGCTCAACCACGGGCACGCAGGCACCGAGGGCACCGGAAGCACCCTGGGACTGGCGGGGCAGCGGCACCTCGAGCCAGTGACGGGCAGGCAGGATGATGTCGGCCAGCTCGCTGGTGGGGTGATGCCACAGGTCGATGTCGAAGAAGAAGTCGAGCTGCTTCAGACAATCCCACATAAGCGTGGAGTTGGCCATGCTCATGAAGTCGCCTGCACCGCACATAGCACCCTTGAGCGGATAGGGCTTGCCGGTAGCACCGGCCTCGGCGATCGAGTTGGAGTTGGCCCACATGCCCCACCAGTTGAGCAGCGGGTGCGTATCGGCACCGAGGCGCTTGCTGCCGTCGCAGGAGCGATCGGCGTTGGGGTCATAGGGTGCCAGGCCGAAGTTGCCCATATAGTTCATGTCGAGCTTGGTGGAACCGCGCTGACCACCAGGGGTGTCGGTGTTGCCGGTGATGGCGGTCAGGATCTCGATGGCGCGGCAGTTCTGCACGCCGTTGCCGTGATGCTCAACGCCGAGCTGATACATGATGCCGCCGTTGCCCCAGCGCTCGTCGACGCGCGTGGCATAGATCAGGGCAGCCTTCTCGATATCGGCAGCGGGAACACCCGTGATGCCCTCGGCGATCTCGGGAGCATACTCGTCGCAGCGCTCGGCAAACTTCTGCCACACCGGGATGGCGGTGTGGGTGGAACCGTCCTTGAACGTCACCTCGAACTCGCCGTAGACCGCCGGGTCGATAGACTCGAAGTCATCAAGGTTCGGCACGAAGCCCTGGGAGAACTCAGACTTCACCGTGTCAGCCTCGGTGCCCTCGAAGTTCCTGCGCGACCACTCGTCCTGGGGTCCGTCGCCGTCATAGCGCTTCCACGGCTTCTCGCCCTCCCACATGTTGCATTCCTCGTCGGTAACGGGATCCCACTCGGGGTCGGCGAGGCGACGGTCGGCGCTGGCGTTGAACCACTTGAGAGACTCGCTGGCCTGATCCCACACCATGTACTTGTAGGGGCTGCCGTCTTCCTCGAGGTCAGCCTGGGTGAGAAGCGTGGTCTTGATGTTCGTGGGGCCATGCCAGATGTGGGGAAGCTCGGGGCCGTTGGGCTCCTTGTCCTCAACAACCAGGAAGCACGCGTTGGTCCAACGCTTCACGAACTGCCAATCGACCAGGTCGTTCTTGATGACGACGTCGCACATGGCCAAGGCCAGCGGCGTGTCGGTGCCGCCCTTGAGCGCCAGGTGGATGTCAGACTCCTTGCCCAGGTTCGTGGTACGGGGGTCGACGGAGATGAACGTGGGGGCGTTGAGCGCCTCGTCCACAACGGAGCGGCCGGCCTCATCGTAGTTGGAGCACTCCGGACCAGACGCCCAGATGGTGAACACCGGGGGACGGTCGACCGTTGCCGACCAGCTGAAGTTCCAGTCGGAGGTCAAGGCCGAGGCGAAGTGACGCGGGCCCTTGCATACCTGGTAGGCGCCGAAGCTGTTGGGCGAATGGAACCAGGCGCCGAAGGTGCCCTGGTTGCAGTACATACGGCCCGTGCCGGCCATATCGAACAGAGCCTCTGAGCCATACTTGGCGCGGACGGCCTCGATGCCTTCATAGATGGTGTCGATGGCCTCGTCCCAGGAAATGCGCACCCAACCGGGGTCCTCGCCCTTGGGGTTCGTGCGCTTCATGGGATAGCGCAAACGATCGGGGTGGTAGCAGGCCTGCATCGAGGAGACCGACTTGTTGCAGCAGCTGCCCAGGGTGTGACCGGCGCTCTCGTCGCCCTCGATCTTCACCGCGCGACCGTTCTCCACGGTCACCCACACGCCGCACTCCATCTTGCCGCAGCCACGGCACACCGTGCGGACCTTGCGCGTGGTGTCAGTGCTGTCGAGCACCGTGTAGTCGGTCTCGGCAAGAGCCGACCCCGCGGTCATGCCGAGGCCCGCAATGACACCGGTCGCAGCGGCAATCTTCAAGAAGCTCCGGCGGCTCACGCTTTCTTGCATGTTTCCCTCCTTATCCTTGCTTGGATACTGACGGGCGCCGCACTTCCTGCGGCCCCGCGAGAAATAAGCTAACGCTCGTGCCCGGCCTGGCACATCAAGTTGCTCTTATGAAATCGCCCAGCTAGCGCCATATCTCATATGTCGCTTATGATTTTTAGAGCGGGCAAAGGCGTATCATTGGACACAAGGAGACGGTCACAAGTTCAGGGGAACAATGGACCAAATGAATGATGGGGCACCAATGCGCGAAGACAGGATGCGGCGCTCAAACACATGGCGCACCTTAGCCTACATGCTCAACAGAACATGGATCACCACCGCCTTTTTCAGCGTGGTGCTCTTTCAACGCTATGCGCCGCAGGCAATGGCGAGTATGGCAGGAGAGGTATACCGCACTTCCATCTTGGCGCTTGCCGTGGCCCTCGTCGTCTTCGCGCTGCTCCATCGTCCGGTGATGACGGCAGGAGAGCACCCGGCGTTTGACTATATGGGCGCAATGCTGTGCGGAGCCGGCTTCATGCCGCTCCTCCCATATCTGACAAGCGGACAGATTATTGCCTCGGCAGCCCTTTGGGGCAGCGCGGCGCTTACAGGCACAGGTTCGGCGCTTGTGTTCCTCTCGATAGGAAGGCGCTTTGTCGGCATCGACGTGCGTTCATGCACGACGGGCATTCTTTGGGCAACGGTGGGATGTGCCGCGTTGACGCTCGGCATCATGAGCCTGCCGCTTGAGGCGGCTGTCGCAGTGGAGGTGGCACTGCCGTTTATCTGCGTGATGGCGCTTCACCGTGTGCCGCGCCCCGGCGAGGAAGACTGCGAGGTGCGCTTGAATCTTGGCGAGCGCATCTCAACGAAAATGCTGCTCAAGCTGGCAACTTGCGCCGCAGTGCTCGGCATTCTGACCGGCATCACGCACGGTCTGTATCTCGGCTCGGAGACCGCCGCCCTGGGCAAGACGTTCCAGATGCTCAACTCCGCCGTTCCTCTTGTGGCCGCATTAGTCCTGCTTGGAAGCACGGCCGCAGCTCGCGAGGTCACCATTGAGACGCTCTACAAGCCGACCGTCTTCGTCTGCATTGTGGGGTTTGCCCTAATGCCCCTCTCCAGCCCCGACATCGCGCTGTCCTTCTCTGTGGTCTCTGCGGGCTACACGTTGTTCGAAATCCTCATGTGGGTCATTCTCAGCGAAGTGGCCAGTCGCTTTCAGTTCACCTCGGTGCAGGTGTTCGGCTTCGGCCGCGCCCTTGTACTGCTTACGGGCGTCATCGCGGGCACTCTCATCGCAAACATGCTTTTGAGTCTCGGGGTAGGGCCGCAACTTTTCTCGGCCGTGGCTGCGGTGGCGGTTATCAGTATCACGTTCTTGCGAACCTATGTCCTTACAAGCACCGATATCGCCGTCTTTGGGCAGAACCTTGGCGAAGAGACAGACGAAGTGCCTGGGGCTATAGGCGAAGGGGCATTGTCGGGCAACGGGTCGCAGTCGCCGTCTGGGGCCTCCGCAAAGCGCGCGCATGGGCAGCGCACTGAGTCCCCGGCCGGCCAAGCGCCGCAAAAGGTTCCCTTCCAGCGCAAGTGCGCCATCATCGGCGACTACTACGGCCTCACGCGCCGCGAAGTCGACGTGTTCCGCCTCATAGCAGCAGGCCGCAACTCCACGCGCATCCAGGAGGAACTCTCCATCTCCGCTGGCACAGTGAACACACACAGCCACCACATCTTCCAGAAGCTCGACGTCCACAGCCAGCAGGAGGTCATCGACCTCTTCCAACGCGCCGACCTCGACCGCATGCAAGCGGAATTGGCAAACAGACAGGATCGGTAGGCTCACGGGCGGCCTTGTCTGCCCTGTCTCGCACAATTTAACATACATTTCAGAATTTTGAAAAACGCGCCAACTGGTAGTTTGATGAATTAACATACATCTCAACCGCTGAAATGTATGTTAAATTGTAACCCTCAAAAGAAAAACGGGGGCGACAAGGCCGATTTGCCCTGCCGCCCCCCGTGTAAGGCCCGATTGAAAGCAATGCGGGGCACGCAAGCTTCTCGGTGCCGCTCACAGCAGGCATGCACGATTA
>JAHZHK010000085.1:10974-12101 GCA_019420325.1 Coriobacteriaceae bacterium | reverse complement strand
TGCCGAACATGACGCCGATCTTCTCGCGCAGCTGGTTGATGAAGATGCACGTGGTCTTGGACTTGGAGAGCGAGCCTGCCAGCTTGCGCAAGGCCTGGCTCATGAGGCGAGCCTGAAGGCCCACGGAGCTGTCGCCGATCTCGCCTTCAATTTCGGCGCGGGGCACAAGAGCGGCGACTGAGTCGATGACGATGACGTCAATGGCGCCGGAGCGTACAAGCATGTCACAAATCTCAAGTGCGTCCTCACCGGTGTCGGGCTGGGAGATGAGCACTTCGTCGATGTCGACGCCCAGGCGGGCGGCATAGCCCGGGTCGAGGGCGTGCTCGGCGTCGATGAACGCCACGACGCCGCCCATGGCCTGAGCCTCGGCGAGAATCTCCAACGACAGCGTCGTTTTGCCGCTCGACTCAGGGCCGTAAATCTCAATGATACGGCCGCGCGGAACGCCGCCGATGCCAAGCGCGGCATCAAGCGCGAGGGCGCCGGTGGGAATGGACTCCACCGACAGGGCGTCGGCCGCGTCGCCGAACTTCATGATGGATCCCTTGCCGAAGCGCTTCTCAATCTCGCTCGTCGTGAGCTCGATCATCTTGGTGCGCTCGTCGCCCTCGGTGCGGGCGTGAATCTCCTTGGAGACTGAAGACTTTGCCATGTCGCTTCCTTCTCGTTATGGGCTGTGCGGGATGCGTTCCCGTTCGTCGCCACGCAATTCTGCCACGCATCGCTGGCATGTTCCATCATGGCGACAAGTTTTTGGTCACGTGTGGGCGTGACAATCCTGTGACATATGTGACGCGCTGGATGTGCGGTTTTTTTAGTTGGCGTTCTTGCTCATGTGCTCTATAAGCATTTCGAGGGCCTTGTCCACGGCTTGCGCGCGCACCTGGGCGCGAGAACCCTCGAAGATGCAACGCTGGCTTGTTACTGTGCCGTCGGGGCAGGCCAAACCCAGGCAGACGCAGCCCAGAGGAGCCTGCGGAGTTGCTCCGCCGGGTCCGGCGACACCGGTCGTGCTGAGGGCGTAGTCGGCACCCAGGCGATTCTTGGCGCCAAGGGCCATGGCACGCGCCGTCTCTTCGGAAACGACACCGTCGTGTTCCACCTGGCTGGGATCAAGGCCCAAG
>JAHZHK010000085.1:0-10964 GCA_019420325.1 Coriobacteriaceae bacterium | reverse complement strand
CAGACAAGGCCGCCTGTGCACGATTCAGCCGTGCAGACACTCAGGCCCTTTTCAGCCAAACCTGCAAGGACCTCTCGGGCAAGCGGATGGTCGCCTTCAACCGTGCCCCAGGCAAAAGCGAGCTCGTTGGAAGTCTTCTCGGCCTTTTCCTCCCCTTCAGCCTTAGCCGGGGTAGCTGCAAGCAGCGGCCAAGCCTTGGCAAAGTAATCCACCATCGAGGCAATGGTGAAGAAGACAGCCGCAAGCATCAGGGCCCATGCAAGCACATAGAACCACGTGAGCGCAGCCACGATGGGCGACACCATGAGGATGAACAGGCAGATGGCAACCATCGTGGTCGCGGTCTTGATCTTACCAAGAATGGATGCCGAGACGACGACGCCGGCCGAGGCCACAAGCATGCGAAGGCCGCTTACGAGCATCTCGCGGGCAACGATCACAATGGGGACCCAGCTGCTCAAAAGGCCTAGCTCCACAAGGCACAGAAGTGCCGCCACCACGAGGATCTTGTCGGCGATGGGGTCGATGAACTTGCCGAAGACGGTTACCTCGTTACGCGAGCGAGCCAGGTAACCGTCGAGCGTGTCTGTCAGGCAGATGAGGCCGAACACGACAAGCGAGACCACCGCGCGCACGGTGAGACCCATCGGGTCGGTCCCAAACAGGCATTGCTCCCATGGCATGAGTAGGGCAATGACGAAGACCGGGATGAACAGTATTCGAATGACCGTGACGATGTTGGCCGGCGTCCATTCGATGCCGCCATACACCTTGTTAGGTTTGGACATGCTTGCCTCGCTTATCGCACGATGTGGCCAAAGAGCTCGTAGCACACCGACTCGTCAATTTGCACTTCGACGAACTCGCCCATGGCGACATCGACGGGTCCGAGATGTACCACGCCGTCGGAGTCGGGCGCCTGGAAGTAGGTGCGGCCCAGGATGTCGAGCTGACCCTCGTCGTCTTCCTCGTGGGCGTCGATGAGTACACGGACGACTTGGCCCACATGCTTGGCGGCGCTGGCAAAGCCGTACGTCTCGGCAATGTCGACCATCTGCTGCTCGCGATCGTGCTTGACATCCTCATCGACCTGGTCGGCCATGCCGGCCGCCTCGGTGCCGTCCTCCTGCGAGTAGGCAAAGACCGAGCAGTAGTCGAATTCGGCCTTCTCGATGAAGTCGACGAGCTCTTCGAACTGCTCCTCGGTCTCACCGGGGAAGCCGACAAGAGCGGTCGTGCGCAGCGTGATGCCGGGTACCTCGCGGCGCAGGCGCTCGACCATCTCGAGGAACTCGGAGGTGCAGCCGGTGCGGTTCATGTTCTTGAGAACCTCGGCATTGCTGTGCTGCAGCGGGATGTCGATGTACTTGACGACCTCAGGGGTGTCGCGGATGGCCGCGACGAGCTCGTCGGTAAGGCCCTCGGGTTGCAGGTAAAGCACGCGCACCCAACCGCCGTAGGGACGCACCTCCTGGGCGACAGCCTGCAAAAGCCATGCCAGGTTGTGCTCGCCGGGCAGGTCATGGCCCCAAATGCCGGTGTCCTGGCCGATGAGGACAATCTCGCGCACGCCGCCTTCGAGCAGGTGGCGCACCTCGGAGAGGATGACGTCGGCCTCACGCGAGAAGTAGCGGCCGCGAATGTAAGGGATGGCGCAGAAGGAGCAGAACCTGTCGCAGCCATCGGAAATCTTCACGTAGGCGAAGGCGGCCTGAACCGTACGAACGACCTCGGGGACCTCCTGGGTGCACTCCTCCATGCCGAGCACGCGCTTGAGGACCGAGCAGATCTCGTCTTCGCGCTTGCAGGGGACGAAGGCTGCCACGTCGGGCATCTCATGCTCGATTTCGTCGCCGTAGCGGGCGGGGATGCAGCCGGCCATGACGATGGGGCAGGAAATGCCGTCCTCAAGCTTCTCCGCCACGAGGGAGAGCGTCGTCTCGATGCCCTCCTCCACGGCGCTCATGAGAAATGAGCACGTGTTGACGATGATGACGTCGGCGTTGTCCGGGTCGTCAATGACCTCGAGCTGGGTGTCAGCGTCGACGAGCGCCCTCATGCGGTCGCTGTCGACCTCGTTCTTGGCGCAACCCAGCGTGATGAAAGCGACGTTCTTTGTGGTGTTGGTTTGCATATGTTACATGGCCTTCCGGCGACTCTTAACGATAGTTGGTGAACTGGAGGGGCTGGCCGTAGTCCTGCTCGCGCAGGAAGGCGATGACGGCCTGAAGGGCGTCCTTGCTCGGAGAGGAAACCTTGAGCTTGTCGCCCTCGACGGTCACCTTGACCTTGAACTTCGCGTCGCGCACGTCCTTGCTGATCTTCTTGGCAAGCTCCTGCTCGATGCCCTGCACCACGGTGCCGATGACGCGCACGGTACCCGCACTTGCGGGCTGGGGGTCGCCAAAGGAGACGGAAGACAGGTCGACCTTGCGGCGGACGAGACGCGTCTGGAAGACGTCGATGACCTGGGAGGCAACGAACTCAGAGGGTGCCTGCACAGTCACGACGCCCTTGGCCTTGTCAAGCTCGATGGTGGCGTGGGAGTCCTTGAGGTCGTAGCGCTGCACGAGCTCCTTGGTCGTCTGCTGGTAGGCGTTGTCGACCTCCTGCATGTCGACTTCGGAAACGACGTCGAAGCTGCTGTCTTTGGATGCCATGTGTCTCTCCTTGTTTCAGGGGGCCATGCGCCCCAATCGGTCAATCAATAGGATGCAAAGGCGTTAACCCTCGTATGAGTCGTCTTCGCCGTAATAGCCGGAATCATCGTACGAGCCGTAGTCGCTGTAGTCCGTGTTGTCGGTCCACTCGTCTTGAGACGAATCGTACTCGTCCGATCCGTCCTGCGAAGCGGTGTCGTCGGCGGGGGGATCGGGAGCCCACTGGTCTTCGGGAACCGTGGCATTGAGCACGTACGTACCATTAGAGATGGTAGGCGTGACCGAAGTGCCGTTGATGGCAATCGAGACGCCGGTGGAGTCGCTCAACGTCACGGCAAGGGTGCGGCCAATCGTCCACTCCTGCGTGGACCCAGCTTCCAGGTTGCCCGCATACACGGCGTTTCCGTCGACGTAGACCTCCGCCCAAACAGAGTTTGCCGCGTCGGCCGCAAAGGCAAGCGAGACCTTGGAGTTCACGGGAATGGCGGTAAGGTCGATGCCGGAGGGATTGAGCTTCGTCGTGTCGACGATCGTGCCGGGCTGAGCCGCTTGATTCGTGCCGGCCACGCTCGTGACGGGAATGGAGCTGTTGCCCTGCGACTGGGACGCCTTGTTCGTGCACGACGTGGCAGCCACAGCTATCACCACAACGAGCACGACGGCAAAGACACCCACAAGAATGAGCATGACGCGCCTGTCGGCCATGATGGTCTGGAGGATGCCCTTGAGCACTTCCGAAACACTTTGCTGCGTGGCATGCGTCGTTTGGTTACGTCCTCCCGACCTGCCGCCGCTGCCTCCCTCATACCCGCTGTCAACTTCGAGCGGCTGGGCAGTCTCACGTGGGCGGGAACTTGGACGCTGACCCTGATATGAGCCAGCTGCGGCAGTGCCCGAACCCGTGCGCCTGCCAGCGGCACCATAGGAGCCCGGCCTCGCCGTATCCTGTCGCGTCCGGAAATCGGCATAGCGGCCGGGTTCGGACTCGAAGCCGGCGCGACCAGGCTGTCTGTTTCTGCTTGCGGGGGCCTCATAGCGACCAGGGGCCGGCGCACTTGTACGGGCAGGCGAGACGGGACGGCTATACGTGCTGCGGCTGTCCGCTCCCCGTTGAGTACGAGCCTCTGATGAAGTGGTCCTTGTGGGCGCGCGCATGGCCGAAGAGGTGCCTTGTGACCTGCCGGCCTGAGGCTGCCGGGTGTCCTGGCGGTAACCGGCGCGCTGATCGGACCGAGTGTCGCGCCGTCGCTCGTCTTGACGTGACGCGTCGCGCGAAGAGGCCTGCTGGAAGCGTTCGTCCTGACGGGCATAGCCCTGCTGACGAGCCTCATATTCGGCAAGCTGCTCGTCGAAGGCGCGCAAGACCTCGGAGGTGTTGAGGCCCAGGTAACGAGCGTATGACCCCATCGAGGCACGTGCATAGCCCTTGGGGGGCATGGCGTCGAAGTCGGTGTACTCGAACGCCTCGATGACATGCCGGCGCAGCTTTGTGGCTTCGGCTGCTTTATCAATTGACAGACCAAGCTCCTTGCGGCGTTTGGCCAGAAGGTTTCCGATGGGCTGCATGTTCGGCATCTTCTGCATCACTCTCCAGACGGGATGTCGGCGTTGCGGAGCGTCTCAAGCTCGTCGAGGTCAGACACAAGAACGGTTCGCGGCTTGGAGCCCTGGGCAGGGCCCACCACGCCCATTTCCTCGAGCAAGTCCATGACGCGGCCGGCGCGAGCATAGCCGAGCTTCATGCGACGCTGGAGCATGGAAGTGGAGCCAAGCTGGTTCTCCACGACAAGTTTAGCAGCCTCCCAGGCCAAGGGGTCGTCGTCGCCCGGTCCTGCCGAACCTCCCCTGCCTGTGGGTCCAGCGGGTTCAGTGGAGGTGTCGAGCGGAAGCTGGCCGCCTGCGCTAGGCATGGGGGCCATGGCGCAGGGACGGGCGGCGGGCTGGGACTTGATGTGGTTGAGAATCGCCGCCTTCTCCTCGTCGGTGACGTTGCATCCCTGGATACGGCGGGGCATGTCGCCGAAGGATGCCTCGAGGAACAGCATGTCGCCGTGGGGCAGCAGCTTCTCGGCACCCATCTGGTCGATGATGATGCGCGAATCGGTGCCCTTCGAGACGCGCAGCGCGATGCGGTTGGCGACGTTTGCACGGATGAGGCCCGTGACGATGTCGGCGCGCGGAGTCTGCGTGGCGATGACGAGGTGGATACCCGCGGCACGACCCAGCTGGGCCACGCGCACGATGGATGCCTCCACGTCTTTCTTGGCGACCATCATGAGGTCTGCAAGCTCGTCGATGACAACAACAACGCACGGCAGGGTCGTGAGGTTTGTTTCCTCTTCGGCGATTCTAGTGACAAGAGAGTTATAGGAAGCAAGGTCGCGAACGCCCAGGTTGGAGAAGACACGATAGCGCCTGTCCATCTCGGTGACCGCCCATTGCAATGCCGCCGCGGCCTGACGGGGATCGGTCACGACGGGCATGGCAAGGTGCGGAATGCCGGCATACTCGCTGAACTCGACCTGTTTGGGGTCGACGATGATGAGGCGCAGCTCTTCAGGCGTGTCGCGCATGAGCATCGACAGGATGATGGAGTTCACGGTGACGGACTTGCCCGAACCAGTGGTACCTGCGATGAGCAGGTGCGGAAGCTTGCCGAGGTCGGCATGGACGGGCTTGCCGCCGGCGTCGAGGCCTACGGCGAAGTCGAGCGGGCCGCCGGTGACACAGGGCAGCACGTCGCCAAAGGCAACCTCGCGGCGGCTTTCGTTGGCAACCTCCACGCCCACATAGCTCGTGCCCGCAACAGGCGAGTAGATGCGCACGCTTGGCGCAGCAAGGGTGCGGGCGATGTCGTTCTCCAGGGCGGAAATCCTGTTTACGCGCACGCCCTTGCCGGGGCAAAGACGATACGTTGTGAACGTGGGGCCCTCGACCCAGTCGACGACATGGGCATCCACGCCAAACTCCGCAAGCGCCGACTGCAGCGCAGCGGCGGTCTCTTGGGCGAGCTCGGAGTGCTCCGCAACGAAGCCCTTGCCGCCGTTAGAACGCCTGGCCAATGCCAGTGGGGGGAGCTCGTAAGGACCCTCGTTGACGGGGGCGTCCTGCTGGCTTGCCCCGAAGTTGACAAGGGCTTCGGCAGCCTCGCCGAAAGAGGCGCGACGCGTGGGCACCTGGGCAAAAACGCTTGTGGCGTTGAGGCTCGTGGTAGCACTGCGACGCTGCTGGGGAGCAGCCGGTACCACGACAGGGGCTATGGGTTGCACTGCGGCAGCGGACGCGCCCTTCGCGGGCTCCTCCCAGGGCAGCTCACACTCGGCGCAATCCTCGTCAAACACGGCAGGGCCAGAGACCGCCTGCGCATACGCATCGTTGCGGCAAGCAGCATCGACGGCCGCATTGGTCGAGTTGTCGAGAAAGGCCGAGTCGCTCTCCCCTGCCGGCTGTGCGGGTCGCGTATACATGGGGGTTACAGGCAAGGACGGACGCTTGGCCTCTCGGGCCGCCTCGAAGTCGCTCATTGGCTCAGCTGGCAAGGCGGCAGCGGGCGCATCATCGCGAGGAGCACATGCTGCAGCCGCGGTTGCTGCAGCCGTGCTGGGCGCAATGGTACCCTTCTCAGCAATGTACATGTCGTCAGAAGACGCCATCGACTCGTCGTAATAGAGCGGCGCACCTGGGATAACGCCCGGGACGAGGCTGTCGGCCTGACCGTCGCCCAGATCGTTCGGATCGAAGGCGTCGCGGTTCCACTCATCGGCCGGGTTCCACCAACCCGAGGAAGCACGGCGGGCCTTTTTGTTGATGAGCGACTGAGGGGGCTGGGGCAGCGACTCGTCAAGGGCAAACCGCTGCTCAGGCATGGAACGCACCTCGGGCACGCGACGATAGTCATCGGCGGGCTCGTATGCGTCGTCATCCTCATAGCCAGCGTCGTCGCGCTCCTGTGCAAGCAGGGTCGTCTTGGGAGCAGGCTGCACTTGCTCGTACCCGCGGTCATCCTCGCCGTCAAGGAGCGTCGTCGAAGCAACGCCGGCGGCCTTTGCACGGCTGAGAACCGAAGCGGGAGGCGTTGCATAGTCGCGTAAATCCACCGCTTCATGGTCAAACGGTATGACCGTGGTGGCAGAGCGTGCACGGCTCGTGGGCATCGCGCCCATGCCAGACTGCGGGCGGCAGCGATCGTCGGGGTTGAACAGCACGGTGGGCGTATAGCCTTCAGGCAGCTCATCCTCGTAGAAATCGTCCTCGTAGCGCGACGCACGGCGCTCGCGGGAGGCGCGCCTTTCCGCGCTACGGGCAAGCGACTGCTGGTGGCGCATGCGCACTTGGGTGACTGCGGAGGAGACATCGAGGCCGATGATCACAAGGCCCGCGATGGCGATGCCGACAATCACAACAAACCCAGCAATCTGCCCAAAGAGGGACAGGAGCACCCAGGCGAGGCCGTTACCGACATAGCCGCCCCGCGCACGGAGGTTTTCAACACTGAACAGGATGTTAGCATCTGCGGTGCAACCTGCGGTGGTGATGCCGAAGCCAGCCATCACGGCAAGGGCCACAAGCAGCAAACCCACAATGACCCTGCTTGCAACGAGGCCGGCATGCTGGGTGAAGATGGTTACCGACCATGCTACAAGCGCAAGGGGCACAAGGATGGCCCCGACGCCGAAGAGCGTATGCAGAAAAGCGCTGAGGCCTTGAGTGAGCATGCCGGTTGTGGGCGCGAGCATCGCGATGAACAGGGCCGCACCGATGACGGCAACCACGACACCCGCGATTTGCTGGCGCGTCTCATAGTCGAGCAGCGGCATGCGAGGCTCCGCAGGCATGGCTGGGCTCGGTGCAGGCTCCACCCGGCGCTGAGCAGACTGGTTCGAGGAGGCAGCCTGCCCGGAGCGAGCCTTGGCGGTCGCCTTCTGCGGGGTCGCCTTCTTGGTGCGCCCTCCGGACTTTTCTTTGGTTGTCTTCTGCGAGCTGGCCTCGCTCTTCGGACGACTCACGCGCTGGAACCTGCCTTACACTTCCACGACAAACGAAACAATGACCGGGCGGCTGTGCCAGGTCTCCCAAAGGTGGCTCGAAACGGTGTCGCGCACAACCTTGTCCACAGCCTCGCGGCTCTCAAGCGAGGCGCTGCGCTTGGCAATGGCCTTCTTCACACGCTCGGTAAGCAGTGTGACGCAGCCAGGAGCTTCGGCGTCAAACGATACACCCTTGGCAGAAAGCTGAAGGCCAACCAAGGTGGATGTACGGCGGGAGAACGTGGCAACGACGCTTACCAGGCCGTCTTCCGACAGTCGCTTGCGGTCGGCAAGGACCATCTGGTCGGTGTCGGAGATGCGCAGGCCATCAACGTAGATGACGCCCGACTCGACCGTCTTGCCGCGTGTGACGCGATGGTCGCGCATCTCGAGCGACTCGCCGTTGTCGAGGATGAAGATGTTGTCCTCGTCGACACCCATGTCCTGGGCGAGCTTTGCATGGGCACGCAGGTGCGTGGCCTCGCCGTGGACGGGCATGAAGTGCTTGGGACGCGTGAGCGCCATGAGCATCTTCAGCTCCTCCT
This sequence comes from Coriobacteriaceae bacterium, assembly GCA_019420325.1. Lineage (GTDB taxonomy): Bacteria > Actinomycetota > Coriobacteriia > Coriobacteriales > UMGS124 > UMGS124. The sequence goes on along the minus strand of JAHZHK010000085.1, from coordinate 2,732 downwards.
GGGAGGCGTGGCCGGAGACGTGGACCATGCCGCGGCTCTTGTCGTACACGTCGGCGCCGATCTTGGCGAGGGTGTTGATGATCTGGGTCACGGCCTTCTCGTTGCCCGGGACCGGCGTGGCCGAGATGATGACCGTGTCGCCCTCTTGAATCTGCAGCGTCTTGTGCTCACCCGTAGCCATGCGTGCAAGAGCCGAGAGCGGCTCGCCCTGAGAGCCGGTGCACAGCACGACGACGCGATTCTCAGGGTATTTGTCGATGTCGAAGGCATCGATGATGTCCTCTTCGTCAATCTTGAGGTAGCCGAGCTCACGGGCAACGCGGGTGTTGGTGAGCATCGAACGACCAGTCACGACCACCTTGCGGCCCGATGCAATCGCGGCGTCGCACACCTGTTGGAGACGATGGATGTGGCTCGAGAACGAGGCAACGAACACGCGGCCCTTGGCGTTGGAGATGACATCGCGCAGGAAGGGGCCGACAGCAGCCTCGCTGGGGGTGTACCCGGGGCGGTTTGCGTTGGTCGAGTCGCTCATCAGCAGGTCGACGCCCTCATCGGCAAACCTGGTGAGCGCTGCAAAATCAGTGCGGACGCCGTCGATGGGGGTCTGGTCGAGCTTGAAGTCGCCCGTGTGCAAGACGTTGCCGGCAGGGCTCTGGATAAACGCGCCCATGGCCGCAGGGATGGAGTGGTTCACCGAGAAGAACTCAACGTTGAGCTTGCCGAGCTGCACCCTATCGCCCGACTTGACCTCTTTGAAGTTAGGGTTCTTGATACGGTGCTCCTCAAGCCTGCCGGCAATCATGCCGAGCGTAAGCTTCGAGGAGTAGATGGGAACATTGGGGTTGAGGTCCTGCAGCAGGTACGGCAAGGCGCCGATGTGGTCCTCGTGGCCGTGCGTGATGATGATGCCGCGCAGCTTGTCCTCGTTCTCAAGGACATAGGTGTAATCCGGCAGGATAAGGTCCACGCCGGGATGATTGTCATCAGGGAACATGAGACCGGCGTCGTCCAAAATCATGTCGTCACCGTACTCGATGACTGTCATGTTCTTGCCGATGCCGTCGAGGCCACCCAAAGGAATGACCTTCAGCGCGGGCCCCTTTGCCTGAGTGCTCTTCCGTTTTGCCATATACGAACGTTTCCTCCTGTATGTCGTCAGCTTGTATAAACTGTTTCAAAACAAAACGCGGCGCTTCAGACGAGTCAGGCTCATCCTTCAGCGCCGCGCAAGCAATCAAATGTGTGACGATGCCTCTTGCGAGTGGTGTAAGAGCCATCCATCATGGTACCCCAGACGGGGCGGGCCCCCTTTGTATGTGGGGGCAAAAACGCAATTTGCCTAGAGGCCCATGAGGCACTCAAGACCAACCGTGAAGGGCTCCTGCAGGCTGGCCACGTTGCGAATCGCAAGCAAGACGCCGGGCATGTAGGCCTCGCGCAGCGTGGAATCATGGCGAATGGTGAGCGTCTGGCCGGCCGCAGACATGATGACCTCCTGAGAGGCCATATAACCATCGCCGCGGATGGCATGGATGCGCACGCCATCGACCTCAGCGCCACGGGCGCCCTCGCAACCCGCAATCTCGGTCTCGCTGCCGGGACCGGCGTTACGCACGCCTCCCCTGCCCTCGGCGATCATATGCGCGGTGGTGACGGCGGTGCCGGAAGGGGCGTCCTTCTTGCCGTCGTGGTGCATCTCAACGATCTCCACGTCGGGGAAGAACTTGCCGGCGACCTTGGCAAACTGCATCATGAGGACGGCGCCGGTTGTGAAGTTCGGGGCAAAGAAGAGCTTGCCGCCCTTGTCCGCGTACTTCAGAGCGAGAGCCTCCATGTCCTGACGGGCAACACCGGTCGTGCCCACAACGGCGTGCGCACCATGGGACAGCACGCACTCGACGTTAGCGAGCACGGCGCCAGGCTGGGTGAAGTCGACCACGACGTCGGCTCCGGTGGCGTCAATGAGCGCGCCCAGATCGTCGGAGCAGGCAAAATCACCGTCGGCGCAGGAAACAACCTGCCCGGCGCAATGGGGATCGAAACAGCCGACAAGCTTGAGGTCCTCAGCTGCGGCCACAGCGTTGACGATGCAGGTGCCCATACGACCCTTGGCACCAGAAACGATAACCTTAACCATAAAGTTCCTCCTTAAGAAAAAGGGACGTCAGCTTGAAATCTGCTGACGTCCCCCAACAATAACGCTTAAGTAAAACTAGAACTTAGCCCTCATGGTGACGACGGGGCTGACGGCGCTCGCCGCCCTCGTTGCCACCCTCGGACTTATGGTGGCCGCCATCACCGGGACGACGACGTTCACGAGGCTTGCGCTCGGAACGCTCAGAACGCTCGCCACGGTCCTCAGAGGACTTGCCGGAGCCAGCAGGAGCCTCGGGCTTGTCGATACGGTCGAGAGAGACCTTACCCTTCTCGTCGACCTCGATGACCTTGACGTGGACCTCATCGCCAACGTTAAGGACGTCCTCAACCTTCTCCACGCGACCCTGGGCCATGCGGGAGATGTGCAGCAGACCGTCCTTGCCGGGCAGAAGCTCGACGAAGGCACCGAAGGGCTGGACACCCACGACGCGGCCGAAGTACTCCTCGCCCACCTCGGGCACCTTGACGATGGCCTCGATGCGAGCACGGGCCTCCTCGCCGCCGGCGTCGCAGGAGCCGATGAAGACGGTGCCGTCCTCCTGGATGTCGATGGTGGCGCCGGTGTCCTCCTG
>JAHZHK010000084.1 GCA_019420325.1 Coriobacteriaceae bacterium | reverse complement strand
ACGAGCTGGGCGAGGACACCATCGTCAACCCCACCTTCGTGTGCGATTACCCCATTGAGGTCTCGCCTCTGGCCAAGCGTTTCGAGGACGATCCGCGTCTTACGCACCGCTTCGAGCTTGTCATTGCCGGCCACGAGTATGCCAATGCGTTCTCCGAGCTCAATGACCCTGTCGATCAGGCCGAGCGTTTCCGCAAGCAGGTGGAGGAGAAGTTTGCCGGCGACGACGAGGCCATGGAGTACGACGAGGACTACGTGCGCGCCCTCGAGTACGGCATGCCCCCTGCAGGCGGCATCGGAATCGGTATCGACCGCGTGGTCATGCTGCTCACCAACTCCGCCTCCATCCGCGACGTGCTGCTGTTCCCGCACATGAAGCCCGAGGCCGGCACCAAGAGCGGTGCCGCTGCTGCCAAGGCCGCCGAGCAGGCTGCTGCGGCAAGCGCGCCTGTTGAGGAAGCTTGCGAGCCCATCGCCGCCGCAGAGCTGGAGAACATCCAGATTGAGCCGCTCTTCGAGGACTCCGTTGACTTCGAGACGTTCTCCAAGTCCGACTTCCGCGCCGTGAAGGTCAAGGCCTGCGTCGCGGTGCCCAAGTCAAAGAAGCTCCTGCAGTTCACGCTTGACGACGGCACGGGTGCCGACCGCACCATCCTGTCGGGTATCCATGCCTACTACGAGCCCGAGCAGCTCGTGGGCAAGACCCTCGTGGCCATCACGAACCTGCCCCCGCGCAAGATGATGGGCATCGATTCGTGCGGCATGCTGCTTTCCGCCATCCATAAGGTGGACGACGAGGAGCGCCTCAACCTGCTGATGGTGAGCGACGCCATCCCCGCGGGTGCCAAGCTCTACTAGAACTTAAGCGTGCGGGTGCGGCGCAAAATGGGTACGCTGCACCTTGGGCCCGTGGGCGCAAGACCTGCGGGCCCGTTTCATATTGGGACATAGGGCTGCTAAGAGGGAAAGGCACACAGAATGGCAGACTTCCTCGACGAACTCATAGGCCTGCAAAAGGAGTTCCAGGCCATCACGGGCGAGATCTCTGACGAGACCGCCTTTGTGCGCGGAGCCACCACGGAGGAGAGCGCTGAGCCCGTGTGGACGCCGTCGGATTACAAGGTCGTTCCCAAGGGCAACTCCGCCATGTGCGTGCGTTGCAAGAAGGAGGACGCCAGCTGCGACCTGTGCCTGCAGGTTTGCCCGACTGACTCCATCTTCTTCGATGACGACGGCGCGCTTGAGATCAAGAGCGACTGCCGCAAGTGCGGCCTGTGCGTGGCTGCCTGCCCCACCGACGCCCTCGTGTCGAGCATGCACGCCCCCAAGATGCTCTACGACAAGATCTGCAAGGCTGCCGAGGCCAACGAGATGGTTTACGTCACCTGCACGCGCGCCCTGGGTCATGTGCCCGAGGCCGCCCAGGTAGTCTTGCCCTGCGTGGGCGACGTCTCGGCCGAGGTGTGGTACTCGATTCTGTGCGAGTATGGCAACGTCGGCATCTACCTGCCGCGCGGCATCTGCGACAAGTGCCGCACCACCACCGGCGAGGAGTGCTACACCGACGCCATCACGTTGGGCGAGCAGTGGAGCGGCGAGACCGTCGACCTCGTTGAGCGCGAGCGCGACATGGTGCTCGAGGTCGACCATCAGGCCGAGCGCAAGGCCTTTGTCAACGGCTCCCTCAAGTCGCTTGGCATGACGGCCTCGAAGGTGAACCCCCTCACCGCCAAGCTCGCCCGTGGTGCCGAGAAGCTCGCCAAGCATTCCAAACAGATTACCGAGCTGCAGAAGTCGCTCGACCGTCTGACTGGCGCGCAGAACACTGAGAACAAGAAGCGCGTGCTCACCAACACCCGCCAGCTCATGCTCGTGGCTCTTGCCAACCATCCCAAGACGGCTGGTAACATCCTGCTCGACGCCCCCCAGTCCACTGACAAGTGCGACGGCTGCGGCGAGTGCGCCGACGTGTGCCCCATGAACGCCATCGACATCGTGGACGGAAAGATTTCGGTGCTCACCACGCATTGCGTTGCGTGCGCTCTGTGCTCGGACATCTGTCCTCTCGACGCCATCGAGTTCATCGAAGTTGACGGCAACCGCCTCATCGTCGACGACCCCGAGACCAAGAAGAAGGTCGAGGAAGACGAGAGGCAGCGCCAGAAGGAAGCCGAGAACCGCGAGAAGGCCAAGAAGTACGGCCAGAAGATGATCGACATGCTGGAGAAGGAAGCCGACGAGGCCGAGGCCCGCGGAGAGAAGCTCTAGCGCCTTGAAAGAAACCATCCACCCTCTATAATTGTTGTCGAATGGCAACAATTTGTGGCGGTTAGGCAGAATTCGGCGGCTTGAGTGCAGTTCCGCGCATTTGATTGTTGCCCGACCTCGCGGCTAAAACTATCATCAGCTAGGTTAGGTAAGGGACGCGGGCAGACTGGCCCGTGCCAGGAAGAGGAGGAGTTACCCATGTCCGAAGAGGAGAAGGTGACGACGGAGTCTGAGACGATGAAGAAGACCAAGGCCCCTAAGACCAAGGTTTGGCCCATCGTTCTTTCCGTGATTTTCATTGCCGTCATCGCGTTTTTCACGGCGTTCCTGCATTGGCACGAGGAGCCGAGCTTCTGCAGCGCCATCTGCCACAACAACATGACGAAGTACGTCGACGGCTACTACAGCGAGGATGACGCCCTGCTCGTCTCCAAGCACGCTGAGGCCGACGTCACCTGCCTTGGCTGCCACTGGAGCCAGGCCAAGATGATGGACCTCGTGCATGAGGTCGTCCTCTACGTCAGCGATTCCTACACCGACCCGCTGACCGACCACAAGGAGTTCGTCAACGACGAGTTCTGCGGTTCTTGCCACGACGGCAACCTTGATGAGTTCAACCATGCTCCCACCAAGGAAGAGTCCACCAAGGATCAGGTCATCGATCCCCACAACATGCCCGCCATCGACGCCCATGCTGGTCTGAACATCACCTGCGGCGACTGCCACAGCGTGCACAAGACCTCTACCATGGTGTGCGCCGAGTGCCACGACGGCATGGTTGAGGTTCCCGAGGGTTGGACCACCCCCGAGGTCAAGGTCAACGCTATGGCCGACCACATGAACGCCGTTCCCTCTGACAAGTGCGCTTCTTGCCACGACGGCACCAAGGTTCGCGAGCTCGACATGGCTGGCGTTGAGGCTAAGTACACCTGGAACGACCAGCCCTTCAACTTCCACTCCATGTCTGACGAGATGAAGACCGCTCACGAGGGCTTCATCGAGGACTTCAGCTGCCAGACCTGCCACGCTGAGAAGTCTGTTGCTGCTTGCGCCACCTGCCACGCCGGCGTCTTCACCGAGGAGAACCTCCCCGAGGGTTGGACCGCCGAGGCCGCCGAGGAGCCCGCTGCTGACTCCGCCAGCACCGAGGCCACCGCTTCCGACGCCACCTACACCGACGGCGAGTACACCGCCGCTGGCAAGGGCATTGGCGGCGACGTCCCTGTGACCGTCACCGTCAAGGACGGCAAGGTCGCTGAGGTCACCGTTGGTGACAACTCCGAGACCCAGGGCATTGGTAGCAACGCCATCGAGCAGCTCCCCGAGGCCATCGTGGCCGCCAACGGCACTGCTGGTGTCGACGCTGTCTCCGGTGCTACCGTCACCTCCAAGGCCATCTTCTCGGCCGTTGACGAGGCTCTCGCTCAGGCTCAGGCCTAAGCGCGGAATCAAGCACCAGGCAAGTGATTCTATGGGCCGCCCTCAGGGGCGGCCCTTTTTTGTTCTCTACGACCTATAATTCGCTTCTGATTGATTTGGTATCTGCCCGTATCGAAGCGTGTTTGCGACTGCAAGGAGTGACATGGCCCTCTCCATCGGCATCGTCGGCCTGCCCAACGTGGGCAAGTCGACGCTCTTCAACTCGCTCACCAAGCAGAACATCTTGGCGGCGAACTATCCCTTTGCGACCATCGAGCCCAACCAGGGCATCGTGCCCGTGCCTGACGAGCGACTCCAGAAGCTTGCCGACATTGTGCATCCTGGCCGTATCGTGCCCGCCACCGTCGAGTTTGTTGACATCGCCGGTCTGGTGAAGGGCGCCAGCCAGGGCGAGGGTCTGGGCAACCAGTTCCTCGCGAACATTCGCGAGTGTGACGCCATCTGCGAGGTCGTGCGTTACTTCGACGACCCCGACATCGTGCGCTCCGACTGCTGTACCAACCCCGAGAGCGACTTCGACATCATTCGCACTGAGCTTGTCCTGGCCGACCTTGCCACAGTCGAGAAGGCTCTGCCGCGCCTTGAGAAGGATGCAAAGCGCGATAAGGAGCTTTCCGCCAAGTACGAGACCGTGAAGCGCGTTGCCACTTGGATGAACGAGGGCAACCCCGCCCGCTCCATGGAGATGGATGACGAAGAGCGCGCCCATCTCTACGACCTTCACCTCATGACCATGAAGCCCATCATGGTGCTTGCCAACGTCGACGAGGACCAGGTTACGGCTGACCTTCCCGAGATCGGTGGTATCAAGCCGCTTCCTCTGTGCGCCAAGATCGAGAGTGAGCTCGCCGAGCTCGATGAGGAAGACGCAGCCATGTACCTGGCTGACCTTGGTCTGAAAGAGTCCGGCCTCAGCCGTTTGGCCAAGGCTGCCTATAACCTGCTGGGTTTGCAGTCCTTCTTCACGGCTGGCGAGATGGAGGTCAAGGCTTGGACCATCCATATTGGTGACACTGCCCCCCAGGCTGCAGGCGTCATTCACTCCGACTTCGAGCGCGGTTTCATCCGTGCTGAGACCATTGCTTACGACGACTATGTTGAGCTTGGCGGTGAGGCTGGCGCCAAGGCTGCCGGCAAGCTGCGCGTCGAAGGTAAGGATTATGTGGTGCAGGACGGCGACATCATGCACTTCCGCTTCAACGTTTAAATTTTGCAACTGTTTTTTTGACTGTGCTTGATTGATGTTGACATCCCGGCGCGCAACGTCGCGTGTCGGGATGCCATAATCAAACGTCTGTTAAAACGGTTGCAATTTTATTTGAGTTTGATAGCGCGAGTATCTGTTTTTGTAGAAGTAGGGAGCACAAACCGATGGCGACCACCGACCAGGTAGTTTACGTTCTTGACTTTGGTGCCCAGTACGCCCAGCTCATCGCCCGCCGTGTGCGTGACCTTCATGTCTATTCCGAGATCGTCCCGTGTGATATCTCCGCGGCCGAGCTTGCTGATATGCACCCCGCTGCCCTCATCCTGTCGGGTGGCCCCGCCAGCGTGTATGCCGAGGACGCCCCTAAGGTCGATCCTGCCATCTTTGAGCTCGGTGTTCCCATTCTTGGTTTCTGCTACGGTCATCAGATTACGGCCGTCACGCTTGGCGGCACCGTTTGCCATTCCGAGGTGGGCGAGTACGGTCATGCCGACCTGCACCGCAAGGGCACCTCGCAGCTGTTCGACGGTACGCCCGAGGAGCAGAGCGTGTGGATGAGCCACCGTGATGCCGTGTCCGTGGTGCCCGAGGGCTTCACTGTTACCGCTTCCACCGACGTGTGCCCTGTGGCCGCGATGGAGTGCGCGAGCAAGCGCATCTATACCACGCAGTTCCATCCTGAGGTGCGCCACACCCCGCATGGCAAGGAGCTGCTCTCCAACTTCCTCTTCAACATCGCCGGCCTTAAGCCTACTTGGACCATGGACAACATCGTGGAGCAGAAGGTTGCCGAGATTCGCGAGCAGGTGGGCGATGCCCGTGTCATCCTGGGTCTGTCGGGTGGCGTTGATTCCTCCGTGGTCGCAGCTCTGTGCGCCCGCGCCATCGGCAAGCAGCTTACGTGCGTCTTCGTGAATCATGGTCTTCTGCGCAAGGGCGAGCCCGAGCAGGTCGAGGAAGTCTTCACCAAGCAGTTTGACGTCGACTTCGTGCATGTGCATGCCGAGGAGCGCTACCTCAAGCTTCTCGACGGCGTGAGTGATCCCGAGCAGAAGCGCCACATCATCGGTACCCAGTTCTGGAATGAGTTCTTCACTGTGGCGCAGGACATTGCCGAGGACGGCCGCCCCGTGCAGTTCATGGCGCAGGGCACCATCTACCCCGACATCATCGAGAGCGGCGCGCGCAAGACGGGTGGCAAGACGGCCACCATCAAGAGTCACCACAACCTCATCCCGTTCCCCGAGGGAGTGCATTTCGACCTGATTGAGCCGCTCGATCACTTCTTCAAGGACGAGGTGCGCGAGCTCGGTCTTGCCCTCGGCCTCCCCGATCACATCGTTTACCGCCAGCCGTTCCCCGGCCCGGGTCTGGCCATCCGCATCATTGGCTCCATCGACGCCGAGAAGCTCGAGATTCTTAAGAACGCCGACGCTATCGTGCGCGAGGAGCTCGACGCCTACAACGAGCGCCTTTTCCAGGAGACGGGCGAGCGCAATTCCGAGCACAGCTGCTGGCAGTACTTTGCGGTACTGCCTGACATCAAGAGCGTGGGTGTCATGGGCGATGAGCGCACCTACCAGCGCCCCATTATCCTGCGTGCCGTTGAGAGCTCCGATGCCATGACCGCCGACTGGGCAAAGCTGCCTTACGACGTGCTGGCCAAGGTCTCCGGCCGTATCGTGGCCGAGGTCCCCGGGGCCAACCGCGTGTGCTACGACATCACGAGCAAGCCCCCGGCGACCATCGAGGGGGAGTAAGCCGATAGGGCTTTGACCTGCACTTTTGAGTGCCGCACTGTGCCGCTGAGTTTCGTTTCGTGCGAGAGTCACGGCAAAGCCGCCAGCGACGGCGGTGAGTAAACACGCTAACCGAGCCTCCGTTCCCGTTCTGGGACGGAGGCTTTTTCTTTGCCTTTGAGCATCCAACCTATTGGAAAAAGGTCGAAGAGGAAACGGAAGGTTCGGGCGATTTTCTGCGCTCGACCTGCCTATTTATAGATTGAAAAGCTCGCTGACGCAGTTCGGGTAAGGCGTTTCTAGGTTTTCGTCTCAGCTTCACCATCGAACCGATGGTTTCTTATGCTTCCTTTTCCAACACGCTGATCTTGTTGGAGATATTCCGCACGGCGGGCACCTTCTGAAGCAGTTTATAAATCGGCGCAAACACCGCCATGCCTTCGGTCAGGCTTCGATCTTCGATGAAGCGAAAGCCCGGCAGCAATTCCGCAAGTGCTTCGCCGCTCTTCACACCCCACGTGAAGATGGTGCGGGCGATGACGCCGTTGTGCATGGTGGCGTCTTTGTCGGCAAGCGCGAAATCGTAGTCGAGCTTCCCGACGATTTCCTCCGCCTTTGCATCGTGGATGGCGCCCCTGCTTCCGCTTTCTTTGGCTCTTGCATATACGGTTTGCAGCATCGTTTCCGGCACGCCGGAGAGTTTAACCTTTTCTGTCACAGTGCAGTTCCTTCTCGCAACAACACTCGGAGGCTTCCCGGATATCGGCAGGGCTTCTTCGGGCGCATCACCGGCAGCCCCGCGCAATTCAAGCCTCTAATTCGGTTAGTTTCGCGCTACCAGGTGTGCGCGCCAGCCTTTTTGAGCCTCCATGGCCAGCACGGAAAGGCCGGCTTCTTCGGCCATGGCACGGAACTGGGATTGCTTCAATATGCGCACGTCGCCGTGGCCGGCCAGGCGGGCAAGCGGCAGCTCGAACGTATTCATAAGCCATACGGCGAAATCGTTTGCCGTGTAGTCGCGTAGGATGAGGCGGCCGCCGGGGCGCAGCACGCGCGCGACGCCGGCGAAGAATTTCTCCGGGTTGGGGTAGTGGTGGAAGCTGTTCGAAGACAAGACGGCGTCGAAACTGTTGGCGGGGAAGGGTAAATCCTCTGCGTCGCCGACAACGAACTCGCATCCGTTTAGGCTTTTCGCCTGCGCAACGGCAATCATGTCGGGCGTCAGGTCGAGACCGACGTAGTGCGCATCGGGGTATTTTTCATGCAGCAGCTCAATGACCGCGCCCGTTCCGCACCCTACGTCGAGAACGTCGGCGAATGGCTCGCGCTCCAGCTCGGCGAGCATCTGCGGATAGTCATCCTTGCACATCTCGTAGATGCCGGCATGGCCCGATTCGTACACCTTCGCGGCCTTCGTGAATTCCCTGATGGAAAGCTGCTTGTATTCGTCGGCGGTGCGTGCCATGGTGCCTCCTCGGTTGCTGGCAGAACGATAAAAGTAAGTCTAATATAACTAAATACCATATCGCAAACATAAGGTCGCCAAGGCAAGGGAGCTACCCCTGGTCGCAATGCGAGCAAACGCTTCTGCCGGCACCCATCCATTTGGGAGCCCACCAATGAGTGGCCGACGCCGTCAAGCACGACAAGGCATCCAAATCGGTAACGATGCGCCAAGGGCTGACATTCGAGCGTTGGCCGCCGTCCCTTTATCGAGGGCGTCTTTTGAATGCCGAGGGCGAGGTGCCCATTTCGCGTTTGAATGCGGCGGCGAATTTGCTCGGGTTGCTGTACCCTGCCTTGATCGCCGCTGCGGAAATGCTCTCTCCCGATAGAAGCGCTTTCGACGCCGCGTCGATTCGCCGTTTGCGCACGTAAGCGGAAATCGTTGTTCCATAAACGCGCGAAAAGTAGCTGTTGAGCGTCGTGGCTGAAAGGCCACGCGCTTGCGCCATGGTGCGAGCGTCGTGTGGGGCAAGGATGTCGGCCTCGATTTCATTTCGCGCAGATTTTGCGATATCGAGTTGGCGCCTTGTGAGCAGTGCCTGGGGCTTCGCGTTTGAGAAATCGCGCTTCGACAAAGCCACGAAAAGGTTCAGGGCGCACAACTTCGTTTCGGCTTTAAGCCCACCTTGCGCGCACTCGGCCATGCGGTCGATGATTTCTAAAAGCTCTTCATCTTGCGTGAATACCGATGCGCTGCCCGCTAAGTCTGCAAGTTGCTTCGTTTTCGAATGGGCTTCGCCAAGCAGCGCGAAAGCGGCCTCGTCGTCGATATCGCAGCAGACGAACAGCTCGATTCCGCGATACCGCGCAAGCGGATAGCTGAACGATTCGGGAAGGGCGGTCGAACAGCTGACGCAGACATCGCCCTCGGCGACAACCGCAACGCCCGATTCCGGGATGGCGGTTTCGCATCGCCCCTCGATGCATCGGTTGATGGTAAACCATACGCCCCTTTTCTCGTGTGCAGGGTCGGGTGCGCCAATGCCGGGGACAGCCATGTTGGGGCATCGCTCGCAGCTGAAATCGACGTTGGCAACAAAGAGGTTCTGGCTTATTGCATAGCCTTTCATAGTTCCCGCGCCTATCGGTTTGGAAAGAACAAGCGTGAAAGACCCTTCTGCATCGGCCGACATGTTCATGCCGTTATGCATGGTGAAGGTGTACGGGATTTGGGCTACTTTCAAGATGTGTCCCTTCTATACGAACAGGCGAGCTTGCACAACACATGGCGCTGTGCGGTTTAATTACGTTCGTACACCGTTCCTATTCAGGCGAAAACCGCATTGGGGATACTGCAATTGCTTTTCAGATATTTTACTCGGGTGTCCGAGATTTGGAGCTGAAATAGCTATATGGAGTTGCTTAAGGCTAACTATTGTTGTTACCCTCGCTTCGCTACAGCAAACCTGCAAAGTTAACGAAGGAGACACCGCGTGAAGCTAAGCGAACTGAAAACGGGAGGGATGGGCACCGTCACGCGCGTTGCGGGCGATGCGCGTTTCGTCTCGCGCGTCACGTCCATAGGCATAACCGAAGGTTGCCCAATCGAAGTCGTCCAGAACGCGAAGAAGCGTCCGATTTTGGTGTTCGAGCGCGACAGCCTGATAGCGATCGACCGTAAAGATTGCGATTTGATAGATGTGGAGGAGCGCCGATGAGCTGCGATCATTGCTCGCCCGCCGCTGGATGCGCCGGATGCGGCTCGCTTTCGTTGGGCGCAAAGCGCGAGAACGGATTGGTTTTCGCGCTGGTCGGACAACCGAATTCGGGCAAATCAACACTTTTCAACGGGCTTACTGGATCGCATCAGCATGTAGGCAACTGGCCTGGCAAAACAGTCGAACAGAAGGTGGGCGAATTCGAGCTTTCCGGAAAGAAAAACCGGGTCGTCGACCTTCCTGGCGCATACAGCCTTACCGCGAACTCGCCCGAAGAGGAAGTGACGCACGATTTTCTGATTTCGGGCGAAGTTGACGCCGCCTTGGTGGTGGTCGATGCCTCGCAGCTCGAACGCAGCCTGTTCATTCTGGCCGATTTTGCGGCCTGCGCCCCTCAAACGCCCTGCGTGCTGGTGCTCAACCTTATGGACATCGCCGAACAGCAGGGCAAGCGCATCGATGCGAAGAAACTCGAATCGCGCTTGGGCGTGCCCGTTGTTCCGTTTGTCGCTGCCGATGCGAAGCACTACGACAGCCTTCTTCATGCTATGAATCGCGCGGTTTCCAAGAAGACGACCGTCGACGCCAAATCGCTTGAGCGGGCGCTCGCGTTGCACGACGATACGGTTCAGGGCGCGGGTGCAGCAAAATTTGGGTGGATTGACGAGGTTGTTGCGGGTGCCGTCGACTCGCCCAAGAAAACGCATGCGCTCTCTCGTTTCGACAGGGTGGCGATAGGCTCGCGCTGGTCGAAGCCGCTTGCCATTGCGATGATTTTGCTCGGCTTCATGCTGGCGTTCGTTCCCGCAACGCCGATTATGCTGCTCGGCAGTGGAATATCGACGCTTGGCCAGATTGCCGCCGCAGCACTCATAGATGCTGGCGCCCCCGCGGTGCTTGCAAACCTGCTGTGGGGAGTCGTTGCAAACAGCCTGTGCTTCGCCGTTATGATGACGGGGTATGTCTTCGGCATCAATCTGGTATTCCTCGCATACGAAGAGTGGGGCTACATGGCCCGCATATCCTACGTGTTCGATGAGACCATGGCCCGTTTTGGCCTGCAGGGAAAGTCGCTCATGCCGTTTCTCATGTGCTTTGGATGCACCATGGGCGGCGTTTCTGGTGCGCGCGTCATCGATTCGTGGGGGCAGCGCATGCTTACCATGATGATGGCCTGGGCCATACCTTGCGCAACCACATGGGGCGTGGTGCCCGTTTTGGCTGTGACGTTTTTTGGCGCAGGTGCCCCGTTGGTGATAGCGGTGATTTTCGTCGTGTGCCTGTTCATGATGTGGGTTGTCGGTAAAATTTTCGGGCCAAAACTTGCTCCGAAGGACGCTCGTGCAGGCTTGGTGATGGAGCTTCCTCCCTATCATAAGCCCCGCATGAAAAACGTTTTGCGTGGGGCGCTGCTGAAAAGCTGGAGCATGTTCCGTCGCGCTTTCAAGATTGTGGCGCTTTTCACGCTGGTCATTTGGCTTTTGACGTACACGGCAAGCGGCAACATGGAAGATTCCGCTCTCTATGCCATAGGCATGGCAATCGAACCCTTTACGCGCATTTTCGGCATGGGTTGGGAAACGTTCACGGCGTGGTTTTGTGCGCTGGCTATCAAGGAATCGGCAGTTGGCGTATTGTCTGCCGTGTTTGCCGGGTCGACCACACCCAATGCGGCAATCGTTGGCGCCGTAACCGGAACCGCGGCTATTGCTCCCAATATCGGCGAAATCATTGCTGCGCATATATCCGCCCCCGAGGCGCTTGCGTTCATCTTTGCGTTCACGTTCAACATGCCGTGCGCCGCAAGCTGTTCCATGACTGTAGCAGAATCGCATTCGCCCAAGTGGGTGGCTATCACGGGCGTGTTTTACATATGCTCGTCGTTGCTCTTGGGATGCGCTGCATATCACGTGGGATTGTTGCTGTTCGCATAGAAGGAGGCTAAGATCTAAAACGTGGGCACTAGTGCCATCCCGTAACAGTAAACCTATGATAACTTATAGGCATCGCTCTGACGGTGAGGCGTTCGGTTGCATGGTGCCGGGCGCCTCAGCAGAGCTGTGGAAAATACTCGCGGGTTTCGCTACCGGCGTTATGGTGGCGGCGGCGGTGTGGATTCTATCCCGTCCAGCATCTCCTTGAGCATCCCGTCCCCGCCCCTTCCTTGACTGACGGGGGCATCCTACAGGTAGGGGCGGACACTTATGTCAACGGTGGTCTAACAGAGGCTTCCTTATTTGCCACATCGCCTTGCTCGTCATGCGCCTGATGCAGCTTGACACCAGGCGCAACTACACGGCCGCACAGATCGCCCAGGCATTGGGCGGCATTGTCGGCCACAGGCTCGATGCCAACGCCTAC
>JAHZHK010000083.1 GCA_019420325.1 Coriobacteriaceae bacterium | reverse complement strand
GAGGCACACATGCTCGACGTCATGCTCATGCTGCATGCCGAGCACGGCGGCGGCAACAACTCCACGTTCACCTGCCGTGTGCTCACCTCCAGCGGCACCGACGCTTACTCGGCCTACGCCGGCGCCATCGGCTCGCTCAAGGGCCCCAAGCACGGCGGCGCCAATCGCAAGGTGCGCGAAATGTGTCTCGACATCGAGAGCCACGTAGATGACTGGACCGACGAGGGCCAGGTTGCCGACTACCTGCGCCGCATCGTGCGCAAGCAGGCCGGCGACGGCACGGGCCTGGTCTACGGCATGGGCCACGCGGTCTATACGCTCTCCGACCCGCGCGCCATAATCTGCCACAAGTACGCCTCGCGTCTGGCCAAGGGCACCGAGTTCGAGCGCGAGCTCAAGCTCCTCGAGAACATCGAGCGCATGACGCCGCAGGTCATGGCCGAGGAGAAGGGCACACGCAAGGTCCTGTGCGCCAACATCGACCTGTACACGGGCTTCGTGTACAACATGCTCGGCATCCCGGTTGACCTGTGCACGCCCATGTTCGCCACGGCGCGCATGGCAGGCTGGGCTGCACACCGCTTCGAAGAGCTCGAGAGCGGCAAGCGCATCATCCGCCCCGCCTACAAGAGCGTCATCCAGCGTCGCGACTACGTGGACATCGACGACCGCGACGCCAACTTCGGCGAGCTCGAGCCTGAGCAGATAAGGACCTCCGCGCGCTCCAACCCCGACGCCATCGGCGACTAAGGGTGGAGCGAGTGCCAGCACCCGCGCTGGCACTCGCTCCTCCAACAACGCACGAAACAAAGAGGGGGCCGTCCGCAAGGACGACCCCCTCTCTCGTACACATGTCTGACAGCGCTACAGCCTAGAGCAGCGTGAGCTTGGGGCCGTCGCCGGCCGGACGGTCAGTGCGCGGGCGCGCATCTCCGCCGCCCAGGATGACCGAGCCGGTGGAGGCAACCGTCTTGGGCAGGTGGTCGACAAGCCACTCGTTGGCGCGCATGCGCAGCGCCATCTCGCACATCTTGGGCATCTGGCCCGAGTCGAGAAGGCCCTGGTAGGCCTCCTGCTCATGGCCGGGAGCCATCTGGCTCACCACGGCGGAGATGTCCTTCTCGTCAAGCTGGATGTCGAGGTGGTCGGCCAGAGAGTCGAGCGCCAGGCCGCGACGTAGGGCGTCTGTGGCCTGGGTGTTGAGGTCGGCCTCCCAAGCCTCGTGGTCGAAACCGGGCTGGGCAAACACGTCGTCAAGCGTAAGGCCCTGCATCTGCAGGCGCTGCATCGTCTCGGAGAGCAGCTCGTCGCGCATCTTGGCCACATAGCGCTCGTCGGGCTCACCCTGCAGACGCGTCGCCAGCTCGGCGGCCGTGAGCTCGAGGAGCTGGGCATGCTGAGCGGCGTCGGCCTGACGCTCGAGCATCGTGCGGACCTTGCTACGAAGGCCAAGAAGCGTTTGGGCCTCGGGCAGGTTCTTCATCACCCAGCCATCGTCGATGACGGCCGGCACACTGTGCTGGATCTCGTCGATCTGCACCTTGACCTGCACGACCTGGTAGTTGACGGAGCCGTCCTCGGCAGGCATGGGAAGCGACAGGCCGTACTCCTTGCGCTCGCGCGGGGCCATGCCCACGAGCTGGTCGTCAAACTCGTCGCCCAGCTGGCCGGAACCCACCAGGTAGGGAACATGGCGGCCGGTAAGCTGCGGGAAGGGCTTGCCATCGAGCGTGGAGTCGAGGTTGAGACTCACGTGGCTGCCGCGCTCAACCTGCGTGGCAGACGGGTCGTTCTCCCAGGTGGCAAGCTCTTTGGACATGTTGTCGAGGTAGGCCGTCACGTCCTTGGAGGTCACGGCCTGCTTCTCGGGAACCTTCACGCTCACGGGCTCGTACGAGGAGAGCTCGTAGGAGGGGCGCAGCAGGCACTCCATCTTGAACACGTAGTCCTGACCCTCCACCGGGGGCTCGCTCGTCAGGTGGTCGGGATCGAGGAACGGCAGGACGGAGGTGCGCAGCAAGGCCTTGGCGAAGAAGTGACGCTGCACAAACGTCGTGATGAAAGCATCGAAGGTGCCCTCGCCCATCTGCGTGCGGATCGCCTCGAGCGTGGTCGCGTCGGCAGGCACGCCAAACGAGGCGGCCAGGCCGTCCTTTGCCTGCTTGATGGCCTCGCCGACCTCCTCGGCAGGCGCGGTCACCGTGAAATGCGCCACGCCCTGGGAGTCTGTGGTCACGAGCACGCCAACACTGCCGGGCTTGGGATCGTACTCAAGCTCGCACTCGTTGTCGGCGGCGGGGTTCGAGAACTCGGGAAACGCGACCGTCGTCTTCGGGCCCTTGAAATCGAGAATCTCACCCATGCTACTCGCCCTGCTGTTCCTTGAGGTGGGCAACGTTGGTGGCGTTGGGACCCCAGTCCTGGTCGTTGGGACGGGGCATCCAGCCGCCGCCGAGCATGTGCACGTGGAAGTGCTGCACGCTCTGGGAGGCGTCCTCGCCGGTGTTCACCATGAGGCGGTAGCCGTTCTTGAGGCCCTTGATCTCAGCCACCTTGCGCACGGCGCCAAAGACATGACCCAGCGTCTCCTCGGGCACGTTGTCGCCGATGTTGGCGTAGTGATCCTTGGGGATGATGAGCGTGTGGACGGGCATGAGGGGCTCGAGGTCATCGAACGCAATGACGTAATCGTCCTCGTAGACCTTTTTGGTGGGGATCTCGCCGGCAGCGATCTTGCAGAAGATGCAGTTCTCGTCCTTCATGAGCACTCCTTAGGTCAGTTTCGAAACGAATTGTTTGCACGACACAGCTTAACACGGCCTGGTATGTGCAAGAATGACCGTATCACGCATCGCACGCGCCAGGCATAAAAAGGCGCATAGCTAAAAGGATGGAGAACGGCCATGAAGGACAAGCTCGCCGGGTTCATCGTCAAGCGCAGGAAGGCCGTGCTGGTCTTCATGGTTGTTCTCACGACAGTCGTGAGCCTGCTTATGCTGGGCGTGCACGTCAACACCGACATGACCAAGTACCTGCCCGATGGCTCGTCGATGAAGGCAGGCGTGGAACTCATGGAAGCAGAGGTGCCCGACGCCGTCTCCACGCACACGCTGCGCGTGATGGTGAGCGGGCTTGATGACGACGAGCGTGCCTCCCTCGCGGACAAATTGGACGAGCTCGAAGGCGTCGAGGCGGTGACGCACGTAGCGGGCGATGCCGCCTACAACCAAGACGACAAGGCACTCTACGTCGTGGCCATGGACTACGATTACCGAAGCGCGGAGCAGCGCGGCCTTGAGTCGGCGATTGCCGACCTCGTGGCGAGCACGTACCCACAGGCCACCACGCTCATCGCCGACGATGACGCCAACTCCAGCGACATCCCCCTCCAGACGCTCGTCTTGGCGCTGAGCCTGCTCTTCCTGATTCTGCTGGCCATGTGCCCCTCGGTGCTTGAGTCGTTGCTCTTCCTCGTAACAATCGGCTGCGCCGTGGGCATCAACCTGGGCAGCAACATCGTCATGGGCGAAGTCTCCTCCGTCACCATGTGCATCGCGGCCCTGCTGCAGCTCGTGCTCTCCATGGACTACTCCATCATCCTCATGAACCGCTACCGCCAGGAACTCGCCCTGGAAAACGCGCCCGAGGGAGCCGACCGACCCAGCGCCGATCAGCGCGACGCCGCTATGCGCCGCGCGGTGACAGGCGCGTTCTCGGCAATCACCTCCAGCTCGCTCACCACGTTCGTGGGCCTGCTCGCGCTCGTCTTCATGAGCTTCAAGATCGGTGCCGACCTGGGCATCGTGCTCGCAAAGGGCGTCATCTGCAGCCTCGTGTGCGTGTTCACCATTCTGCCCGCGCTTATCCTGGGCTGCGACCGCGCCATCCGCGCCACGGCCAAACCCACGCTGCATCCCGAGCGCGCGATGGCCGGCCTGGCCCGCTTCAGCATGCGTGCCCGCTATGTGGCCTGCGTGGCGTTCGCGCTCCTGTTCGCCGTGGCATATATCGCTCAGGCAAACACGGGCGTCTCCTACACGCTCGCCAAGGAAGACCCCATCGCGCAAATATTCCCCCGCACAAGCACCGTCGTACTCGTCTACTCCAACGACGACGAGGACGACGTCGCCGCACACATCGACGAGATTGAGGGTGCGCAGGGCGTCGAGGCGGTCAATGCCTGGGGCAACACGCTCGGGCGCGCATACAGCGCAAGTGAGCTTCAGCAGGTCATGAAGGAGTACGGCGATCAGGCTGGCGACCTCGGCATGGACTCGAGCACCATCAACATCGTGTACTCGCTGTACGCCTCAGGCGAGGACATCGACTCCATGAGCAAGCTTGCCCTGCTCAAGCTCTACAAGGCCGACGCCCCCGAAGACGTGCGCCTCACCATCCCGGAGTTTTTGGGCTTCGTGCAGGAAAAGCTTCTGCCGAGCAAGGCATTCTCCACCATGGCCGACGATGCGCAAAAGGTGGCCGTCGACGAGATGGCCGCGCAGATCGAGGACGGCGAGGCAAAGCTGCACGGCGAACACGCCTCCATCATGGCCGTGACGTTTGCCGGCGAGGCAGGCTCGCAGGAGATGTTCAACTTCCTCGACGAGCTCGACGCCTGGTGTGCGAGCAACCTCAAGGGCGAATACCACCTGGTGGGCGACGGTCCCATGGCCTGGGAGATGAGCAGGGGCTTCCATGACGAGCTCACGCTCATCACGCTGCTCACCGCAGGCGCAATCTACCTCGTGGTGGCCCTCACCTTCCGCAACCTGCTCATCCCTGCGCTTCTCGTGCTCATCGTGCAATGCGGCGTGTACCTCACCGTGCTGGCCACGGGCCTGCAGGGCTATAGCATCTACTACCTGGCGCTTCTCATCGTACAGTGCATCCTCATGGGTGCCACAGTGGACTACGGCATCCTCTTTACGAGCAACTACCGTGACGCCCGCGCGCGCATGGGCGTAGCGCCCGCCCTCGAGAGCGCATACGTGCGCTCCATCCACACCGTCATGACGAGCGGCCTCATCATCGTGCTTGTATGCGGTGCCATCGCTATGTTCGGCAGCGATCCCACCATCGGGCAGATCTGCCAGACCCTCTCGCTGGGCGCGGCGTGCACCATCGCGCTCATCCTCGTGTTCCTGCCCGGCATCCTTGCCACGCTCGATCGCTGGGTTGCGGGCAAGGGACGTCTGTGCAAGGGCACCGAGGTTGTCGAAGGGGCGGACACAGACCGCACGGAGTAGGTGCAAATTTGTGCATCTCGCGAAGATGCACAAAAATGGAAGTTTGTGCTTGCCTCACGACGCTCTGAAGAGTACAGTACTTCTTCGCTGCGCGCCGTTAGCTCAGCTGGCCAGAGCAGGGGACTCTTAATCCCAAGGTCCAGGGTTCGAATCCCTGACGGCGCACCAGTTCGACTTTCAAACGCCCGAGATGCCCCGCGCATCGCGGGCGTTTTTCGTTTTCGGGATGTCAGCAAGCCCTGAGGGTCCCACTCCGCCGCGCTTTCAACGTCCTTCCCTGGCCCCGTGCCCCGAAATCGGCAAAAGTATGCGTTATACCGCCCGTGGGGAGGAATGGGCTCTTGCACCAGAAAACAGCCGCCTCATCTACCTGCGACGATGCCGTCGACTGGAAAACGGAAGCGGCTTGATTCGCGTTGGTGAAAGTTATAACGCATACTTTTGGCGTTTTTCGTTATCGGGATGTCGCAAGTGCGCGGCTCGTAATAGCCGCGCCCGCCCATTCGTGCGCGGCTCGTCCTTAGCTCAGCGGCACGGCATCTGCCGGGTCGGCAACCAGCTGCACAATGAGCTTGTGGGGCAGGCACACAACGGTCTGACCGAGCCCGGACACCCAGCCCTGCTTCACGCACGTCTGATTCGAGCAGTCAGACTCAAGGCAGCGCACCCGTCCGTCGGCCACCTCGATGATGTTGGTTCCCAAAGAACCCGCGACTGTGACGGTCGTGTCTTCGCCAAGGGGAAGCACCTGGTAGAAGCCGTCGGAGTTTTGGATGACGGCATAAAGCGTGGCAACGGTATCGCCGGTATCTGAGGCAGTGTACGTTGAACCCGCGTCGATGCCCAAGTCCGCAGAACCCTGGCCCGAGGCTGCGGGCGAGCCTCCGGCATCGGGAACAGACGCCTGTGCCTTCGGGCCTCCGGCATCGAGGTTGAGCGACTGGGCGTCAGAGCCAGCAGCGCCGAGACCAGATGGTTGAACGTTTGGGCCGCCGGCATCGAGGTTGGACGCCTGAGTATCCAGGTAGCCCGCCGCGCCCGCGTCAGTCGATTTGGTCCCCGAAGCGACTTCGGAAGCGCCAGCGCCCACTTCGGCACCGCTCCCCTCGCCCAGCGAGACTCCCGGCACGCCCTGCACACCGAAGCCAAACCACAGCACACAGCACACGCCAAGCGCGGCAAATAGCGTCGTCGCTCCCACGGCCACGTCGGCCGGGCGAATGCCCCACCCGCGCGACCCATGGGCGGCGTCGTCAAACGCCGGAGCAGGCCGTCCGCTGCGGCCACCGTCCCAAGCCCTGCGCTGTGCCTCGCTCGTCTTCATCGCGTCCTACTTCGTATTTTTAACGGCCATGTAGCCGTGCGATTCAAACCCATTGGCGAACGTCGCCTCATCGGACTGGTCCACGAACATGGCGGCAACCTCGGGATGGTTCTTCTCGATCCAGGCCGAGCCCTCCTCGATGCCCATGACCGACAGGGTGGTGGACAGGGCATCGCCCTGCATGGGATCGGTACCGATGAGCGTGACACCGAGCATGTCCGTCTGAGCCGGATAGCCGGTCTTCGGATCGAGGATATGCCAGTACTTCTGCCCGTCGAGCTCGAACTCCTGGTCGTACAGGCCGCTCGAGGTGATGGCCTCGTCGCAAATCTCCACCACGCCGGCAAGCGAGCTCATCGAGTCCTTGGGGTCGCGCAGGCCCACGCGCCAGGGGCTTCCGTCGGGCTTGGAACCGATGGCATAGACGCTCGAGGTGCCCAGGTCCACCAGACCCGACGTGCATCCCGCCTGCTCAAGCTTGTCTACCAGGTGCGCGGCGATCCAGCCCTTGGCGATGCCGCCCAAATCGAGGCGCGCCTCGGGGTCGCCCATGGTGACCGTCGTGCCATCGAGCACAACCTGGGTGTAGTCGATATGCTTGAGGCCTTCGGCGATTTCCTCGTCGGTGGGCTTCACGGCGTTGATGAAGTCCCACAGCAGGCTCACCGAGCCAATGGTGATGTCGAAGGCTCCATCGGTCTGGCGGCCGTACTCAAGACCGGCGGCGATGAGGTCTGCCGTGTCGGCGCTTACCTCCACAGGCTCGCCGCCCGCCTCGTTGATGCGCACGATCTCGGCACCCTCTTTGCGGGCAGAGAAAAGGTCCTCGTACATCGCACAGTCTTTGATGCACGAAGCGACCACGTCGGCATCCACACCATATGCCGTAATGTTCACAAGCGTGTTGAAGGCAAACGTCGAAGCCTTGACAGGCTCGGCCTGCGCTTCAGCGGTGGCGGCGCCGCTCTGCTTGTCGGAACTTTCTGCGGCGTCGGCCAGACGGCCACCGGCCAGGCCGATGAGGCCAAGCCCGCCCATGAGCGCCATGCCGCAGAAGGCACGTCGGTCGATGCGCGGGCCCAGCGAAGCTTGAGAGGTCTTTTTTGCGTTAAACATGGGATTCACTCGTTTCAAACTGGTCGTTCGACTCGTCGGTTTCAGGTGCCGCGCACGGCGCAGAGACGTCTGCACACTTTGCGGCAGGCGCCACCTCGCACGCATCAGACGCCGCCCCGCAGACAGCGGCCGGCTCGGCGGTGCTCTCTGTGGCTAGCGCCGTCTCACAAACAGGGGCCGGCTTGGCGGTGCTCTCTGTGCCAAGCGCCGCTCCACAGACGGAGGGCGGTCTGACAGCGCCCTTTGTGACTAGCGCCGTCTCACAAACAGAGGCTGATTTGGCGGTACTCTCCGTGGCGGACATTGCCTCACAGGCACGGGGTGCCTTCGCTGCGCCCTGTCGCCGCGCAAGCTCGCGCGCACGGCTCTTGAAGAGATTCGACTTGGCCGTGGTGCGTATCACCAGGCGACACACATAGCCCGTGAGCAAACCCGTCACAAGGCCAGAAATCATCAAAACAGGCAGGTAGACCAGGGCGACATACGGCGAGAACGTAAAGGCGACCACCGCAAGCTGGCCCACCATGTGGAAGACGCCGCCCACCATGGACACGCCCACGATGCTCAGGCGGCTCCAATGCAGCGCCACCCACATGGCCGCAAAGCTCAACGCCGCACCACCCGCACTGTACATAAGAACCATGGGGTTACCGAAGAGCAGCGCCGACACCACGACCTTCACGAGGGCGATGGCAAGACCTGCCCGCCAACCAAAGCCCGCCAGCGCAAAGAGCACTACGATGTTGCCCAGGCCGAGTTTGATGCCCGGCACAGGCAATGGCAGCGGAAAGAGTGCCTCGACGTAGCCGAAGATGAGCGCCACGGCGGCAAGCAAGCCATATGTTGCGACCTCAAACGCCGACATGCGCCGCGCCGTTCCCCTTGCCAAGTGCCACACCTCCCGTTTGCCCGCGTACATTCAAGCCCCCAGATGGTACCCTTTTATGTATATGTATTGGGGCTGGGGAGAGGAACCCACCATGAAGACCATCACGCTTGGCTCAACCGGCATCACGACGCCGCAGAACGCCTTCGGCGCCCTTCCCATCCAGCGCATCTCAACCGACGAGGCCGTCAGGCTGTTGCATCGCGCCTACGAGGGCGGCATGACCTTTTTCGACACCGCGCGCGCCTACTCCGACTCCGAGGAGAAGGTGGGCATCGCCTTCGAAGGCATGCGCGACCGTGTGACCATCGCCACCAAGTCGGGCGCAAAGGACCCCGAGTCCCTCGCCTCCGACCTCGAGACCTCGCTGCGCCTGCTCAAGACCGACCACGTGGACATCTACCAGTTCCATTGCGCCGACCGAGTATACCGCCCCGGCGACGGCACAGGCATGTACGAGGCGATGCAGGAGTTCAAGCGCCAGGGCAAGGTCGGCCACATCGCCATCACCGCGCACAAGATCGGCGTGGCCGAGGACGCCGTGGCGAGCGGCCTGTACGAGACGCTGCAGTTCCCCCTCTCCTACCTGGCGACTCCTCGCGAAGAGGCGCTCGTTGAGGCCTGCACCGAGGCGAACATGGGCTTCATCGCCATGAAAGGCCTGGCAGGAGGCCTGCTGCACAACTCCCGCGCCTGCATGGCCTACATGACCAAGTTCGACAACGTCGTGCCCATCTGGGGCGTGCAAAAGGAATCCGAACTCGACGAGTGGCTCTCCTACATGGGCCAGGACACGCCCGCCCTCGACGAAGAGACGCTCACCTTCATCGAACGGGAGCGCGCCGAGCTCACGGGCAACTTCTGCCGCGGCTGCGGCTACTGCATGCCGTGCCCCATGCACATCGCCATCAACCAGTGCGCCCGCATGAGCCTGATGCTGCGCCGCGCGCCCTCCCAGGCATGGCTCTCCGAGCACTGGCAGGCCGAGATGGCCAGGGTCGACTCCTGCGTGGAATGTGGCCTGTGCATGACGCGCTGCCCCTACGAGCTCCCCATCCCCCGGCTCCTCAAGGCAAACCGCGCCGACTACCTGCGCGTCCTGGCCGGAGAGGTAAGCGTGGGATAAGTCATGGCGAAGAAGACGTGGCCCAAGAGGGGCGGCGAGAAGGAAGCCCTCGACATCCTGCACGGTCCGGTATGGAAGAAAGTCCTGCTCTTCGTTTTGCCCATCATGGGCGGTAACCTGTTCCAGCAGCTCTATTACTACGTGGACGCCGCCGTGGTGGGACATGCCGTGGGCTCGGCCGCCCTGGGTGCGGTCGACTCGACCCAGCCCCTGCTCAGCCTGTTCATCGACTTCTTCGTTGGTCTGTCAACAGGCGCGACCATCATCATCAGCCAATACTGGGGAGCCGGCGACAAGAAGCGCGTGAACGAGGCCGTGCACACCGCCCTCGCGTTCGCCCTGGCAGTGGGCCTGCTCATCACGGTCGTAGGGCTGCCTCTGGCTGAGCCGCTCTTGCGACTCATGCAAACGCCGCCGGAAAACATGGAATACGCGCTCACCTTTGTCCGCATCCAGCTCATCGGTATGACGTTCATGATGATGTACAACATGGGCGCGTCCATCCTGCGCTCCGTGGGTGACTCGAAGCGGCCCTTCTACTTCCTCATCGCCTGCTCGCTCGTCAACATCACCCTCGAGGTGCTCTTCGTCATCGTGCTCGGATGGGGCGTGGCTGGGTCTGCAAGCGCAACGGTGATTGCCATCGCCGTCAGCGGCATACTCGTCATGGTAACGCTCGTCCGTTCGCAAGAGGCCTACCACGTTGAGCTGCGCCGCATCGGCTTCTCGCGCAGAATGCTCGGCAAGGTCGTGGGCATCGGCCTGCCCACGGGCATCCAGATGAGCATGTTCTCCATCAGCAACATGGTCATCCAGACAGGCGTGAACGCGTGCGGGACCCACATCGTGTCGGCGTTTGCCGTGTGCGGCAAGTGCAACATGGCGTTGTGGCTCGTCCTGGACGCCTTCTCCCTGGGGGCCACGACCTTCATGGGGCAGTGCTATGGCGCCGGCGACATAGCGCGCGCCAAGCGCAGCGTGTGGGTAACGCTGGGAATGTGCTTCGCCTTCACCCTGCCGCTTGCAGCACTCATCCTGATGTTCGCACCCCAAATTTCAGGCATCTTCACCTCGGACGCGAGCCTTCTGCCCGACACGCTCACGTTTTTGTACATGCTTGTGCCGGGATACTTCCCCTTCATCTTCGCCCAAGTGCTTACAAGCGCGGTGCGCGGCACGGGCGAGACGCTCAAACCCATGCTCATCATTGTCGTGGGCGTGTGCCTGCTGCGCGTGGCGTGGATCTTCGGGGCCAGCACCTTCATGCCCGGCGCCCTCGGCGTGGCCATGGCCTACCCCGTGTCTTGGACCACAACGGGCCTTGTGAGCCTGATCTACTACCTGCGCGGTGGCTGGCGCCGCAGGCTCACCCGAGTCGAAGAACGCCTGACACAGGGAGTCCAGGCAGAAGTGGCCGTCTCGTAGCTGCACGCCGCATAGAAAAGCAGGATGCCCTCCGAGGAGGGCATCCTGCTCAAACGACATATCCGAGTTTTAACTCGGTTTTACCCGAGTCGGGAGGAACCGAGTTAATTGCCTGACGTGACGTGTTGCGTGACTACAGTCCGCGGGTCTCGTAGAGCTTCTGGTCGTGCCAGATGACAGGCGAGAAGGCGGCGAGGTCTTCGTTGTGGGAGAAAGCTGCTTGATAGGCAGCGAGGGTAGCAGGCACGTCGATGATGCGCTGGTTGGCAGAGCCGCGGAAGCGCAGGGAGATGTCGTACTCGGCCTGCAGGAAAGGCCCGTCTACCAGCACGTCAAGGCATGCGAGCAGGCCATCGGTATCAGGCGTGCGTTTGCGACCACCCACAGGCAGGATGTCGCGGTCAAGTAGGTATCCCGTGAAGCACCAGATGCTCTTGGCGGGGAAACGACGACGCGTCTCCTCGAGGAACGGCCGCAGCGCCGCCTGGTTCTCAGGCTCAAAGGGCTCCCCTCCCAGCACCGTGATGCCTTCCACCCATGGCGCCTCCAGGCTGTCCCAGATGTGCTGCGCCACCGCGTCGTCAAACACCTCGCCCGAACAAAAGTCCCACGCCACCTCGTTGAAGCACCCTGGGCAATGCACCCGGCACCCCGAGACAAAGAGCGTCGTACGCACACCGGGGCCATTGGCGATGTCGCAATACTTGATGTTGGCGTAGTTCATACAGTCGTCCTTTCGAGGGCTCGGGATAAGGTTCTGTGCTCAGACAGTCCTCGCCGCCTAACGGCGGCTGCGGAACTGCGCCAGAACCTTATCCCGAGCCTGTGCTCGCTAACTACGGAAACTCATCCAGCAGGTTGCTTGGGGGTCTTAGATCTTTTTGCCCCTTATGCGCTGTCGCCAAAAGACGCGCAAGGCCTCAGGACTTTGTCCCGGCGCAGTTCCGCAGCGGCGCTTTGCGCCGCGAGGACTGTTTGAGCACGGGATAAAGCCCTGAGGCCCACGGGAGCACTTACAGGTGAAGCACCCTGTCCTTGATCTCCTCCGTGCGACCCTGGTTCCAGAACTGGGTACCGATATAACCGCAGGTACGACGGGCGACGTTCAGCTTTGCCTGGTCACGGTTGCCGCACTTGGGGCACTCCCACACCAGCTTGCCGTCGTCCTCGACGATCTTGATCTCGCCGTCGTAGCCG
>JAHZHK010000082.1:9988-12585 GCA_019420325.1 Coriobacteriaceae bacterium | reverse complement strand
AGGAATGGTTGCCCACCTATGAGGGTAGGGAGTAAGCAATGCAGAAGGCAATTATCACCGATCTTAACCGCTGCGTAGGCTGCCTGGCCTGCAGCGTTGCATGCAAGGGCCTCAACGGGGTGCCGATTGGCGAGTTCTGGAACCGCGTGGTTCGCGTCGGACCCAACCCCGAGTACGAAGGCGCCGACTACCCCGACGTCTACATGTACTTCCTGCCGGTCACCTGCCAGCACTGCGCTAACCCCGAGTGCGTCACCGTGTGCCCCACGGGTGCTTCCGTCAAGACTGAGGACGGCACCATCCAGATTGACCCCGAGCAGTGCATCGGTTGCGGCGCATGCCTGTCTGCCTGCCCTTATGGTGTCCGTTACATCAGCGAGGAAGACAACACCGCCAAGAAGTGCACGATGTGCAAGGACAACATCGACGAGGACGGCGTGCCCCAGTGCGTCTCCCAGTGCAGCGGCAACGCCCGCTGGGTCGGCGACATCGACGAGGGCTACGACAGCTTCGTGGGTGCCCATGAGACGGACGGCGAGTGGACCGGCGAGCGTCGCCGCATGATGGACTTCATCGAGCCCTTCACGGACGACCAGGTCTATCACCTGCCCGATGCAGGCAACGGCCCGAGCTTTGCCTACATCCTGCGCGATCACAAGTGGTACGGCGACGTTCTCGACAACTCGCTCGATCCCGCTCACACCGCGACCAAGCAGGGCGTTACCTATCCTCTGACCGACGTTGAGGAAGGCATCGCAGAGGCTGCGGCTGCAGTCGCCGACCTCTAAGAGTTTTGTGTATAAGCGAGGCGGGTTAACCACCCTCATACCTGCCCGCCTCGCTTGCTTTTGCCTCAGGCAATTCCTGAATCACTGGATTGCCAGCATGCCGGCGCATCCGTGTAGATCGGATGCGTCGGCAGGCGAAAGCCCTTATTGAAGCGCGGCTCGCATCCCCCTTGCCCCAACCGCGCTTCAACGAGGGCTTTCGCCCGGGAGTGGGGCGTCCCCGCGTCCCATATTCCGTCCCCATACTGTGCCCGCATTTGAAAGGAAGACTCCCATGACCGATCGAAAGAACGCGCTGGGGGTACTCGATGTTCTCGAAAGTCCGTACCTACAGGTTTTTCCCATTCGCTGCATTGAGGTCCGCAACCGCAACGCCCGCTGCGGAGCTTGCGCGGCGGCTTGTCCCAACGGTGCCCTTTCCGTTGTCGCAGACGGCATGATTGCAAGCGATCCCAGTCTCTGCACGGGTTGCGGTGCATGCGCCACGGCGTGTCCTACCTGCGCTCTTGTTGCGCAGGGTCCTGACGACCGCGAATTGCTCGAGCGCTGCGTAAAGGCCGGCAGTGCCAATGATGACCGCGTGGTGGTCGCTTCCACCGCAGCGCTCGACCATGTTTTTGGCCACTATGACCCCGCCAAGGTCACAGAGGTGGCAACGCTCTCGCGCTTTGACGAGTCGATGATAGTGACGCTGGCAGCCTGTGGTGCCCAAAGTCTCACATTTGTGGACACCCGCGACGCTGCTGCGGGCGAGGATGCACTTATTGCCCAGGTGGTAAGCGGTGCCTGTGAGCTGCTGGAAGCTTGGGGTGCCGCGCTTGAGGTCACGATTCAGGCCCATCTGCCCGAGGAGGTTGTGACCGAGGAGTTCGTGGACGAGGAACGTCTCGTCACGCGTCAAGAGAATGCCTCAATCGACCTGCAGGTAGACCCTGAGGCATACAAGCCCATGAAGCTTGATGCCCAAGGCAAGCTGCCCCAACAGGTCCCTAATCGCCGAGGGCGTCTGCTGCGCACGCTCAACTCGCTGGGCGAGCCTTCCGAGCAGACCGTGAACACGAGGCTTTGGGGCCATGTGACGCTTGATACCACGCACTGCCAGTCGTGCAGGCTGTGCACGGTCTTTTGCCCCACCGGCGCCCTGGTGAAGTTCGATGAGGATGGCGGCAAGACCATCGGCATCATCCACACACCCGCCAAGTGCGTGAAGTGCCGCTGCTGCGAGACGGCGTGCCCCAAGCAGACAATTTCGCTTTCTGAAGACATCTTTGCGCCCGACCTTGTGGGTGGCTACTCTGAGCGTTATGAGATGCCTGTACCCGAGATTGTGGTGGGAAAGCCCAGTACCGTGGTCAACAAGATGCGCAAGCTGCTTGTCGGTGCCAACCAGGTCAATTTCGCCTAGGCGCTGTGACGGCCCGCCGCCAGTCGCATATGCCCCGCGCCTGTTGGGTCTTCCCTGATGCAATCGTTTTGATGCATATAGACATATATATAAAAAGGAGAGAACAATGAAGCTTGAGCCTATCAACCCCGATTTGTTCGAAGCTGCTGACGCCGAGCGAGAGAATGCCCCCGCCGAGGAGGAAGTCCTGCCTTATATGGGCGACCCCAACGAGGACCATGCTCCCAAGATCAAGGTAGACGACCGCCCTGCGCAGGTGCGCACCGCCGAGTTGTTTGACCGCATGAAGACCCGTCGCAAGATTCTCCTTTCGCTTCTTGATTTTTGCCGTGAGCCCGTCCTCGTCGAGGATGTGAACACTCGCGCCGACGAACTGCAAGCCGCGTGCGCCTCTGTGTTCGACG
>JAHZHK010000082.1:0-9978 GCA_019420325.1 Coriobacteriaceae bacterium | reverse complement strand
CTCTTGAGAAGATCACCGAGACTGAGGCCCAGGCTCCCGAGGTCGTTGTGGTCGACGGCGTGGAGTGCATGAAGCCCGCCGAGCGCGTCATTGTGCGCTACCAGACCACACAGGCCGGTCTCGAGCAGCTTGAGGCCGACAAGCCCATGGAGCGCCTGAGCGCCATTTTTGATCGCGATGGCATCTACAAGCCTATCTACCTGCGCATTCTCAAGGCTTGCACCGAGGAAGGCGGCAAGAGCGCCAAGCAGCTCGGCGACCTTGTGGACTCCGACCCGCTGCTGCAGGAGCCTCGCTTTTGGGCCGCGCATTTCTTCAACATCCTGGGCGAGTGCGACGCGCTTTCTTGGAAGCACAATTGGTTCACGACCGAGCTGGGATACAAGGCCATCGAGTCCCTCGAGCTCGAAGGTGTCGAAGCCTAAATCAGCCCTGAGCCTCACAGCTGCGTTCAATACATCACCCAAGATATCTAGGAGACCCCACCATGGATACCGCCAACACCACCGAAAAGATTACGCTTGACGAGTTTGCTCAGACCAACGAGTCCCGTGCCAAGGCGTATGGGCTGCTTAGCCGCCTGTATGCCAAGGAGGTAGACGACGAGCTGCTCGAGCAGCTGCGCAAGACCGCCTTCCCCGTGCATTCGGGCAGCGTGCTTATCGACGAGGGCAACCACCTCATGGCAACCTACCTGAGCAACATCTGGTCGGGTACGCTGCAGGAGCTCGCGGTTGACTACGTGCATGCGTTCATCGGAAGCGGCATGGACGCCTTCAGCGCTGCCTATCCGTATGAGAGCGTCTACACCTCCCCGAAGCGTCTCATGATGCAGGAGGCGCGCGACGAAGTGCTCGCTATCTATCGCAGCCAGGCACTCGACAAGGCCAAGACCTGGAAGGAGTCCGAGGACCATATCGCCATGGAGTGCGAGTTCATGGCCGCCATGGCCAAGCGCACCGCTGATGCCTGCCGTGAGGGCGTGGAGGACAAGGTTGCATCCCTGCTGCTCACCCAGCACAACTTCCTGGCCGATCACCTCTATGCTTGGACGGGCATGATGACCTCGGACATGCGTAAGTTTGCCCGCACCGATTTCTACAAAGGCCTGGCCGATTACACCGACGGCTTCCTTGAGAGCGATTTCGACCTTCTCAAGAACGTCCTGGGCATTGAGGACGAGATCGAGGACGTCGAGGCGGAGCCTGCTGCTGAGAAGGCCTAACAGCCCCGGGGCTTTCGACGCAGGTTGACGTACCGCAGGCTCGCCGAGGGCGGGGTGGCTCGGCAATTGGGCACATGGGGAGAGTCATCCCGTCCCCAACGAGCCTGCGGCGCACGGTATTGCCCAAGGAGCGGTCAAGGAGCGGAAACGATGCGATTCATTCAAGACGGCGTGCAGGCACGCGCGTATTGCGGTGTCACCGGCACCGGAAAGACTCAAAAGCTGGTGGAGGAGTGCAAGGCTCTCGTCGATGCAGGTGAGAAGCCTGGCGACATCCTGATGTTTGCGGCGAGCAAAAGCGCAGCCGCAACGCTCGAGGAGCGCTTGGAGGGGGCAGGAGTCAAAGGCGTTCGCGTCGCGACTCCCGTGACTTGGGCGCTCGAGGTGCTCGCAAGCGACGCGGCACAGGAGTTTACGGGCCGTGAGGCTCATGTGCTCAATGCCTACGAGCAGGACTTTTTCTTTGAGGACATGCGCGTGGGGGGTGCCAAGCAGCACCGTTTGCGCGAGATGCTCAAGTTCTTTTATCGCAGCTGGTCGGAGATGCGCGAGGACGAGGATGGGTGGCTCATCACCGTCGAGGAGAAGGAAATCAACCGCAGCGCCAAGGCCGACCTTCATATGCTGCGCGCATACCATCCCTGTGAAGTTACGGCTGCCTGTGTGCGGTATCTCGTGTCTGATGCGGCCGCCTTTGACCGCTTGCGAGTGGCGCACGTGTTGGCCGATGATTGGCGCGCGATGAGTAGGGCCAGCCAGCGCTTGTGCGAGCTTCTGGCAAGCAAAAACCTAATCGTGGCATGGGATATTGTGGGTAGCCTCGTGGGCGAAGAACCCTATGGCTACACTGAAGGTCTTGTTGAGCTTGAGGCTCAGTGCCCGGCGCTTGAGCGCGTTGCTTTGAATGAGTTTATGGGTTCTGCCTGCGCGTATGAGGCGGTTGCAAACCTCTTCACGCAGGATTGCATCGCCGCAGACGCGCCTTCGAGGGCGTGCGAGACCCCGGGCGTGCCTGAGGTGTGCCTGGCTGCCATGTTGGGCAACGAACCCGCACGTGTCATGGACGCCGTGCGAGGCGCGCTTGAGACGGGCGTGAAGCCAGGCGACATCTTCGTGACGGCAGGTCGTGCATCTTGGGTGGGTCGCGTGAGGGACGCACTCGAACGCTCGGGCATCTCTACCAGCTGGGTTGAGGACACGGCGTATCTGCGCGGCGACATTCGCGATTCCGAGAAGTGCGCCGACATGGCGATGGCCAACGCCGTACGCCTGGTGGCCGACCCCAGGAACTGCCTTGCCTGGCGTTGCTGGTGCGGATTCGGTGACTACCTGGGACGGTCGGCCGCTTTCTCCGATCTTGCGCATGCCCTCGAGGACACTGACGAAGTCAAGCTGTGCGACCTGCTCTTTGCCCTCATCGGGGAAGGCGAGCTTTTCGTGGGTGGCGACATGCTCGATCGCGAGCACGTCGAGCAACGCGTGCGCGAGGGTAAGGCCATGCTGGAGGAGGCCGAGGGTCTCACGGGCACCAGGCTCGTCGGTGTGCTTCGCAAGTACGTGTGCGACCAGGGCCAGGAAACTCCCGAGTTCGATACGCTGGTCGGTGACGTGACAGCGGGTGAAAGCGCTTGCGAGCTGCTCGCCCGCATCGATGCGGCGTTCACGCCGCAGGTACCTGTCGAGGGTTGTGTGCGCGTGGGCACGCTCGACTCCCTCATTGGTCAGACGCCTCGTGTGCTTGTCCTTTGCGGTCTCACGAACGGTCTGTATCCTGAAAAAGGATACTTCGACCTGCTTCAGAAGACGATTGACGACCAGGCGAAAATGCACGAGCGTCTCATTGAGCAACTCATTGAGGTGTGCGGCAAGGCGGGGGAGCGACTCGTGCTTTCCGGTTTCACCCATGCCGACATCCTTGACGCTGAGCCGATGAAGCTCATGAGCGAGCGTATTCGCCTGCGCAACGGGCATCGCATCTGCGAGTTTGCTCCTAGTGCGGTGATCGATTACGTAACCGGGGCAAAGACGACCTACGAGAGATAGTCCAGCGCCGACGGCGGAGCGCTCCGCCGTCGGCACCTTGCTTTCCCCAGGCAGCCCAATCTCGAAAGGCCGTGTCCCCTATGATCGATTACACTGTGCCCGACTTCACGGTCGGGCTTAAGCGAAACCTGGTGTTTGCCCAGGTCATGCGGGATTGCCCGCAGTTTTTCTTCGACGACGTGCGCATCCAGAGCGTCTACGGCTGTTTCCCGGGATGCGCGCTCAACGGCGGTCGCGCTTTTGTGCGAGACCCGTATACGCCCGAGCAGGTTGAGATGACGTTTCAGGCGCTCGACGGCCTGGGCCTGCAGGCACGTCTCACGTTCACGAACATGCTTGTGGAGGAGAAGCACCTGGCCGACCCTTACTTCAACATGATTCTTGAGGCGGCTGTCAGGCACAATGCGGGCGTCATCGTGTATTCCGACCTGGTGGACGCCTATATAAGGCAGCGCTACCCCCAAATGGAGCGCACGCTTTCCACCACACGCGAGATTCTTGACGCCGATGAGCTCACGCGTGCGCTGGAAGCCTACGACATGGTGGTGCTTAACTACAACCTCAACAAAGACTACGCCTTCCTCGACAAGGTCGTGCGCACCAATAAGCTGGAGATCATGGCAAACGAGCTGTGCAATCCAGGTTGCCCGCATCGCCAAGAGCACTACCTGCACAACAGCGCCGATCAGCTTGCGGGGCGGCTCACTGAGTTCCGCCGGTGCAACTTGGCTGGCAAAGACTTTTTCAAACTTGCTCCCACCAGCCCCACCATTCTCACCAATGAGAACGTCCGCGAGCTGCATGTGCGGTATGGCGTGCCGAGATTCAAGCTTGTGGGGCGCGGTGTGGCGGGCGATGTGAACCTGGAGAGCTATCTGTACTACTTGGTGCGCCCTGAGCATCGCGACGGCTTACGCCATGCGATCAAGACGATTCCGGGCTAGATTTAGCGCCGGAGTCTGATGCGCATTGTGGGTCTGCGGACCGATGGCAAGTGCTATGGTTCCACATGGGCGTTTTATATTGAAGAGCGCGAGGCGATGCCGTCTCGCGGATGAGGGGGAGCTTTAGATGACTACGACTGCCGTTACCCTGGGCAAGCTGCTTGCCATTAGGCCGGAGCACGAGGTGCCCAACCCGGGCGACATCGTTGAGTACGCCTACGAGAAGGGCGACATGCCCGTGACGGTGACGCTCACCACCGACGTGGCCGGCATCGCGACGTTCATGGTTACCGCCGACGCCGCCGAGATGGAGTATTCCCTGGAAGCTGCGCGTAAGGCCCTTGTGCGCTCCACGGGCAACGATCCCGAAAAACCCGCGTCGCTCGACCGCGCCCGTGCGACGTTCGGCGCCCAGGCCTTTGACCAGAACGTTATCTATCTTGCCAAGCAGCGTCTTCTGTGCCTGGCCTACATGCGCACGGGAATCCTGCCGTTCCTTGTTCCCGACTTTCCCCACAACGAGGTCCCTGTCGAGGGGCAGGATTTCACGTTCATGGCCCACGTTCGCCTGCGCCCCCGCGGCACGGTGGAGGACTTCTCGCCCGTTCACTTCGCATTTCCGGCAAAGCCGGAGGTCACAGACAAGGATCTCGATGACTTTGTGGGACAAATGATGGGCGGCCTCATCAACATGGACGCCGTGCCCGAGGAGGCGCGCCCCGGCATGGAGCGCCTGCGCGGGCAGGCACGCGAGGCGTGCGAGAAGAAGCGCGACGCCGAGTGGTGGGGCACCCTCATGGACGCCGCCGGCGAGGAGTTCTCCAACGCGCGTCTGACCTCTGCCCCTGGCGAGCGCTACATTGTACAGCTTGCAGAACTCATGGCAAACCAGCTGGCTGCGCAGGTTGAGCGCTCGGGTCGCACCTGGGATGATTTCACCAACGACCCGGAGTTTGACATGAACGAGTTCAAGCAGAGCATGATGGCCAACGCTGAACTCTCGCTGCGTCGCGGCATGGCTTTGGATTGTGTGGCCGTCCACGAAGGCATGACGCTTTCAGAGGAGGATGTGCTGGCGCTCCTGGGTCCTGTGGCTCCGGGAACCGAGGCCATTGCCGCCCAGGCAATGATCGACAACGGCCAGCTCCCGCAGCTTGTCGAGGTCGCCCTGCGCGCCAAGGCGAGTGACTGGCTTGCCAAAAACGCCGTGGATACTGCAAGGGAGCACGGTGAGGCTGCGGAGTAGCTGAGAGCCCGGCTTTGGCTAGTCAGATTCGTAGAGCATGCAACAAGAACAAGGCGCCTCGCCCGTCTCGATGGAGAACTCGGGCGAGGCGCCTTTTCGTTTGCTGCCGGTGCTGCCGGTGCTGCAGGCAGGCTGTCTTTCTGGCGGATGAATCAAACCGGACGATTCAGCAGGCAGGTGGCATCGCGGGATCTTCAGGGGCACCTATGTGTGAATTGACCCGTGAGCGCCGCTACTCTGAGCGCTTGTTGGGCTGCGTGACGAGTGTGGACCCGGAGATGATGGATTTGAGCTCGTCGATATAGCGCAGGACGAGCTCTGTGGGCTTGCGCTCGCCGTGCATGATGTAGCCCACGCGCATGGTTTCGTTTGTCTCCAGCGGGATGGCAACGATCTCTTGCTCCATCTCGCTGGAAAGGACGCCCGTGGAGAGCGTGTAGCCCTTGCCGCGGATGAGCAGGTTGGTGAGGGTGCCGCGGTCCGAATATGTGATGTTGCGGCTGTGGGGCAGGGCTGCGAGGGGTTCCTCGGCGAAGTGAAACGAGTTCGTCGTGCCTTGCTCAAAAGAGTAACGCGGGTACTCCTCGAGGTCGGAAAGCTTGAGCGAGGTCTTGCCGGCCAGGGGATGCTGCGCACTGACAAAGACGTGCGGTGCCGCTTCGAAAAGCTGCGCGAAGTGCAGGTCGGCGTCCTCCATGACACGCGTGAGGGCTCGCTCGTTGAAGTCGTTGAGGAAGAGCAGGCCAATATCGCTGCGGAATTCCTGAACGTCGCGAATAATCTCGCTCGTACGGGTCTCGCGGAACGTGAAGTCGTAGGCGTCGGCCTCGCAGGCGTTGACGATGTTGATGAAGGCCTGCACGGCAAAGGCGTAGTGCTGGGTAGAGATGGCAAGGCGGGCGCGCCTGGTGTTGGACGTCTTGTTGACGAAACGCTCGCTGAGAAGGTCTGCCTGCTCCACGACCTGACGGGCATAGCCGAGTAGCTCGGTGCCTTCGGCCGTGAGCGTGAGGCCGCGGTTGGAACGCAGGAAGATGCTCACGCCAAGTTCGGACTCGAGGTCCTTGATCGCCATGGAG
The DNA here is from genome assembly GCA_019420325.1 of Coriobacteriaceae bacterium. Taxonomy (GTDB): domain Bacteria; phylum Actinomycetota; class Coriobacteriia; order Coriobacteriales; family UMGS124; genus UMGS124. The sequence continues at coordinate 3,441 of JAHZHK010000082.1, read as the reverse complement.
AGTGTGGACTGCGACACATAGAGCTCGTGGGCCGCCGCGTTGAAGGAGCCTGACTGGGCGACCTCGATGAGATAGCGCAGCTGTTGCAGTGTCATGGCGGGGGCCTTCTTTCATGCGCGGTGATACACGTGGCGTGCGATTGTGCGAAAGTATAAAAGCGGCGGGCATCCCCGTCTCAAAACGAGCTCGTCATATGAGGAAAAAGCAAAAAGCAAAAAACCGATGGGGTATTATGGTGCGGCGTGCCAATCGGGCACGGCATGCTTGCCGCCACAGGGTGGTGGTTTCGATGAAAGGACGTTGCCCATGACGGCTTTTGGCTCGTCTCAAACAAAGCAAACAAAGCCGCGCTTGAGTTTGAATAGGCGCATGGTCATCGCGGTTGTATGCGCAGTCGCGGCGGTCGCCGTGTTAGCGTGGTCGCTCTGGGAGACCCCCTCGACCCCCATGGCGTATCAGGAATTTGCCCAAAAGGTGGCCCAGCAGCAGGTCGACGAAGCGCAGATCTCTCAAGACGGCGTTTTCTTCACGCTGAAGGGTGACGAGACGCATGCGCTCTATCGCACAGACAACCCGGACTCGCCCGACCTCAAAGAGCGGCTGCTTGTAAGCGGCGCGAAGGTCACAAGCTCGGCCGATGCGGGCGATGTGGTCGACACGCTCATCAACCTTCTGCTCGACGCCTTCATTCTCGGCACCTTTGGAATTGCGATATATAAGCTGGCAAGCTACAGCCGCAACACGTTCAAGGTTGTGCGCAAGACGGGCGTGACGTTTGATGACATCGCCGGTATGGATGGCCTCAAGCGCGAGATGCGCCAGGTTGTGGGCGTGCTCAAAGACCCCGGTGCTGCGCGGCGCCTGGGCGTGAGGCCGGTCAAGGGCATCGTGCTCGAGGGTCCTCCCGGCAACGGCAAGACACTCTTTGCCAAGGCGCTGGCTCAAGAGGCGGGCGTCAACTTCATTGCCACCAAGGGCGCCGACTTCCAGAGCGCCTTCATGTCGCTGGGTGCACGCAAGATTCGCTCGCTCTTTAAGAGGGCAGGCAAGCATCGTCCCTGCATCGTCTTCATCGACGAGTTCGACAGCATCGGTAAGCGTCGCAACTATGCGGGCACAGGCATTGACAAAGAGAACAACCGCATCATCACCGCCATGCTCAATGAGATGGACGGCTTTACCACCAAGGACGGCATCCTTGTGGTAGCGGCCACGAACTCGTACCGTTCACTTGACCCTGCACTGGTGCGTCCAGGAAGATTTGACCTGAAGTATACAGTGAGCAATCCTGATGCGAAGACGCGTGAGGAGCTCATCCGCATCTACTCGCAGGGCAAGTCGCTCGCCAAAGAGCTTGCCCCTGCGCGACTGGCACCTCTGTTTGAGGGCGCAAGCTGCGCAGACGTTGAAGCAACCCTCAATGAGGCTGCTATGCTCGCCATGCTTGATGGGACTCATACCATCACGCTTGAGCTGGTTGTACACGCAGCTGAAAAGGTTGGAGTTAAACTTAAGATATAATCTTTGGGCAGACTGAAGAACTGATACTTCAATGACTGGATGCAAGTAGCTCCATCAAGCGCGTTTCCTATCGGCACCGTAGCAATGGCGAAATGCCAATTGGCTATGTGCTCATCGTTACTTTAGACATTCTGCTCGCCATGCAAAGGAGGCCGCCCGTCTGCCGTTTGGCTAGATGGGCGGGCCTCCTCATTTCAGGCGATGAGTGCCTTGTGCACGTTACTGTGCCTTGCGGGCCTTTACGCGAAACATGGGGGTGGATGCGTAGTTCACACGCTCCTCGGGTGAAAACACACGCTCCCACACCTGGGGGTCAACCTCGATCTGAGTTGCCCCGAGCTCGCGCAGCACGCCTTCGTCCCAAGCGGGGCGCTCCACGGGGGAGAGCGGCATCTGACGTGCGATATCTTCCATCGCGTCGATGTCGGTCCCTATGTACTCGTCTTTGATGCCTGCCTCTTGGGTGGCTTGACGGTCGGCCTCATAGGCCAGGCGCAATTCGGCATTGTAGAGGTGTGCATACCAGTTTGCGTCGTAATTGAGAAGCAGCCCGCCCGGCTTGAGCACACGCAGCCACTCGGCGTAGGCACGCTCGGGATGCGGCAGATTCCACGTGAGGTTGCGACTCACCACGACATCGAAGGTGTCGCTTGCTACCTCAAGGTTCTCTGCGTCCATCCGACAAAAGTCAATTGCCTGCTCCACACTTTCGTTGTGCGCGTTGGTGCGCGCCTCGTCGAGCATGGCCGGCGTGTAGTCTGCCGCAGTGACACGATAACCGGCACGGGCAAGAATGATGGAGAAGAATCCCGGCCCGCAGCCCATGTCGAGCACACGCAGCTCCTGGGGTTGCGCGCCGGGGAAGGCGGATTCAATCTGCGCGGCAAGCTCGGCTGTCCATGTGGCCTTCTGCTGGGTGCGTAACTCGTCTTTGTTCACTTCAGAATAACCAGAAGCACGGTTGGTCCAGTATGCCTCGTTCTCTTCTTTAAGTTGGTCGCAGCTCGACTGGTCCGTCATAGACATTGCCTCCTCGGTGCCGCTGAGACATCCGGTGGCTTGTCCCGTCGCGATGCCTCGCGTCTCGTTTGCCATATGTCCCAACCTTACTTTTCCGCCGTGATGATGAACATGCGCGTGGGGTTGTAGAACTTGTCGGGGTTGGCAAAGACACGGTCAGAAACGCCCTGGTCAAGTGTGATGTCTCGGAAACCAGCGTTGTAGAGGAGCTGCAGGTCCCAGTCGGGGCGCGCGGGCTGCTCGCCTGCGAGGTGTTCCTTGATGTGCTCGTATTCGGCCATGAGGCTGCGCTCGATGGAGGAGTGTGCGTTCTCCTCGGGCAGGTCGAGCTCGGCAAGCGGCTTCTCGTGGCAATAGTCGCCGTCGAAGTTGATGAGGCAACCGCCCGACTGGAGCAGGTTGTACCAATGCGTGTAGGCCTGGTCGAGGTGGGGGAGCGTCCATGTAAGGTTGCGGGTGACGATGCAGTCGAAGGTCTCGGCCTCAAACGTGGTGTTCTCGGCATCCATAACCTGGAAGTCGACCGTGAGACCTAGGTCGCGAGCGGCATGACGCGCCTCCAAGATCATGCGCGGCGTAAGGTCGATGCCGCTCACCATGTGACCCTGTTCGGCAAGCATGAGGGCAAGAAAGCCGCTGCCGGTGCCCACGTCGAGAATGCGCAGGCCATGGCCGTGCGGCAGCAAAGGAAGGATCTCGTTGAGCCATTGATTGTGTTTGTCGCTGGCAAACTCCTCGTTATGGAGCTCGGCAAAGTCTTCGGCGCGCTGCGACCAATAGTTGACGACGTGGGACTTTACGGAGTGGCGTTGGTTGTGCTCGGGGGCGAATACGCTGAGGGCATCGATGTTAGAGTCGGCCATGCTTGAGTCCACCTTTGTGCGTTGAAGTCCATCAATG
>JAHZHK010000081.1 GCA_019420325.1 Coriobacteriaceae bacterium | reverse complement strand
CCACTGGGGTGTGGACGATCCCGACAGCATGGAGATGATTTATCGCCGCTACTCGGAGCGTCTCGTGGGCTGTGTTGAGAACGTGACCTGCTCGGATTGCACCTTGCCTGCCACGCAGAAGCGCGCCCAAATCGAGAAGATGATTACGGCTGACCACGCCCGTACCGCGCTTGAGCTCACAAAGCCTCGCTCTACGATGATGCGCCTGATGCTCTGGCCCATGCGCAAGGGCATGCCTCGTCTCACGTATCTCGAGGGCAAGTTTATTTCATTTGTGAAGAGCCACTCTACAAAGGTCTTTTCAAAGCTCAAAGCGCGCCGCTGAGCCGGCTGGAGCCGTTTGGAAACAAACCGTACCTATACTGAATATCCCCGCCTACCAAGGCTTAGAAACCGAGTCAAGCAAGGGATGCCTTCCATAGGCTCTGCATTCAGGAGGTGCGCCGTTGAAGCCACTTAAGATTATGGACACGACCATCCGAGACGGTCAGCAGTCCCTGTGGGCCACGAGGATGCCGATTGGCGACATGCTCCCCATTCTGCCCAAGATGGACAAGGTCGGCTACTGGGCTATCGAGGCATGGGGCGGTGCCACGTTCGACACGTGCCTGCGCTTCCTTGACGAGAACCCGTGGGAGCGCCTGCGCGCCATCAAGAAGTGCACGCCCAACACGCCGTTGTCCATGCTTATCCGTGGCCAGAACCTCGTGGGTTACCATCACTACTCCACGGACATCGTGAACCGCTTTATCGCTGCGGCGCACAAGAACGGTGTCGACGTGTTCCGCACCTTCGACGCGCTCAACGACATTCGCAACGTCCGCGACTGCGTGGCCGCCGTCAAGGCCTGCGGTGCCCATTTCGAGCCCGCCATCTCGTACACCACGAGCCCCGTGCACACGCTCGACAGCTATGTCGACTACGCGTGCGCTCTGAAGGAGCTCGGCGCCGACTCAATCTGCATCAAGGACATGGCCGGCCTTCTCACGCCGTACCGCACCGACCGACTGGTACGCGCGCTCAAGGAGGCCACGGGCCTTCCCATCCACCTGCACTGCCACTATGTCGGCGGCATGGCCCCGGCCAACTACATCAAGGGCGCCGAGGCCGGTGCCGACATCGTCGACACCGCAAGTGCGCCTTTGGCTTTCGGCAACTCCCAGCCCGCCGTCGAGATGATCGTGGCCGCCTTCAAGGAGTCGGGTTACGACACCGAGATTGACCTTGACCTGCTGTTTGAGATTGCCGAGTACTGGGAGCAGGTGCGTCAGCGCAGCCATTACAAGCGCGGCATCTCCACGCTCATCCACATGCAGGTCTACAAGCACCAGATTCCCGGCGGCATGATGAGCAACCTGGTGAGCCAGCTGGGCATCCAGCACGCCGAGGACCGTCTGGCCGACGTGGTAGAAGAGATTCCCCGCGTGCGCGCCGAGGTGGGCTTCCCGCCGCTCGTGACCCCCATGAGCCAGATTGTCGGCACCCAGGCCGTCTTCAACGTGCTTACCGGCAAGCGTTGGAGCGTCGTTTCCAGTGAGATGAAGGATTACCTGTGCGGCAAGTACGGCAAGGCGCCGGGTCCCATCGAACCCGACATCCTGAGCCGCGTCGTTGACGCAGCCGACATCCTGCCGCCTGACGTCGCCCCCTCAACGCTGGCAACCCAGACGTTTGAGGACTGCAAGGCCGAGCTTGGCTCCCTTGCGAAGAACGACGAGGACGTGCTCATGTACGCCCTTTTCCCCAACGAGGCCAAGGCGTTTTTGTCCAAGCACCGTGCTGCCGACAACGTCGAATTCCTGTATGCCCAGGACAGCAGCGCAACGAAAGAGGAGGACTACGTGGACATCAACCAGATTCGCGAGCTGATTCGCGCCGTCGAGGAGTCCGGCATCGGTGAGATCACCATCAAGGAGGCCGGCAGCGAGATCACCCTGCGCAAGCCCGAGGTCGCGGCCGCAGCAGGCGCCGTCGCGATTGCGGCCGCCCCTGCTGCTGCGCCCACCGCGGCTGCCCCTGCTGCAGCCGCCCCTGCGCCGGCATCGGATCGCCCGGCCAACTGGATCGCCGTCAAGAGCCCCATGGTGGGCACCTTCTACGCCGCTCCCTCGCCCGACGAGCCCGCATTTGTCAAGGTGGGCGACGAGGTTATGGCCGGCAGCACCCTGTGCATCGTCGAGGCCATGAAGCTCATGAACGAGATCAGCGCCGAGTCCATGTGCGTCGTGCGCGAGGTTTGCGTGGCAAACGCCGACCCCGTCGAGTACGACCAGGTGCTCTTCTACGTCGAGCCCGTCACGTCCAACCCCGACGCGGACAAGATTGGGGCGTAGCCGATGTTCTCCCGCGTACTGGTAGCCAACAGGGGAGAGATCGCGCTGCGCGTTGTGCGCGCCCTGCGCGAGATGGGCATCGAGTCCGTTGTTGCCTACTCCCAGGCTGACAAGGACACCCGTGCCGTGCAGGAGGCCGACATCGCCGTCTGCATCGGTCCCGCTCCGAGTGCCAAGAGCTATCTGAACTTTGCCGCTGTCATCGGTGCCGCCGTCTCGCGCGCATGCCAGGCTGTGCATCCCGGGTACGGATTCCTCTCTGAGAACTCCGACTTTGCCCGCGCTTGCGCTGACAACGACCTTGTCTTCATCGGCCCCTCCGCCGACGTCATCGACCGCATGGGCGAGAAGTCTAACGCCAAGCAGACCATGATCGCCGCGGGCGTGCCCTGCGTTCCCGGCAGCGCCGGCGAGGTTGAGACGCTCGAGGACGCTTTCAAGGTCGCTGATGAGATCGGGTACCCCCTGCTCGTCAAGGCGTCTGCCGGCGGTGGCGGCAAGGGCATGCGTGAGGCCTGGAACGCTGAAGAGCTTGAAAAGGCCTACACCACGGCTCGTTCCGAGGCGCGAGTGGCCTTCGGCAACGACGCCGTATACATGGAGCGCCTTGTGCAGCATCCCCGCCACGTCGAGGTGCAGGTTCTTGCCGACAACTTCGGCAATGCCATCCATCTGTGCGAGCGCGACTGCTCGGTGCAGCGTCGCCATCAGAAGCTTGTGGAGGAGGGCCCCAGCCCCGCGCTCACCCCTGAGCTTCGCCAGCAGATGGGCGACGCCGCCGTGCGCGCGGTGCGCCAGGTTGGCTACACCAACGCCGGCACCATCGAGTTCCTCCTCGACTCCGACGGGCGCTTCTACTTCATGGAGATGAACACCCGCATTCAGGTCGAGCATCCCGTGACGGAGCAGATCACCCTCACCGACTTGGTGAAGGAGCAGATTCGCATCGCTGCCGGCGAGCCCATGAGCATTGCCGGCAACGCGCCCTACACCCCGTGCGGCCATGCCTTTGAGTTCCGCATCAATGCTGAGGACCCCGAGCACGGCTTCCGCCCGTGCCCGGGCACCATCACCAGGCTCGTGTTGCCCGGCGGCCCCGGTGTGCGCGTGGACACGCATGCCTACCAGGGCTACAAGATTCCGCCCACCTACGACTCTCTCGTCGCCAAGCTTATCGTGTGGGGCCGCGACCGCGACGAGGCACTGGCACGTGCCCGCCGTGCCCTGTCTGAGTTTGTCGTCGAGGGCATCAAGACGACCATTCCGTTCCACTTGGCCGCCATTTCGGTTCCTGCTTTCCAGGAAGGGGCCGTGTATACGGACTTCATTGAGACGTATCTGCCTGAATTCCTCAAGTAGCTTTGTGTGCAGAGCGCATCGACCTGTCTTGGGGCTATAATCGTGCGCATGCCGAATGCGCTATGATTGTCCAACCAATCGCCCGCTTGGCATCAAGCGGGCGATTTTCGTATATGAAGGGACTCGAGCATGGACGAGGAAATCCGCGTAAACGATCTTGTTGTTGCCCCGGAGGTCGTCGAGACCATCGTGCGCCTGTCTGCTGAGAAGGTTGAGGGTGTCGCCGCCGTCGGTCAGCCTGGCGAATTGAACGGACTTTTCTCGTTCTTCTCGCAGAAGAAGGCCGACCCGGCCGTTCCTGCCGTTACCCTTAAGATAGTTGATTCCAAGCTCGACATCACCGTCCACCTTGCGGTGCTCTTCGGCTATTCGTTCGTGACGCTTGCGCAGTCTGTGCGCGAGCTTATCGCCAAGTCCGTCGAGTCCCAGGTCGGCATTGAGGTCGCTGCCGTCAACGTCTACATCGATTCGCTGCTGTTCCCGAAGGAGTAGGTCCCTTGTCTAAAATCGCCGGTCGCACGCGCGCACGCGTCCAAGCCATTCAGCTTCTCTTCCAGGCCCAGATTCAGGGTCTCGATGTGTTCGACCTGCTGCGCGATGGTACCTATGCGCTTGAAGACGGCCCCGTCGACCCCTTCGCCGAGGAGCTTGCCCGCGGCGTTGCGGTCAACCGTCTTGCCATCGAGCGCATGCTTGACAACATCTCCACCTGCTGGAGCTATTCGCGCATGCCCATCGTCGACCGCACCATCATGGCTGTGGCGCTCTTTGAGATGTTCATGCAGGACGACACGCCCGTTTCGGTTGCCATCAGCGAAGCCGTCGAGATCTCCAAGCTCTACGGTGGCGATGATTCCTCCAACTTCGTAAACGGCATTCTTGGCGACGTTGCCCGCCTGGCCCAGGAGAATCCCAGGGCTTCGCTGGCCATTCTGGCCAACAAGGTTGCCGAGGCTGCCGCCGAGCAGAAGGACACCGAGGTTGCTGAAGCCGCCGACTCCGTCGATGGGCTCGACGAGATCGAGGGCGACATCGAGGACGACGTCGAGGACGTCGATGATGAGGACGTCGTGGACGGTGGCCTTGAGTAGCGCAAGCCGCTACGGCGAGGTCGTCTCGCGCCTCGATGAGATTGTCAATACTGTCAAGTCGAAGGATTCCTCCATTGAGCGGAGCCTCGACCTGCTTGACGAGGCGCTGCGCCTGAGCATGGAGGCCGTCGAGCAGGTCGATATCGCCCAGACGGCTCCCCAAGAGGAGGCCGTCGCCGACGAGCCTTCGGCCTAACGCAAAGTTGGTTTGCCGTGTCAAAGATTCTCGACAGCATTCAAAAACCTGATGATGTGCGCGACTTGTCGTTTGACGAGCTCGGGCAGCTGGCCCAAGAGCTGCGTGAAGAGATGATTGCGGCTACCTCCGTCAACGGAGGCCACCTGGCTTCTTCCTTGGGAGCGGTCGAAATCATCCTCGCCGCGCATCGCGTGCTTCACCTGCCTGAAGACAAGCTTCTGTTCGACGTGGGCCATCAGGCCTATGCGCACAAGCTTCTCACAGGCAGGCGTTCGGGGTTTGCCCATCTGCGCAAAGAGGGCGGCGTCTCGGGCTTTACCCGCCGTATGGAGAGCCCCTACGACGTCCATGACGCCGGGCATGCCTCCGATGCGCTGCCCACTGCTTTGGGCTTGGCGCTCGCCCGCGACATCGAGGGCCTCGACACGAATATCGTCACCGTGGTGGGTGACGCCTCGATTGCCGGCGGCCTTTCGTACGAGGCGCTCAACTATATCGGCCAGCAGCAGTTCAAGCGCTTCGTTGTCATCCTCAACGACAACGAGATGAGCATTTCGCGCTCGGTCGGCGCCTTTTCGAGCTACCTTGCTGGAATCCGAACAAGCAAGGCATACACCAACGTGCGCGACTCGGTCGAAGAGGGCCTGTCGCGCTCGAGCAAGGTGGGCGATACCCTTGTGCGCCTGGGGGAGAAGGCCAAGGAGGCCACGAAGCAGTTCCTCATCCCGGGTATGTTCTTCGAAGATATGGGCTTTACCTACCTCGGCCCTGTCGACGGCCATGATGTGCGTCTGTTCCAGGAGACGCTCGTCCGTGCGCTCAACATGGGCAAGCCTGTCGTCATCCATGCCGTCACCAAAAAGGGCCTGGGTTATGCACCTGCTCAGGCCAATCCCGAGGCGTTCCACGGTGTAGCCCCCTTCGATATCGCCACGGGCGAGATTCGCAAGTCCAAGGGCGGGGCCCCCACCTATACGAGCGTCTTTTCCCAGCGCCTTATCGCTGAGGCCGAGGTGAACCCTTGCATTGTCGCCATCACTGCGGCCATGCCGGCGGGAACGGGTCTCGATGCTTTTGCCAAGCGGTTCCCGCGCCGCTTCTTCGACGTCGGCATCGCCGAGGAGTGCGCCGTCACCATGGCGAGCGGCCTGGCCATCGGCCAGTTCGTGCCCGTGGTGGCCATCTACTCCACGTTCCTGCAGCGCGCCTATGACGAGATCGCCACCAACGTGTGCCTGCAGAACCTCCATGTCGTCTTTGCCGTCGACCGCGCGGGCCTGGTGGGAGAGGATGGATCAACCCACCATGGCGCTTTCGACCTGGCCTATCTGCGCACGCTTCCCAACATGCGCATTCTGGCTCCCTCTGACGAGGCAGAGCTGGCGCGTGCGCTGCGCTTTGCCATCGATACCACGGGCCCCATCGCCGTGCGTTTCCCTCGTGGCAAGGCGCAAGGTGTTGCGCTTCCTGAGCATGTTGAGCCTATCGACGACCATGCGCGCCTTGTGCATGGCGCGGCCGAAGGCCCCGTCGATGTGAGCTTCCTTGCGGTCGGCCGTATGGTGCGCGGCGCTGTCGAGGCTGCCCAAGAGCTGGAGGAGCGCGGCATTTCTGCGCGCGTGCTCGACATGCGTTGGGTCAAGCCTGTCGACGTCTGTGCCGTGCAGGCCGCGGCTCGCGATTCCCGTCTGCTTGTGAGTGTTGAAGACGGCACGGTCGCCGGCGGTTTCGCCTCGGCAGTGCTCGAGACGCTTGCCGACGCCGGCCTCGAGGCTCAGGTGCTGCGTCTGGGCTTGCCCGATGCGTTTGTGGGGCACGGTACCGTCGAGGGGCTCCTTTCGATGCTTGGGCTCGATGCGCACGGTATTGCCGAGTCCGTGGCGCACAGGCTCGAAGGCGTTGCGCCTACACGGGGTGGCGAGCGATGACGCGTGCCGTTAAGCGCCGCCTTGACGCGGAGCTTGTCGAGCAGGGTTATTTCAGCGATGTCCGAGAAGCCGAGCGCGCCGTCATGGCGGGGCTGGTCTCGTCTGCTGGCGAGCGCCTGACCAAGCCCGGCCAGCAAGTGAAAGCTGGCGTTGCCCTGCATGTGAAGGGCTCGCGCAAGCAGAGCGCCCAGGGCCTGGGTACCTATGTGAGCAGGGGAGGACTCAAGCTTGAGGGTGCCCTCCTGGCATTTGGCCTAGATGTCAATGGTCTCAACTGCGTCGATGTGGGATGTTCCACCGGCGGCTTTACCGATTGCCTGCTCAAGCAGGGTGCCCGTCGTGTTGCTTCGGTCGACGTGGGCTATGCCCAGTTCGACTGGGGGCTCAGGTGCGACGAGCGCGTCGCGCTTTTTGAACGTACGAACATTTGCGATGCTGACCCGCAGGTCTTAGGGGCGCCTTTCGACCTTGCTGTGGCGGACGTGTCCTTTACCTCGGTGGCCACCATCTTGCCGGCCGTCATGTCCATGCTCGGCGAAGACGGTCTTTTCTGCACGCTTGTCAAGCCGCAGTTCGAAGCTTCGAGCTCGCAGGTCGGTGAGGGCGGCATCGTGCGAGATTCCCAGGTCCATCGCGAGGTCCTCGCACGCGTCATTGCGGGGCTTACGCAAGCTGGGATGTCCGTGCGCGGCGCCTGCGTCTCGCCCATCCATGGCGCCAAGGGCAACATCGAATATTTTGTTTTGGCCGGCATGCGGCCCTGCACGGCGGCAATCGACGTCGATGCCGTCGTTGCGCAGGCATGGCATGACCAGGCTGGTGTTGAAGGGAACGAAGCTCTGTGATGCGTGTCATGCTTGTTCCAAACGAGCTCTATGAGGCTTCCGTTGAAGCTGCGTCAAAACTGGAAGCCTGGCTCGACGACCAGCTCATCGATGTCGTGAGGCCCCCGCGTTTCGGCAACGATTCTGAGGCGTGTCTAGAGGGTGTTGACCTCGTTGTCTCCCTGGGCGGCGATGGCACCTTGCTTCGGGCGGCGCGTCTTGTGGGGTCGCTGCAGATTCCGATTCTGGGCCTTTCTTTCGGTCACTTGGGATTCCTGACGGCAGACGCCAACCTCGACCAGGCCGACATGTTCCAGCTTGTGGGCCAGGCCCTTGCCCAGGAACTCCACGTCACTCGCCGCGCGGCGCTGGCTGTCGTGGTGGAGGGCTACGATCGCGACGGCAACGAGACGACGCTGCGCACCAACGCCGTCAATGAGGTCGTGCTCGCCCGTGGCGCGTCGGGCCGCATGGTTGAGTTCGACGTGTCCGCCAACGGCGTGCACATCGACCGTCTGCGCGGTGACGGTTTCGTGGTGTCCACGGCCACCGGCTCCACCGGCTATGCCCTTTCTGCCGGTGGGCCTATCGTCACGCCTGACTTTACGGGGCTGGTGTGCGTGCCCATCGCGCCCCATACCATTACGGCCCGCGCGTTCGTCACCTCGCCCTCCGATGTGGTGGAGCTCCAGGTGGCATCCGACCGTTCGAGCGACCCGACCATCTTCATCGACGGCGAGTCCCCTTTTGAGTCGATTGCCCCCTGCCGCCTTACGGTGAGCCGGGCCGACTACGATATCGTTCTCCTCAGCGCGCGCGACCAGGCATTCTTTGAGTCGGTCTCTCGCGTCTTCTACGGCAAGGTGCGTTAGCCCCTCGAACGAAACGAGGCACATCAGGTGATTGAAGAGCTTCATGTCAAAGACCTCGCCTTGATCGAGGACGCGGTCATCTGCCCTTCGCGCGGGCTCACGGTTCTTACAGGTGAGACGGGCGCGGGCAAGTCGGCCCTGTTGAGTGCCATAAAGCTGCTCATCGGCGAGCGTGCCGAGGCAAGCCAAGTGCGTCAGGGTTGCGATTTCCTGCTCGTCGAGGCCCAAATCACCGACGAGGGCGATGCACAGGAGTTCCCCGACGGCCATATTGTGAGCCGAAGGGTTTCCAGCGAGGGTCGCTCGCGTTGCACGCTTGACGGCTCGATGGCAACCGTGGGCCAGCTCTCCCAGGCGGTAGGCGCCCATATCGACCTGTGCGGCCAGCACGACCATCAGAAGCTCCTGAGCGAGCAGAATCACCTTGCCCTTCTCGACGCTTGGGCAACCGATGCCGTCGCTGAAAAAAAGAGCGATTACGAGGTTGCATGGAAGGCGCGTTCCCGCGCGCAGAAGGAGTACGACCAAGCGTTTCAAGACTGCCATCAAAGTGTCCAAGCCGTAGATGAGGCACGTTTTGTCATCGAGCGGTTTGAAGAGGTGAAGCCCCAGGAAGGGGAGTACGAGGAGCTTCAGCGCTCGCTTCCCAAAATGGAGCACGCCGAGTCTCTTCTCGAGGCTTGTGAGCAGGCGCGCCAGTCGATAAGCGACGAGGGTGGTGCGCTCGACGCGCTCAACTCGGCCCTCGTGAGCCTGGAGTCGGCGGAGCGCTTCGACCCCGACCTTGCGGTCATCTGTCAGGCCTTGCGCGAGGCCATTTTCCCCATCGAGGACGTGGCGCACGAGGTCCGCCGGTATCGCGACGATGTCGAGTTCGACCCGGCTGAATATGCCCGCGTCGACGCCCGCATGGGTGAGCTTGCCGGGCTTTTGCGCTCGTACGGTCCCGAGATGCCAGACGTGTTCGACCGTTATGCCCAGGCATGCCATGTCGTGGAGCTTGTGGATGACTCACAGGAAGTCTTGCGACGCCTGCAAGCGGCACTCGATGACGCCGAGCAAGCGCTTGTCAGCGCGGCTGAGGCTCTCTCGCAGGCGCGCCGCGCCGCCGCCCCTCAGTTTGCCGACGCTGTCAGTGCTCAAATGGCCCGCCTTGAAATGGGCACATCACGTCTCGATGTACGCATCGAGGAGCTTCCGCGTGCCCAATGGGGCCCTCGCGGGGCCGACGCGGTCGAGTTCCAGTATCGTCCCGGTGCCGCGATGCAGCCCAGACCGCTTGCGCGCATTGCCTCGGGCGGTGAGCTCAGCCGCGTCATGCTGTCCATCAAGGTGGTCCTCGGTGCTCGCGACGACGTCGAGACCCTCATCTTCGACGAGATCGACGCGGGTGTGGGCGGCTCCACTGCCCGCGCGGTTGCCCAGGTCATTGCCGAGCTCGCACAAACGCGCCAAGTCATTGTTGTCACGCATCTGGCCCAGCTTGCCGTCGTGGCGCAAAGCCACTATGTGGTGCGCAAGTCCGAGACCAGCGATGACGGCCTGCCCGTGACGAGCCTCGTCGAGGTTTCGGGGGAGGATCGTGTCCGTGAGGTGGCACGCCTGCTTTCCGGCGACGAGGATGAAGCGACCATAGAACATGCACGTGTCCTACTTGACAAAGCCGGGGATAGATAGGCTATAATCCTGAAGTTCTTCGTGTGGTTACGTTCGTGGTTCTTCCCGGGGCGTGGCGCAGTCTGGTAGCGCGCGTGCTTTGGGTGCACGATGTCGCTGGTTCGAATCCAGTCGCCCCGACCATGCGGCGGTAGTTCAATTGGTAGAGCGTCAGCCTTCCAAGCTGATTGTTGCGGGTTCGAGTCCCGTCCGCCGCTCCATAGATTTTCATGTGGATCCGTCAGTCACTGGCGGGTCCTTTTTTATGCCTGACATCAGGCGTTATCGATATCTCACTATGCAATAGGGAGACATATGCTCTTTAGTGCCCTCGTCTATCTTCTTTGCGTCATTAGCCTCATCTGGGCGCTCAACCGCCTTGCCGTCTCAACGGAAGGCACGTCGACCCGCTCGATGGCGGGCGCAATCGTTCTCGAATGCCTTCTGTTTGCCTGGTCGATGTTCTCGGCCTTTGGCGGCGTCAGCCCGTCGTCGGGCGTCGCGGCTGGGTTTGTCGCCCTTGCGATGCAGGTCCTTGTGGGATGCGTGCTTTTTGCACCGCAAACTCGTCGCAGACTTGCCGGCGTTGCCACGAAGATCCGCCCTGTCATGGTGGTGCTTGCCGTCCCGGTTGGGTTTTTCCTCATCGAGTTCGCCTACAGCACGATGCTCTTTGAGATGCAGCTTCGCTATGTCGGCCTTAACCTGGTCCTCGTCGCCGGTTTCATTCTGGCGGTCTGGCTGTTTTGCCAGCGCCGCATGTGGGGTCTGATCGTCGGTCTCGCCATATGCCTGTTTGCAGGATATGTCGACTACTTCCTCATGCTTTTTAAAGGAACGACGATTCTTCCCTCCGACGTGCTTGCCCTGTCGACTGCCGTGGAGGTGGCAGGTGGCTACACCCCGGTTTTCCAGGATTCGGCGCTCATTTGCCTCGCACTGTTTTTGCTGTATGCGGCTGGTGCGGTGTGCCTGCCCAACCCCAATCTCACGCCTCTGCGCGTGAGCGTCAACGTCGTGCTTGCCTGCTTGTCGGTTTTTGGCCTTACGCACTGGTATGCCACGACCAACATCGGCGAGAAATACGACATCGACGTCGACGTTTGGAGCAGCGAGGTGTCGTACATGACCTATGGCGCCGTTCCTTGCTTCCTTGAGCGGCTCCAAGAGGTCCAGCCCGAGTCTCCCTCGGGGTACAACGCTCAAGAAACCGACAATCTGATTGCCGACCTTGCGGCCCAGTGGGATGCCGAGCATCCTGGCTACCCGAACTCTCTGGCCCAATACTATCAAGAGCGCTCTGGCGAGGAGGCCCCCAGCGTCGTCTGCGTCATGAACGAGTCGTTCAGCAACTTGAATATGTACGATGGCGTCGAGGGCTACGAAGGCACGACGTATGTCGACTCGCTCGATGCCCTCCTACGGGGCACGCTCTATGTGAGCGCGCGTGGCGGCGGCACGTGCAACACCGAGTTTGAGTTCCTTACCGGGTCGAGTTTGGGCATGATCGGGGGCGGCGTGTACCCGTACATGTACTACGACCTTTCCGGCGCAGAGTCGCTTCCCAGGCTCTTCAATGCTCTGGGATACACCTCGACTGCAATCCACCCCTGTGCCGCCTCCAACTGGCGCCGCGACGTCGTTTATGATGAACTGGGCTTTACGTACTTTCTGAGCGAGAGCTATTTCGCTGGCAACGTTGCCACACTGCGCGACAAGATCCGCGACTCTGAGACGTATGCGGCGGTGCTCGACGTTCTCGCTCAGGACGGTCCCCAGTTTGTCTTCGACGTCACCTATATGGGGCACGGCGGGTACACCACCGGTTTGCTGGATTCCTATCCATATGACTCCGTGACCGTCAACGGCGAGTCCATCGAGGGCATGAGCGAGTACCTCTCTGTCATCGACGCCGCCGAGGTGGACCTTGCTTGGTTTTTGGGAGAACTTGAAAAGCTCGACAAGCATGTCATCGTCGTGTTCTTCGGCGACCATCAGCCCGGCTTCAACGAGGAGCTCGCCGTCGCGGCCGGCCAGGACGACCCTGACTCCCTTGAGCAGGTTCAGCGCAGGTTCTCCACGCAGTATTTCGTATGGGCAAACTACGACCTCGGCGGCTCTCACAGCGATTCGGCCTGTGACTCCACATGCGACCTGTCTGTGGGCTACCTTGGCGCGCAGACGATGTACGAGCTCGGTCTGCCTCTGTCTGACATGCAGAAGGCCCACCTGAGGCTGATGGAGACCATGTCCGCCACCAACCTGAACGGGTATTTCGATGTCGCCGACGACATGTGGTACTGGAACGGTTTTGACAGTCCCATCAAGGACGTCTATGACGACTATACGTTCATCCAGTACCGCAACCTCTTTGATTGCTACTGATTCGCTCGCGTGACGTGCTCAAACAGTTGTGCTTTGCGAATCTTGCGTTTGCGGGGTATCTGCTCTGCTAGAATGCATCTGGCTCTCAGACGAGCCATGTCATGCGCCTCAATAGCTCAATGGATAGAGTCCCGGCCTTCTAATCCGGTTGTTGTAGGTTCGAGTCCTACTTGGGGCGCCAGTTGTTGTTGCTCGAGCCCGTCCGACACCTCGCGTCGGGCGGGCTCGTTTTGTATCGTGCTGCTGCACCTCCGAGCCGATGAGAT
>JAHZHK010000080.1:3598-13144 GCA_019420325.1 Coriobacteriaceae bacterium | reverse complement strand
GGGGCGTGTTGGCGCGATAGTCAATGGAGTCGGCATATTCAGTCTGGCGAAGGGTGTCCATAAAGCGCCAGAGATGGTTGTAGGGGGCCTCGTTCTTGGAGTCAAACCAAAGAGCGCTGTACCAAGGCTCGGCGTCGAACTCCTTGTATTCCACGAAAGCCGTGCCCGGGTCGTTGATCACAAGTTTGTCCTCGGGGGCGCCAATCTCCTTCAGCCAGGGGAGGTTGTCCTTGATGCCCTCATAAAACACCTCGAGAACGTCCTCGGGCACTGCAAGCTCGCCACTGGGCAGCGTGTTCAAGCTCTTGAGATAATCCCACTCGATGTCATACATGGCGTCGCCGTCGCACACGGGCGAGCAACCGTTGCCCTGCTCGCACTTCTCCACGAGCAGGCAGCTTGCGCCGTCGCCCTCGCAAGCCACGGTGATGGCAGTCGTGAGGCCGGCGATACCGCCGCCTACGACGATGACGTCGAACTCCTCATCCCAGACCTCGCCCGACGTGGCCTCGTCGGCGTGAGCAACGGACGTGGCCGCGAACGTGGCGGCACCAGCGGCGCCGGCCACAAAGGCGCGGCGATTCATGGATGCAAGGGCGCAAACAGACATTCAAATCCTCCGGATGAAAATCAGGGAGCGACGCCGAGGCCCGTATGGACCCCGACGCCACAGGCATGTACGAACACTCTACGCAAAAAGCTTTCGCGCTTGCTTACTCCGCAGCGGCGACGCTCTGGCCAGCGATGCGGCCATTCACCAAGCAGTCAAGGGTGCCGTTGCAACCCAGGCGGCACGCGCCATGGACACCGCCCGTGGCCTCGCCGGCAGCATAGAGGCCGGCGATGGGCTGCAAAAAGTTATCCACGCACTGGCCGTTCTCATTGGTCAGCAGGCCGCCCATGCAGTGGTGCACCTTCGGCCAGGTGCGGGTCACGTAGTAGGGAGCGGTGACGACGGGCTTGGCGTCATCGTTGAGAAGCTTGCCGAACTCGGTGTCCTCGCCAGCCTCAACGCAGGCGTTGTAGCTGTCCATCTGCTCCTGCAGGCCGTCGAGCGGCACGCCGAACTCGTCGGCAATGGCCTCGAGGGAGTCGAACTCGCGAGTCACGCCAGCCTCAAGGGCCGCGTTGAGACTCTCGGAACACCAGTCGGGCACGTTGTCCACGCTGCCAATCTGGAGCAGCGGCTGGCCCACGGAGAACATGGCGTCGCTGAACTTCTTGCGGTCGGTGAGCTCGTTGACGAAACGCTTGCCCGTGGTGGGGTCGATCGTGGGCGCATAGGCGCTCTCGGCCTCAATCCACGTGGCGGCAACGCCGAAGCTCTCCTCGTCGGGGCTCGTGTAGGGGTAGCACTGGATCTGGTCGAGCTGGATGGCCAGGGCGCCAGCCGCCAGGGCGACGGACAGGCCGGCCGCCGTGGCACCCTCGCGGTTGGTGTTGCCCACGGTCTCGTCAAGACGCGGGTCCTGGGCGCTACGCCAGGCAACGTCGGCACCGTAGCCGCCCGTGGCCATGACGACACCCTTGTTGACCTTGACGAGCTTGACGGCACTGGCGGTAGAGGTGTCGTCATCCGTCACATCGAGGGAGATCTCGGCGCCCATCACGCGACCGTCGGCATCCTTCACCAGGTTGGTGAGCATGGTGTCGGTCTCAATCTCGATTCCCATCTCAGAAAGCTTCTCGGAGAGGGGATCGATGATGCCCGAACCCTTGTTCACCTTCGGCGGAATGCAGCGCATGACGGAGTGGCCGCCCTGGGCGATGAGCTGGACCTGGCCCGTCTTCTCATCCTGGGCCCACTCAACGCCAATCTCGTCGATGGTCCACTGGAACGTCTCATTGGACTTCTCGCCAATGAGAACGCACTTGTCCCTGTAGTTGAGGTTGAGGCCGGCGGTGAGCATGTCGGACACAAAAATGTCCACGCTGTCCTCGATGCCCGCAGCCTTCTGGGCATCGGAGCCGACAACGGCAATCTGGCCGTCGGCGACGTACGAGTTGCCGCCCATGAAAGCGCGCTTGTCGATGACACGCACCTGCGCACCTGCCTTGGCAGCCTCGTAAGCAGCGGCGAGACCCGCATAGCCCGAACCGACGACAAGGACGTCGCACTCTTCGTCAAACGCCACGTCGTCAGCCGCGAGGGCAGGCTTGGGGACGAAGGCGGTGACGACCACGCCTGCCCCCGCTGCAACACCGGCAACGGCAAAAGCCCTACGCGACACGCTCTGCGAAGCAACGCTCATGGCAATTCCTTTCATTCCTTGTCCGCGAGATAACGCGAACCCGAAAGACCTTCACGCCATCCCTTGGCGCGACATCTCGAATTCTTGCGAGCCGCGCCGAACTCCGCGACACCCAAAACGCCCAAATAAATTGCCCAAAGTGGGCGAACCTGACATCGGACAAAATGGGTAAGGCTGTATTGAGCTGGTGGTATGGACCGCTTGCATGTAAAATGCAGCGCACGCTTTCCCAAGCCGCGCAATCCAGGGCCACCCACGGAGATGCCCCCGCCTCGTGCGACTCAAGCAAAATCCATGTCAAGGATTGACGAGAGGCACAGACAGCATGTAAAGGGCGGGTATACTGCAGCCGACATGTTGAGCCCCAGTTCGAATGCGTGTGGGGTTTTGCCAGAACGGCGGCAAGACCGAGGCGCGTTCGGACTGTTTTCGTTTGCATTCTACCCGCCCCACGGAAGGACCTCTCACCCGCATGAACCCCATCAAGTACCTAATCGAACTCATCCAAGACCCCCGCGCCGCCATTGCAGGCTGGATCGCAGGCCTGGGCGCGGTGTGGGTGTACGCGCCGTTGTTCCTCATCATCTTCATCGAGACCGGCGTGGTGGTCTTTCCGTTCCTACCCGGCGACTCGCTGCTCTTCGCAGCCGGCTGTTTTGCGGCTGACGGCGGCGGTCTCTCCCTGTTCCCGCTGCTGCTCACCGTGTGGTGCGCGGCCATCCTGGGCGACCAGTGCAACTTCGCCATCGGCCACTTCTTCGGTAGTCGCATCATCGCCTCGGGCAAGGTAAAGTCGATGACCCCCGAGCGCATCGAGAAGTCGCAGGCCCTCATCGACAAGTGGGGCCCGCTCGCCGTGTTCCTCGGCCGCTTCTTCCCCTTCATCCGCACGTTCGTGCCGTTCCTCTCTGGCATGGGCGGCATGAAGTGGCATCATTTCGTCATCTGGAACATCCTGGGCGGCATCACCTGGTCGTCGGTCTTTACCCTGCTGGGCTACTTCTTCGGCGGCGTACCTTTTGTGCAGGAGCACTTTGAGCTCGTGCTTGTGCTCATCATCGCCATCTCGGCCATCCCCGCCGCCATCGGCGTCGTCAAGGGTTGGCAGGCTAAGCGCAAGAAGAAGGCCGCGGCTGCAACCGACAGCGGCCAGGACGCCGACGAACGCGAGGGCAAGCACTTCGCATAAGGAGGGCCCATGAAGCACGTCGAACGCACCGTCTCCCGCCGCGACCTTGTCGCCGGGCTTACTTTCGCTGCTGGCACGTGCTTAATGGGCGGAGCCTCCCCCGCCTGGGCCGCGCGCTCGGTCTTCGGGGATGCGCTTGGGACGCAGGGCGCCCAAACCGACACGCAGGCCTCGATGCCCGCCACGTCTGACGGCGCCGATACAGCAGCCGTGCCTAGCGTGCCAGGCATCACCGACGCCGACCGCGCCCACTACTCCGAAGGCTTTTTGGTCGCACTGCAGGTACTGTATGAGACACTCATCGCTTGCAGCCTCGATTTGGTGGACATCTCGGCAAGCCATATCAGCACCGAGGATTTCGAGGCTGCCCTCGAATACCTGCACACGGCACCTTGGGCAGCCCACTATCTGACCATCGACTACTCAACGCGCGGAGAAGAGACCGTCTCCTTCCAGGTGAGCTACCGCATCGACGACGCGGCGCTTGCGACCTACCAGGCCGACCTCGACGCCGCCATCACCTCGCTTGTCGCGCAGATTGACCCCGCTGCCAGCGAATATGATAAGGCTTTGTATGTGTACGACTGGCTGCAGAACAACGTTGCCTACGACCACGACGTGGTGGAGCCCTACATTCTCGACACCATGTCGCGCACGCCGCTGGGCGCCCTCGCCTTTGGCAAGGCGGTCTGCACGGGCTACTCGTCGGCATTCGCGCTCGTCATGGAGCGGCTCGGCATCCCCTGCGAGGTCGTCGACAGCCAGGAGATGCTCCACACCTGGAACATAACGTGCATCGGTGGCACCTGGTACTACTCCGACGCCACCTGGGACGACATGGACGAGGACATCGGCGCCCAACGCTTCTACTTCATGGTATCGGAGCAGACGCTGGCACGCGACCACTGGGGATGGACGCCCCAGCACGACTCGCCCGTCGATTTGGGCCGCCCGGGGTACGTGCGTCTCTCCCCCGAGATCTGCACGCTAGCCGACGCCGCGATTCAAGCGGTGTACACCTATCCTGGCTGCGTCATCGACATGCTCGACTTCTATATCGATGGCGAGACGCTCGACAATACGTTCTACCAGCTTGACGCGGCAGGGCAGTTCTGGGGGACGTATTTCAGCTGGCGCTGGCGCTGCAACGAGGCCGGCTTTGTCACGCGGCTTCTCGTGACTTTGCAGTAGAGGTGCGCCGTGCAAAGCGCTCGCCAGCAGCGAGACACGCAGCAAGCGGGACCTACCGTAGGCGAACCTGTTACCAGCACAAACAAGTGCGCCCGCCTTTCTCGATTGCACGAGGAAGGCGGGCGCTTTTCACTCATAGCCGTTCATGGAGTACATCAGACTCCGCTCGAACCAACCCCTACGCGGCGCTCAGCACCTTCTCGAATTCCTGCTCGTCGTTGGGATCATCGGCCCGAATGACGCCACGCAACACGATAGACTCCACCGCATCGACGTCGACGAGGCGGTTGAACACGCGGGCGCAGTCATCCTCGTTTTCCCAGCCGTACCCATAGCCGAGCACGGTGTTGTCGACCGGGTCGTCCACTCCCCAGCGATACACCGTATACTCCGTACCGTCCGTGAAGCGGATGACCACTTCCCTTATGTGTTGATCAACGTTGGCGGGATGCTGCACCATGCCAATGGGAGAAAGCTCCACGGTCGAGCCATCATCGCCCTTGAACTCCTTCGCAGGCAAGGTTGAGGCAGGCAGATAGGTCGACTCACCTGCGGCATTGCTGGCCTGCACCGAAGACTGGCCGCCATCTTCGCGACTTACCAGCGACCAAACGAGGCCCTCACCAATGGTTGCCCTGAACGGCCCGAAGTAGGCGGCACCCACAAGCTTGGTATCCGTGCTGGCCTCAGTGTCGCGCACGATGCGAACGTCCCAGGGCGACTCGCCGTCGGGAGATTGCACGAGCTCGAAAACCGGGGCGTCGTTCGAGAGATACACCTCGCCATACCCTGCATCGGTGATATCAACACCGTCGGGATTCTCAATCGTGATGGCCGCGATGCCATTGCCGTTCTCGTCCATCACACACTGGCCCACGGTGAGCGTGTAGCCGTGCGACTCAGCCGTGAGCCCCGCGTCGAGCACGTAGCCGTCGAGCAGGCGCTCGGCCACCTGTTCGTCCACATCCACCCAGGTACGCGACGGGACAACCCAGCTCTTGGGCTCGCCGTTCACGGGGTTGATGCAATCCTGGTCCACCACCGTGTGCGCCTCAACATCGGCGTTGCCCTTCGGGCCGAACGCCAGCTGGGTGAAATCGACGTTCGCCGCCGCATATGCCGCCGACGCGACAAGCGCCGTGGTGGCCGCGATTGCGACCACCGTGCGCACGCGAAGCCTGCCACGCGGGGCACGCGGCGCCTTCTTGCTGTGCGAGCCCATGCCTGCCACCTGGGAAAACGCCTGTTCCTGCTGGGCCTTCTGCCTATCTTCCTTCTCAGCCATGCGCATGATCCTCTCAATCGTCTCGTCAGAGGCGTCCATGCTCGAAAGCGCCCGCTTGAACCGCGCGCGATCGAGGTCCTCGGACGCCATTTCTGGCGAGGTGTGCTGTGTATGGGTCATCGCGTGCCCCCTTCGTCCAATACGTCCTTGAGCTTTGCACGTCCCCGCGCCAGACGCGTGCGCACCGTGGCATCGGGCACTCCTAGCAGGTCCGCGACTTCGTGAGTCGAGTAGCCCTCGAAGTAGTACAGGTAAAGAACCGTGCGGTACCGCGTGGGCAGGGCCATGAGCTGACGCACGAGCTCGCCGTCGTGCTCCTTCTCGGGCATCTCGAGCGTGTCGATGTAGTCATCGATGTTCTCCGGCCGCAGGCGAAGCGCCCTGTACACCGACGTGCATTCGTTGATGGTCACCCGTAGCAACCAGCGCTTTGCATGCTCGTCGCTGTCGAAGCTGCCGCCGAAGCGATGCAGCTTGAGAAACACCTCCTGCACCACGTCCTCGGCGTCGGCGCGGTTGCGCAAATAGCCATATGCCAGGCGAAACACGCTGCCTTTGTGCATGTTCACCAACGCGATGAACTGCTCTTTATCTTGCACGGATACGATCCTTTCATGCAGGGGACGTACAGTGTAGCCGCGCGACATGGACTCAAGTGACACGCTGCCGCACTCTCGAAGGGCGCCCTTCACTGATATATACGCATGCGAGGGCTGAGATGTTTCATGAGGCGGGAAAATTTTTTGAGAAGGAAGGCGTACAAGCCTCGTAGGACTGGCAGGTGCGCAACCAGGTCAAAGATGGTACAGTAGGGCTGGCAGAGCAAGGCGCACCATGGCCCTGCGCCCCTACGAAGATGGGAGTGCATTATGGAACTCAGCAGGCGCTCGTTTATCACGGCAACGGCAGGGGCGGCTCTTGCAGCAAGCGTCGCCATGGGAGCAGGCGAGGCACTCGCCGCTTGGCCCACCGCGCCCACCAAGGAGGGTGACATCCCCTACGGCTGGTTCTGGAACACCGCAGTAAGCGTGCCATGCGTCGATGGCGGCAGCCGCACGCTGCGAAACCTCTACTTCACCGACCGCTCCACCGCTCTTACCAGCGCAAACGCTTGGGATTACGTACAGGGCTTCATCGTGACCTACAACGACCATCTCATTTACTGGTCGGGTCAGTGCGTGCCCACGTCACGCAACACCTACTCGGTGAACATCAAGCACTTCTGGTACACCGACAAGGGCGTCGACTTCCCCGTGGTGTGCACGTCCTACGACATCGACGGTTTCCACTGGTTCGGCTTCGACCCGCTCGAGGGCAACTTCCGTATCAGCTAGCGCGAGGTTGTGCCGCAGGCACCGTACCAGCGCATATGACAAACAAGTGCGCCCGGGGTCGGCATGAGGCTGGCCCCGGGCGCACGTTTAACTATCTAGCAGGCACGGCATGCGAATGACACCTTGCCCCGTCCTTTTGTTTCATTGCGGGCGCCAAGGCTAACAGATGGCTTGCCCTAAGCGTGCATCCACCTATCTAGCAGGCAAATAGCGCACCGCACCCATCCCTTTGTGTTACTTCGCAGCCTGCAGGAGGGCGTCGCGCAGGGCGCGCTTGATGGCGCCGGTGGTGACGGTTGCCATGGTGACGCCGTCAATCTGGTCGGACTGAGCAGCCTCGATCTGCTCGGCGAAGGTGCCGTTCTCGATGGCGCCGTAGCCCGGGTAGCGAGGAGTCTCATAGTTGGGGCCGATCTCGGTCACCGTGAGCTTGCCGCCAGAGATCTCAATCGTCACGTTGAGGGTGCCGCCGATGCCCTCGGCGCTGCCCGTGTAGGTGCCGTCGGCGCAGTCGGCCACAGCAGGGGTTGCCACGGGGGCCTCTACCTGGGTCTTCTCGGCACCTGCGGCAAGGCCCGCGTCCTCGGCGATCATCTTGACGCACTGACGGCCCTCGGTGACGGAGCGGCAGGCGGCAAGGCCGGGGATGTACTCGGGGTAGTTGGTGTAGAAGAAGCTGCCCGAGGCGTCGCCGGCGGCATAGAGACCGGGCACCACGTTGTAGTCTGCGTCGAGCACCTGCATCTTGGCGTTGATGTTGAGACCGTCGAGCGTGCCGAGCAGCGAGGCGCCGTACCAGCAGCCATAGAAGGGCGGGGTACGCAGCTCGGAAAGGCGGTAGTCCTCCTTGCCGTAGTCATCGTCCTTCTGGGCGTCGAAGAGCTCGTTGTAGTGCTCGCAGGTTGCCAGGAATGTGTCCTTCGCATCGCCCTCGAAGCCCAGCTTGTCGGCGAGCTCCTCAAGCGTGTCAGCCTTCACGAACAGGCCGTCGCCGCCGTCCATGGAGATGAACTCCTCGGTGGTGAAGCCGGCGTCGCGCACCATGGCGGTGGTGTAGCTCGCGCAACCGATCATCGAGAAGCGCACGATGTCCGGGCCGCAGTTGCCATCAAACACCTGGCAGAACACACCGCCGAGCTGACGACGCGTGGCGGAGAGCATGTTGTAGTAGGGCGTGGACTCGTTGGCGAAGCGCTTGCCATCGCGGTTGACCTTGAGGAAGGGCTGGCTACCGATGTTGAGCTGGTAGTTCTTGCCAGGGAAACGGTAGACGCCGTCGTCGCACAGCTCATAGCCTGCATTCTGGCCGGGCACCACGGCGCCGCGATCGAAGATCATGGGCGTGGCGTCGGGCTGCTTGGAGCCACCGGCCCAGATACCAGCCTTGATGCCCGAACCGTCATCGAGACCGTGATAGCTGCAGGCAGTGGTGCAATGCACGGTATCCGGCTGCAGGGCCATCATCATCTCGGGGTTGGCACCATAGCCACCCGTGGCGATGACGGTATGCGCGGCATTGATCTGGATGAGGTTGCCCTCGTAATCGCAGATGCCGCCCTTCACGCCCTCCCCATCGTGGATGAGCTTGACGAGCTTGCAGTTGTAGAGAACCGCGTTGCCCTCCTCGGCGGCCTTTTCCATAAAGAGGTCGTTGCGCATGGGATACGTGTAGGAAGGCTCCCAGTCGTGCTGCACGACGGGCAGGTAGTAGTCGGTGCCGCCCGTGGCGTGGTCGCTCGGCACGTCGATGACGCATTCCTTGCCGGCGGCCTCCAGGTAGCTGCCCACCCACTCGACGGTCTCGGCGGAGTTGTCGATGAACATCTTGATGAGGTCGCGGTCGGCCTTGCCGGAGGAGTAGCGGCTGATCTCGTTGAGGAGCTTGCCGGTGTCGACGGGCTCCTCGCCGGCAGTGTACTTGGTGTTGACGCCGCAGAGATACTCGCGGGTCTCAGGCACGCAAGCGGCGCGCTCGACCGTGATGCAGTTGAGGCCCAGCTCGGCGGCAGTAACGGCAGCGGCAGAACCAGCACAGCCTGCACCGACGACAAGAATGTCGCAATCGTAGGTGGCCGTGATGTCGGCGTCGGCAACCTCGGGCTCGGCGCCAAGCCAAGCAGGTGCGGCGTCGGGGATGGAGACACCGGCGCTGGCGAGGGCGCCCTCAGCCGCCGTAGCGGTGGCAGCAGGAGCCTCGGTAGCAGCGGCCTCTTCGGCCAGGGCGACGCCGGCGATGGCGCCCGAGGCGGCGATACCCGCCAGACCCAGAGCAGAACCAGTAACGAAAGAGCGACG
>JAHZHK010000080.1:0-3588 GCA_019420325.1 Coriobacteriaceae bacterium | reverse complement strand
TGGTGAAGCAATGCGAGATGTATGGCAGCTGGCGCTCTTTGCATGCGCCTTCCTTGCCGCCAACAACCCGAACTCTACTCACCCGGCCCGCAAAACACCCCACCCGCTGCGAGTGGGGTCGGACAAATACCTGGTAGACGTGATATATTTTTCTGCGCAGAGATACGGCACGACCACAGGGGACCGGGGACGTCATGAGCGAAGCGCAAACGCCAGACAACGAAAATAGTCTCACAAGAGCCGAATCCGCGCGGCTCTTTGTTGCCGGCGTGCTCTCCATGATGATGACACTCGTGTTCAACGGCACGCTCTACCTTGCCTACGACGGCATCTTCGACTGGTCGCGCGATGCCTCCACCGCAACGAGTATTACGTTGGCTATCGCCTGCCTCGTAATCGCACGCAAGCGACCCAGGCTCATTCGGCCGCGCGTGCTTGCCTGCTGCACTATCGGGCTGAGCATCGCGGGCTATGCCCTGTGTGCCGTGGGCGTCGCTCTCAAGTGTGCACCTGCGATTGTCGCTGGCGTCATGGCCGTGGCCCCCATCGACCTGTGGGGCATCATCTTGTGGCTGCTGTCCCTCGCACGTCTGCCGCGCCGACAGGCATGCCTTTGCATGGCAACGTCGGGCCTGATGGGCATCGCACTGGCGTTTGCGGTAAACGAATGGGCGCCCTATGGACTGGTGAACCTCATCGCAGCCACCTCGAGCGTCGCCATCGTCATTCTCTGCCTGCCCCTCACTCAAGGCTTCTTCAAGCGATTACCCCTGGTTGAGCCCACATCGAGCCAACAGGTCGCCCAACCTGAGGCAGTTCTGCCTTTGTCGCACGCGTTTTATGCGTACATCTTCGTCTTTAGCGTGGCCTACGGCTTTGCCCTGCGCTGCGAGAACTACGCCGGTCCTTTGGTGTCGACCATCGCCTCTCTGGCCTCGTCGGGGGCGGTCGCACTGTACGCATGGAAGACAAAGTCAGCCACAAAGGTCGACTCACTTTTCGTCGCTGCCTTTTTCAGCGTGGCAGCCGGGTTCATGTTTGTACTCACGGGAGACGCACGTACGGGACAGCTCGCCAGCACACTGCTCATGATGGGCTACATGTGCCTGCAGCTGCTTATTTGGCTCGCCTTGTCGGCCGCGGCACAGCGCAACACGGCTGAAGCAATCCCCACCATTTGCTGGGGCAACGCCGTGAGCTACGTTGGCATCACAGTTGGCGTGACGCTCTGGCTCATCCCCAACGACTTTCTTGTTTCCCTGCTGGGTGGAGACAAGCTCTTGCAAGATCTGCTGGTAATCGCCGTGCTGGCAGGCCTTGTGCTCTATACGCTGCTCACGCGGCGTTCGTTTGTGTTTGACACAGCAATCGAGGGCATCGCACCCGACGTGGCCGCCCCACAGGTGGAGGTGCAGTATGTCGACAGCCTCGCCTCCCGCTGCGAGCAAGCCGTGACACGCTACTCCCTCACCTCGCGCGAGGCCGACGTCATGACGCTGCTTGCCCACGGCAACACCGCCACGCGCATCCAAGAGGAGCTCGGCATCAGCTACAACACAGTGAAGTACCACGTGAAGAACGTCTACGCCAAGATGGGCGTCCACTCCCAGCAGGAGCTGATCGACCTTCTGTGCGAGAAGAAAGCGGAGTAGGCCCGACGGTGCGCCGGAATGACACGGGGCACCCATCCCTTTGTATCATCGCGGCCAAGCACAAGATGGCGTGCCGGGACTGGCATGAGGCTGGTCCCAGACGCGCGTCTATCTAGCTCATGGGGGCGACGTGCGAACAGCACATCGCCCCCATCCCTTTGCATCATCGCGGGCACCAGGGCCAACAGGCGGCTAGCCCCGAGCGCGCATCCACCTATCGAGCAGGCAACATTGCGCCCGTCCGTTTGCGTCATTCCCGACGGCGGGCCTTGTGGGTCATTCAGGAAGGTGGTCCTCGTCTGTTGTGGGGATGCCGGCCTGCTTAAAGAGGGCCGCCGCAATGCCATCGCCGGAAGTGAGCATGCCGGTGAAAGTGCCGTCGTAGACGCGGCCGATGCCGCAGCTGGGGCTCTTGGCCTTGAGGATTGCCAGCTCGCAGGCATGCTCTTGTGCACAGGCAAGAGCGAGCTCGGCTCCGCGCACAAAGGCCTCCGTGTTGTCGGCACCCTCGGCATTGCGCACGCAGTATGGCTCTGCGCAGACGATCTCACTGGGAGTACGCGGGATGGGAAGACCTCCCATGACCTCGGGGCAGATGGGCACGAGGTCATGGCGCTCGCCCAGGGCGATTACAGCCTCGCAAGGCTTGGAACCGCCGTCGTAGCGACAGGGCGTCCCCAAAAGGCACGCGCTTACAGCGATGTTCATCGTGTCGCTCCCCTCTTCTCCCTCGCCAAGCTCGCAATCAGCCAAACGCCCATGAGCGCTACGGCAACCGTCGACACCGCAAACGCCAGTTTGATGCCGCCCATCTCACCAAGCGCAGGTGTCGCCACGCCCATAAGCGCGAAAAGCGACGCGTTGATAAGGCCGCCGCCCATCTGGCGCATGGTGTTGGTGATGGCCGTACCGTGTGTCATGAGGTGGTCGGGCAGGACGTTGCACGCCCACGTCTGCATGTTCTGCAACACGAAGCCGTTGCCGAAGCTGCGCAGGGAAAAGGCGAGCACCGAATAACCCAGGGGCGAGGAGAGCTCGACGAGCGAGGCCAGCGTGCCGGCGACAACAAGCACCGAAAAGCCCACGATTGCCAGGCCAAGGGGGCCGTGCTTGTCGAGCACACGGCCCGTGAAGGGGCACAGGCTTGCCGATATAACCGAACCAGGCAGCAGTGTAAGCGCCGCCACCGTAGGCGAAAATCCCTGGTCAGACTGGATATAGACGCTCATGAAGACTTCGGTGTTGATGAGCACACCGAAGATGAGCATGACTGCGGCCGATCCCATGACGAAGCGGCGGTTGCGGAAAGGCGCAAGGTTGAGCAGGGGCTGGGCGAGCCTGTTTTGGCGGCGGACAATGAACGCAAGAGCCTCCACGCCCACCACGAGGGGAAGGCCCGACTCCGCAAGTCCCTGCGCCGCGTCGCGGGCAAACACTCCCAGGTTCGACACGCCCAGAAGCAGGCCCACGAAGCTCACGGCGAGCATTGCAAGAGAGGGCACGTCAAACGGGCAGCGCTGGGTGGGGTCGGACAGCACGCGCATCACCGGATACGACGCGATGGAGCTCAGCGTGAGCAAGCCCACGCCCAAAAAGACAGCACGCCAACCCCACAGGTCGGTGCAGACACCGGCCACAAGCGGGCCCATCGTGGGTCCCGCCGCCAGCGCGATTGCCACCACGCCCATCGCGAAACCGCGGCGCTCCGGCGGAAAAAGCCTGAAGGCAACGATCTGCATGAGCGGGATGAAGAGGCCCGCCGCCAAGCCTTGCACGAAGCGCACCGCCACGAGGGCCTGGAAGCTCGGCGCAAACGCTCCAAGCAAGCCAACGAGAAACACCAGGTTGGCACCGAGAAAGATGTGCCTGCTTTGGAAACGCGTAGTAAAGAACCCGCTGCACGGCACCATGATGCCCAGCGACAGCATGTACGAGG
>JAHZHK010000008.1:18282-46626 GCA_019420325.1 Coriobacteriaceae bacterium | reverse complement strand
GTGGCGGCAGTGGTCCGACCAGTAGGTGTCGATCATCTTGATCTCGGTGATGGTGGGGTTGCGCCCCTCCATGCGGAAGTACTCCTGGCAGAACTTGATATCGGCCAGGTCCATGGCCAGGCCGCGCGCGTCGATGAAGGCGGCAAGGCCGGCCTCGTCGAGGTCGCAGAAGCCCTCGACTGTCTCCACCATGGCAGGCTTGGGGAACTCCACATGCAGGGTAGCCGGCAGGTCAAGCGAAGCCAGACGCGCCTCGACAGGGTTCACCACGTAATGCTTCACGGCCTCGACGGCCTCGGGGTTCAGCGTGCCGGAGAGGATGTAGACCTTCGCGGAACGCACCTCGGGACGCTCGCCCTGACTGATGAGCTGGATGCACTCGGCGGCGGAGGCAGCGCGCTGGTCAAACTGGCCAGGCAGAAACTCCACCGCAAACACCGCGTCGCCCTCGGCGGCCTCAAAGTCAGCCGAAGCCACGTCGGACTGGGGCTCGCTGAAGACGGTGGGCACGCAGGCATCGAACAGCTCCTGCGAGATGCCCTCCACGTCGTAGCGGTTGATGAGGCGCAGAGACTCCAGGCCCTCAACGCCCAGAATGGACGTGAGCTCGTTTTTCAGCTGCTGAGCTTCGACGTCGAACCCAGGCTTTTTCTCCACGTAAACGCGCGAAACCATGTGACCCTACCTTCAATAGACCGGCTGAGTAATGTGTGCGTGCGGGCGTGCTTGTAAACGCCTTTCATGCTCGTAAAAGGCGTAAAAGACAAGTGGGGGATGCCCGCCAAAGCGTGACATCCCCTTGATACCTTATTTAGCGCTTCGAGTTGGCGAACTCGCGGGCGACCTGGGCGGCCGCGGCGAGGCGCTCTTCCTCGGGCGTGAGGGGCGCGACAGGCTCCTTGGCCTTCTTCTTGGGCTCCTCGTCCTTGGCGGTTGCCTGGTCGGCGGTCTCGGAATCATCGGCGGGCTTCACGCCGGCCATTGCCATATCGGAGGCCTCCTTGGCGGCAGCCTCGATCTCGGCGGCCGACTTGCCGGCCTTCTTGGCCTCCTTGCAGGCAGCCTTGGCAGCGGCCTTGGCGCCAGCCTCGACCTGCGCCTCGTACACAATGCGCTCCTGCTGCTTGCGCGTCATGGAAGCGACCTTGTCACGGTGCTTGTTGCGGCACTTGCGCACCACGGTGAAGTCCATGACGAGGGCGGAGATGATGGCCGCGTAGGCAAGGATGAGCGACACGATGTTGACCGCAAGGGGCATCTCGATGCTCACGGTAGCCCAGGAGAGCACGGTGAAGATGACGGCAACCACGAGAAGCACCCACCAGATGCGACGGAGCTTCTTGTAACGGGCGTCCTTGCGCGTGAGGATGTCGATGGCGGTGTAGGCAACGTTCTCCGCCTCGCGCTCCTTGGCGCGGGCCGCCTTCTTCTCCTCCTTGGACATGTTCATCTCAGCCATCGCACGCTGCTTGGCGTTCTTCGGCTTGGGCTTGCTCGTCGTGCGCACCGAGGCGCCCGCCTTGGAGGCCGGCTTGGCCGAGGCGGTACGAGGCTTGACGCTTCCCTGAGAGCGACCCTCGCGCTCGACCGTGTAGCGCTCGTTCTGGGGGTTGCGCATGCTCATTAGCGAGATCCCTCGCTCACGAACTCAGTGCCGGTGAGCATGGTATAGGCCTCGCAGTACTTCTTCGAAGAAACCTCGAGGACGTCGGCGGGAAGCGCAGGGGGCTCGCCGGTAAAGTCCCAGTTGGCCTTCAGCCAGTTGCGGACATACTGCTTGTCGAAGCTGTCCTGGACCTCGCCCTCCTTGTAGCCCTCGGCCGGCCAGAAGCGGCTGGAGTCGGGCGTGATGCACTCGTCGATGAGCGTGATCTGGCCGTCGATGATGCCGAACTCGAACTTGGTGTCGGCGATGATGATGCCACGAGTGGCAGCGTACTCAGCGGCGGCGGAGTAAATCTTGATGGACAGGTCGCGCAGCTGGGAGGCAATCTCGGCGCCTTCGCGCTCGACGAGCTGCTCATAGGAAATGTTCTCGTCGTGGTCGCCGATTGCGGCCTTGGTGGAGGGGGTGAAGATGGGCTCGGCGAGCTTGGAAGCCTCGGTGAGACCCTCGGGGAGCTTGATGCCGCAGACGGTGCCGTCCTGGTCGTAGGTCTTCTTGCCGCTGCCGGTGAGGTAGCCGCGCACGATGCACTCCACCATGATCGGCTTGGCCTTCTTCACGAGCATGAAACGGCCAGCCAGATAGTCAGCGTAGGGCTGGAACTGCTCGGGCAGGTCGGCGACGGAGGTGGACAGCATGTGGTTGGGCACCAGGTCGGCGAACTTCTCGAACCAGAACTTGGAGATGCGCGTAAGCACCTCGCCCTTGAAGGGAATCTCGGAGGGAAGGATGTAGTCGAACGCGCTGATGCGGTCGCTCGCGACAATAAGCAGCTTGTCGCCCAGATCGTAGATGTCGCGCACCTTGCCCTGCGAGTCGGGCCTCAGCATTTCAGTCTCAGACATTGCTTCTCCTCTCACCGTGGGCGGCTCTGGCGCCGCCACACGAACCAGTTGCTCAACCGACTGATTATTTAATGCCATGCCAGTGCCTGGGTGACGCAACACGGCTTTCTATAGAAAAACCGCGCCTAGTCTTCCTTGGACTGCTTGATCTTGGGCTGCTTGAGGGGCAGGCGCAAGGTGAACGTCGTGCCCACGCCCTGGGTGGAGTCGACCTCGATCTTACCGTGGTGGCGGTCGACGATCTCCTTCGTGACGGCAAGACCCACGCCCAGGCCGCCCTTGGCACGGTTGCGGCTCTCCTCGGCGCGCCAGAAACGACCGAACACGCGGGAGATGTCTTCCTTGGCAATGCCGATGCCCGTGTCCTGCACGCTGATGAGCGCATCGTTGCCGTCGCGCCTCACGCGCACCGTCACGGTACCGGGAGCAGGCGTGTAACGCATGGCGTTGGAAATGAAGTTGGTCACTGCCTGGGTGATGGTGTCGCGGTCAAGCTCCACCACAAGCTCGTCGGTGTCGCAGGCATTCTCAAATCGCAGGTCAAGGCCCACCTCGTCGAGCATAGCCTTGTGGGTGGCTGTGATGCCGGCCACAAGCTCGACCGCGTCGGTGGGGACGATGTCCATATGCACCGAGCCGTTCTCCAGGCGCGACAGCGACAGCATGCCATCGACCAGGCGCGACAGACGCGTGATTTCGCTGCGCACGAGCGCCAGATGCTCCTGGTCGCACGCGTAGACGCCGTCCTGCATGGCCTCGACGGTGGCAAGCATGCTCATGAGCGGAGTGCGCAGCTCGTGGGCCATGTCGTTGGTGAGGCGGCGCTCGAGCTCGCGGTCGTTCTCAATCTTCTCGGCCATCTCGTCGAACGTCTCGCCGAGCTGACCCAGGTCGTCCTTGCCCCTGACGCCGCAGCGGGCGGAGAGCTCGCCTTCCTTGATGCGGGCGGCCGTGTGAGAAATGGTGCGCACAGGAGTTGTGAGCACGCGGGAAATGACGAATCCCAAGACAAGTGCAAGCAGAACGGAAGCAACGCCGGCAACGCCGATGGCCTTGAACGAGCCAGTGCGGAAGGACTCATCACGCTGGGTAAGCAGGTACTCCGAGCCGTACACCCACACCGACACGGTGCCGACCTTCTCGCCGGAGCGCCCGTGCACATCGACGCTCACCATCTGCGAGGCGGCAGGCGCCAGCGACATGTCGGTCGCGTAGGAGTTGGCTGTCTGACCCGAAGCAGCAAGCGTGGAGTCGTACACAGCCGTCTTCTTGGCGTCGCAAATCTGCACACCGATGTCCTCGAGCGACTCGGCGCTAGAGGCAGCGGTCTCCAAATCGGAAGCCGTCCAATATCCCTTGTTGGCATAGGAGCGCTCAAGGGTGGCGGCAGTGGAGTCGGCAAGCTCCTCAAGCGTGGAGCGCGTGTAGTTGTGGAACTCCTCGTTCCACGAGATGCTCAGCACCACCACGAACAGAATCGTCGTAAGGACCGCGACGACGGCGAAGCCCGTCGCAACGCGTGCCCTAAAACTCAGCTTGGAATTCTGCGAAGCGCGCGGCTTCTCCCCCGCCATGGCTCTTACCTCGAATCAAGAGTAGGTCTGACAATACAAGGCGCGGCCTCATGCGCAGGCAGGTGGCCGCAACAAAAAACGCCGAACGTCGAGCCATATGGCCAGACGCCCGGCGCAGGGCTGGTGCAAAAGGGTGACTTGCCTACTCGGCGTCGTCCTTCTTGGGGGCCTCGAAACGATAGCCCACGCCATGGACGGTGTAGAGCCACTTGGGGTTGCGCGGGTCATCGCCCAGCTTGGCGCGCAGGTTCTTGACGTGAGAGTCGATGGTGCGTTCGTAACCCTCGAAGTCGTAGCCGAGAACCTTCTCGACGAGCTCCATGCGGGTGTAGACACGGCCAGGGTAACGGGCAAGCGTGGTGAGGAGCTTGAACTCGGAGGCAGTGAGCTCAACCTCGTGCTTGTTGACCGAGACCTTGTGGCCGGAGACGTCGATGACGAGCTCGCCGAAATCGAGAACCTCGAGCTGGGGCTCGGAATCCTGGCGGGCACGACGCAGCAGCGCGCCGACGCGGGCAACGAGCTCGCGGGGCGAGAAGGGCTTGACCAGGTAGTCGTCGGCACCGAGCTGCAGGCCGATGATGCGGTCGTCGACCTCGCCCTTGGCGGTCAGCATGATGATCGGCACCTCGGAGGTGTCGCGGATGGCGCGGCAAACACGCTCGCCGGTAAGCTTGGGGAGCATGAGGTCAAGGATGACCAGGTCGAACTGGTGCTTCTCGAACTCCTCAACGGCGGACTGACCGTCGCCCACGCCCACGACGGAATACTTCTCCTCGCGCTCGAGGTAAGCCGTCACCGCGTCACGGATGGGCTTCTCATCCTCGACGAGCAGGATCCTGAACTTTTCCTGTGCCATGGGCAGTCTCCTTCGCAAGCGAAATCCAATGCGCACCGGGGCAGCTTGCCATGGATGGACCAGCCGCGCGCGACCACGCAGTCACAAATACATAGTCGTAGTGCAGTATACCCTACGAAAGCGAAAAAATCCTTGCCAATACGCTGGAAGGTATCCCTGAAGTGCCATCTTTTATAGTGGCAAACGTTACAAACTTGTTAACAACTCCCTGCGTGGCAGGGTAATCGCCAAAGTCGGTACAGCCGTTGGCCGCCGTGATGCGCGCGTACGTCATGCGCGCAACGTCGACGACGAAATACGACATGCGGCTCTTCACGACGAGCAACCCGCCGACCTGGCAGATCTGGGCCCCCGGCTCACGCACGACATAGTGATAAGGGCCCTCGCCAGGTCCGATGTAATATCCCATGGAACCAAGAAGACCACCGTAGCCGTAGTTCGCCTCGACGCTGAAGGCAAACCCCAGACTCGTGTAGGTCGCGAAGAACGGCTTGACCGACGCGGGCATTACGAGCTGGTCGATTTGAGCCCGCTGCCCTGCCATGGACAGGGCTGTTATCCCGTAGTAGACGCCCTCATCGGCCTTCACGCGCGGCACGATAGTGAGCACACCGTCGGAGATGGAGGGCACACAGGCAAAGCGGCCCGGTGAGTCCCAGACCTCGGTGCCCTCCGAGGAACCCAGGGTCCACACATAGGCGTGCGAATGTTCCTTGGAGTGCGACCCAGATGGATCGGGCATGACCTGCCACACCACCTGGCTACCGGAAGCATCAAAAGAGGGAGCGAGCCATTCGGAGTCGCCTTCGCCCAGTTTGACAAGACCGGCCGAGGTGAGTGTGATAGGCGTCCCCGTGAAACGACAGGCATAGAAGGCCCAGTCGTCGGTGGAGTTGTGTACCTCCACCCATGTCACCAGGTCATCGGTGATGCGAGCCTCGCTCACCGCGTAGCCCTGCCCCGTTATGCCCTCCTCGAGCAAAACAGTGTAATCGCCCGTGTTGAGGTCGAGGCATCCCAGGCGCGTGAACGTGCGCCCGTCGGTGTTGGCCTGCACCACGGCAGCCCAGTTATCGCACGACACATACGGCACGCATCCCGCAGGCAGGGTAAACGAGGCGTCGGGGACGTAATCCACCTCGTCCATGATGTCCATGAAGCTCGCGATGACGGCGACATTGCCGTCATCGTCGGGCTCGCCGTAGGGAACGCCGTCGGAATTGAGCTGGTTCGACGCGTCGATGGGCTCAACAGGGGCAGGCTCCTGCTCCTGGGGCGCTTCGCCTTCGCCCTGCTCGAGCGTCTCGTCATCTTCTAGCGAAACGTCGGACATCTCAGCTATCCCCTATGGTTGGCGCCGATGCATGAGCCGGGAGTGAGACCCGTACCCTGCGAATCGTTGACCAAATCGGCCAGGGAGTAACCGTTGACGTAGGCGCTGATGAGCTTGTTGAGGCCCACCCAGAAGGCGTTTGTCTCACAGTCCGCCTGTCGGGGGCACTCCTCATCGCCCGTCAGGCACGACACGGGGGCAGTGGAGCCTTCCGTTGCACGCAGGATCTGACCGGCCGTGATGTCGTCAGCCGATCTGGCCAGGACATAACCGCCGCCCTGGCCGCGGCTGCCCTCAAGCAAGCCCGCGGCACACAAGGCACGCGCAAGCTGTTCAAGGTACTTGACGGAGATGCCCTGGCGCTCGCCTATCTCGCGCAGCGCGACACGGCCCTGACCCTGATGGCGGGCGATGTCGATCATCATGCGCATGCCGTAGCGGCCCCTGGTGGAAACAAGCATGGCGAGTGCTTACTCGTTGGCGAGAGCCTGGGCCTCGCGCAGGGCGATGGAAAGCTGGTCAGCGCAAGAGGTGGGGCGGTTGCCGCAGGTATTGCCGGCAATCTTGCCAACGATTTCGTCAACAGGCGCGCCCTTCACGAGCTTGGCGATGGCCTTGAGGTTGCCGTTGCAGCCATTGGTGAACTCAACGGACTCAATGGTCTTGCCGTCGTCGGAAAGAACGACGTGGATGTTGCGGGCGCACACGCCCTTGGGGGTGAAGTCGGTCTCGATCATGGGTGTTCTCCCTCTCATATAGGTAGCGCCCGCCCACAGGGTCGGGACACAGTCTGGGTCATTGTACCTGCAAAGCAGCACGCATAGACGCATCGCGGCAAACGGACATGAGAAGGGGCGCCCCGCATGTGCGCGAGGCGCCCCCAAAACCCGATGCAGCCCGCCTTAGTAGCGGTTGTCGTAGATACGCGTGGACTTCTTCTCCGAGCGGGGAAGATCGCCGATGCCCACGGCCTTGGGAACGATGGTGACGCCGATGCGGTTCTTGAACGTCTCGACCATCGTGGCCTCGATATCGCGACGCACAAGCGGGTCGGCGGAGTCGCACTCGAAGTACACGGTCATGATGTCCTTGCCAGCAAGGTGGTCGATCATGACCTGGTACTCGCTGCTCACGCCGTCAACAGCGGCACAGACCTCCTCCACCTGGGCGGGGAACATGTTGACGCCCTTGACCTTGAACATGTCGTCGGTACGGCCCACAAGCTGGGAGATGCGGGTGTGCTCGCATCCGCAGCGGCACTCGCCGGGAATGATGCTCGACAGGTCGTGCGTGCGGTAACGGATGAGCGGCGCGCCTTCCTTGACGAGCGTGGTGATCACAAGCTCGCCCACCTCGCCGTCGGGCAGGTTCTTGCCCGTCTTGGGGTCGACGACCTCCACGTACACATAGTCGTCCCACACATGGATGCCGCAGTCATAGTCGCAGCTCACACCCACGCCAGGGCCATAAATCTCGGTGAGGCCGTAAATGTCGTAGAGCTTCACGCCCAGCTCGTCGGCGATGCGCTCGCGCATCTTCTTGCCCCAGCGCTCCGAACCAATGAGGCCCTTCGTGAGGGCGAGCTTGTCGCGGATGCCTTCCTGGGCAATGCGCTCGGCGAGAAGCAGGGCGTAGGACGAGGTGGCGCACAGCACGGTGGACTGCAGGTCCTCCATCATGCGCAGCTGCTTCTCGGTGTTGCCCGGGCCCATGGGAATGGCCATGGCGCCCATGCGCTCGGCACCGAGCTGGAAGCCGATGCCTGCGGTCCACAGGCCGTAACCAGGGGTGATGTGAATGCGGTCTTTGCTCGTGCAGCCGATGGCACGATAGCAGCGGGCGAACATCTCGGTCCAGTCGTCAACGTCCTTCTGGGTGTAAGGAATGATGACGGGGGTGCCGGTCGTGCCCGAAGAGGAGTGGATGCGAACGACCTCTTCGTCGGGAACCGCCTGGATTCCCAGGGGATACGCCTCGCGCAGGTCTGCCTTCTCGGAGAAGGGAAGCTTCTCGAAGTCCTCCTGCGTGCGGATGGTAGACATATCGATGCCCGCGAACTTCTTGGCGTAGAACGGACTACGCTCCTGAATGGTCGCAAGCTCTTTGAGGATGGCGTCCAGCTGGAACGGCTTCATCTTCATGCGGGTATCCCCTTTCTATGGTCGGTGTGCGTCTCTTGCGCATGGCATGCACTATAGCGCACTTAGCAGCTTATGACACCAAAAGCACGCGTGGCTGTATGTAACCGTCGGCAGACGGATGGGGCTTCAACCAGGCAAGGGCCTTATACTGGTGGCACCAAGAATCTTGGCTCAAAGGGGGATGCCATGGAGTTCTCGCAGGTGTTGCGGCGTTGCATGGATGAGGCCGGCTGCACGGGCAAAGAGCTGGCACAAGCCTGCGGTATGTCTGCCTCCACAGTAAGCCGCTACCTTGCCGGCACGCGCACGCCCGACGCGGGGTCGCTTCCGGCACGGGAGATTGCGCTTGCCCTGTGCGAGCTGGCACAGGAGAAGGGCCGCGTGCTCGACGCCGACAAGATATGCGAGGCACTGCTTGCAGGCTCGCGCAGCCAGACCCCGCAGGGGGCGGGCGCCAAGCTCACAGCCCTACTCGATGCCTTCGGTGTGACGCGCGCCAAACTTGCCGAGGCGCTGGGATACAGCCCCTCCTACATCTCCCGCGTGTGTTCCCAGACCCGCAACGTCTCGAACTTCGACGAGTTCGCCCAGGCAGCTGGCACATTCTTTGCTGAAAGGGCGCTTAGTGCAAACGCGCAGGAGGCATTGCTTGCCTTGTGCAAAGAGGCGACCGGACCTGACGGGGACGTCGTTTCCGAGATGGACATGCAAGGCGAAAGTGCCTTGAAGGCGCTCGCCACACTCACATCGGCTTGGCTGCAAGCCGAGCAGGACGCACAGCCCCAATCGAGCATCGAGCCGTTCCTGCACAAGCTCGACACGTTCAACCTCGACACATACCCGGCGGCAATGCAGGCAGCACGCGTACAAGAAGAGGCTGCAGGCAAGGTCGGCGAGGAGGCACGGAGGGACACCACGACGGAAGCGCTCTACACCTTCTATGCAGGCGTCGACGGCTTTTGCGAGGCCGAGCTGGACTTTCTTGCCACTGCAGCCTCCGAACCCACCGGCAGCTCGGTCATCATGTTCTCCGACATGCCCATGCAGGACAAGATGCAGGCCAAGCCCGAGTTTCCTGCTCGATGGATAGCCGCCCTCGCGGTGCTGCTGCGCACAGGACACCCCATCGACAACATACACAACGTGGGACGCGGCCTGCCCGAGATGATGCTCGGGCTTGAAGCGTGGCTCCCCCTTTACATGACGGGCATGGTGCGGCCCTATTACCTGCCCTCGCAACCGACGGGACCGTTCGCGCACCTCGTGCGCTCGTCGCAGACAGCGGCGCTCGAAGGCCAGGCCATTGCGGGCGCCTACGAACACGTGGGCTGCCAGCTTTTCCGCGACGAGGGGACGGTCGCTCATTTCAGACAGCGCGCAAACGACTTGCTTGCGACCGCCAAGCCCCTCGCAAACGTCTATACCGTGCAGCAAGCGGGCGAGCTGGCCGCTTTCCTGATGCATGAGGCTGCGCAAAGCGGTGAGCGCATGCACGTCATGTCGGCGCCTCCCCTCTATACCATGAGTGAAGAGCTGCTCGAAGAGGCGATTGCCGCCTCAACACTCGACGAGGCGGAAGCACAGCGGGTTCGTATGGCGCGTGCGGCACAGCTTGCACGCGCCGAAAGCGAGCTCGCCCACGGCGAGACCGTCGTCACCATATCGCGCGTAGACGAGAGCAACCTCGGCGCCGCCTCCGCCCACCTGGCGCTGGGCGAGGCGTTTTGCGCACACAGCGTTCCCTATGGTGCCCAAACCTACCGCAAACACATCGAGCAGACCGAGGCGTTCGCGGCGGCACACCCCACGTGGCATCTCACATGGGGCCCCGACCTGGGCTTTCGCAACATTCAAATCACCGTACGCCCGGATGCCTGGGTACTCGTGTCCAAGAACACCTCCCCCGCGGTGCACTTCGTCCTGCGTCACAAGAAGATGGTGGAGGCGTTTGAGCGCTTCGAGATGCCCGTCGTGAAATAGGAGGTCGACGATGAAACGGAACAACGCTTGTACGCATGTCTTCGGGATTGGCGCTTGCATGTCGGC
Organism: Coriobacteriaceae bacterium; assembly: GCA_019420325.1. Lineage (GTDB taxonomy): Bacteria > Actinomycetota > Coriobacteriia > Coriobacteriales > UMGS124 > UMGS124. The sequence goes on along the minus strand of JAHZHK010000008.1, from coordinate 36,162 downwards.
CCTGCTCATCGCCGGCTGCCTTGCTGGCTGCACGCCGGACAACGCAGGACAGACGCAGCAAGCAGGAGGCGAGGGGGCGGCAAGCTCGAGCACGCAAGCCAAACAGGACACCAAGGCAGAGCAGGACACCCAAAGTAAGCAAGACGCCCCAAACGCTCAGACCGTCCAGACCGATCAGAGCATTCAGGCCAGCGGCGACCAAACCGAACAGACCACTCAAGCAGCCAAAGCAACTGCCCTGGAGCACATCGAGGCTCACGAGACGCTGCAGACCCACACCGTGAAAAGCGCCGACCTTGCCCAGAAGATCTATGACGCATACCTGAAGGGCGAAGTGGGCGACACCGTAGACATGATTTCAAGCGACTACGACGACACGCTCGTCTTCACGCTCGACGACGGCTCGACGCTCACGGTGGAGTTCAACGCCCATAACCTGCGCGACGGCGACACCTACCGCACGTTCAATGACAAGGGAGGCCTGTGGAAGATGCTCGCCGAAATGAGCGACTAGGCCAAGGCCATGAGCGAGCAGGCGGACAACGACCCTGCTTGAGGAATCGCCGACAATCAAGGGTCGCCTCCATCTCACAGAAAGGGATGGAGGCGACCCTTCTTCATTCAGGCCAAAAATCGCTGACATACATCAGGACGGGCTTATATCGCCTTGTCGCAAACGGCAAAACGCAAAGGGCGGCCCATATCAGCAAGCAGCTGCATTTAGACAAAACCCATCTTGACCAGGGGAGATTATAGTCTGGTTTATACCCTTCAACCAAATTCCCTGGCATAGTTTATTCCCAGTCGTACAAGGCAACCCCTAGAGTCGGATGGCGTCAAGCGGTGTGCGAACAATCACCGCCAGCCAACCCATCAGAAAGGGGATTTGCACATGAACGCACGCATCGGCACTCCCATCTCCCGCAGGGGCATCGTCAAGGCCGCCGGCCTCGCCGCCGTCGCCGGCGCTGCCGCCAGCTCCGTGGCTTTCGCCGACGAAGCCGCAGCCGACAAGCAGGGCACGCCTATCGCAAGCATGCCCTCGTTTGACACCGCAAACCTTCCCGACAATACGCCTAACTTCCTCATTCCGCCGGCGCCCATCGAGGACTTCGCCGACACGCAGGAGTTCGATGTCGTGATCGTCGGCGCGGGCAATGCCGGTCTTGCCGCCGCCAAGGCCGCTCATGACGCTGGCGCCAACGTGGCCGTGCTCGTCCGCGAGGGTGCCGCCGTTGCCCAGGGCATGGAGGCCGCCAGCATCGACCTGGAGAAGACGAGCGAGGCCGGCATCGAGGCCTGTGTCTCCATGGTGATTCAGACCAACGACCACCGCGCCAACCGCGCGCTCGTCGAGTCCTGGGCCCGCAACTCCAGCGAGGCCGTCCGCTCCTTCGAGGACTACGTCACCGCATGCGGCGTCGAAGGCACGCCCATCGACTACTCCGTCGAGTACAACGGCTACCCCATCTACTTCCACCTTGCCAACTACGAGGAGCTCGATGGCGGCTACGCCAGCGTCGCCTCCGCCGTTTCCGCCCAGCTCGAGGCCGACGGCGTCTCCTTCTTCTACAACGCCCCCGCCGTGCAGCTGCACAAGGACGGCGAGCGCGTCGACGGCGCCATCGCCGAGACCGATGACGGCGTGTACACCCTGTTCAAGGCCTCCAAGGGTGTCATCCTGGCTACCGGTTGCTATATGAACAACCCCGAGATGGTCGCCTACTACATGCCCGACTGCCTGGGCCTGAAGACCGGTGCCATCAACAAGTTCGGCGACGGCCACCGCATGGGCGTGTGGGCCGGCGGCCACATCGAGAACATCAACCACTGCAAGATGGTTCACGAGGGCCTTGGCGGCCGCCGTTGCGACGTGCCCTTCATGGCCGTGGGCCCCGACGGCAAGCGCTTCATGTGCGAGGGCCCCACGATGGGTTATACCAGCAACTACTGGCATGAGGCCGTGCAGAAGAGCGGCAACATCAAGGCCGGCATCTTCTATCAGATTTGCGACGCAAACTGGAAGCAGCAGGGCGAGGAGATGGTCGAAGTCGACCCGTTCAACAACGACATCTCCACTGTGCGCGAAGAGCGCTTCGTCTCCGGCAACACCATCGAGGAGCTCGGCGAGGCCATCAACGCCTACTGCAAGGAGAAGGAAATCGACTGGCAGATCGACGTCGACGGCCTCGTCGAGAGCGTTGCACGCTACAACGAGCTCGTTGCCGCCGGTGCCGATGACGACTTCGGCAAGAATGCCGCCTACCTCAAGCCCATCGACACGCCTCCCTTCTACGGCATCCGCCGCGGCGACGGCGGCGTGGCAGCCATCCTGGGTGGCCTGGTCATCAACACCGACTGCCAGGTGCTCAACGACAACGACGAGCCCATCGAGGGCCTGTTCGCCACGGGCAACGTGTCGGGCCCCTTCTTCGGTGGCGTTGATTACCCGATGTACATCCACGGCCTGTCCATCGGCCGCGCTCTCACCACGGGCTATATCGCAGGCAGGTTTGCCGCAAGCCTGTAAGCCCAAAAGGCCTTTCGAGCAATATCGGACACGAGCTCATCGCCTATAATCCCACCGGCATTCGCTCATCGAAAGCCCCGACCGTCTCTCGAGCAACGCAAAGACGGTCGGGGCTTGTTGTGTGCAAGGGGGAACACCGCCGTGGCCGACATCGCCGCAAAGCACAGTCAAGACAGGATCAACGAGACGACCACTCTGGACATCTTGCCGTGGTTTCTCGCCCTCGCATTCGGCCGAGCCTGGCTCACGCTCACATACGCCTCCCCCCATGTGGCGCTGCCCGACCTCGCGCCATTGCATTACACCTTGTTTGACCTCGTATATTGCACGGCAAGCATCATCGTCGTCGTCGCGGCTCACGCCATAGCCCCACTGTGCGAGAAGCGCTGGGCGCGCGGCGCGGCGCTCGCTTGCATGCTTGCCGCCTCGGCATGCTGCATCTGCGTCATGGGCATGACCCACGAGCAGGCGACGCTCACGCAAGCCGCCGGCGCACTGACCGCAGCGGGCGCCGTGTTGGCTGGGGCCGGCTTTGCGCTGCTGCTCCTGCTGTGGTCGGAGGTCCTAAGCACCCTCAGCATGCGCCGCATCGTGATGCAGCTCGCATCCGCCCAGATTCTTGCCCTAGTCATCCTGTTTTTCTGCCAGGGCCTCGACCCCCTTCGCTTGGGAGTCGCCATCGTCGTGCTGCCCCTCGTTGCCATACACAGCATCGGCCGCGCCTGGCACAGCACGCCGGCCACCGCGCGCCCCCAGCGCACCGACGTGCGATTCACGTTCCCTTGGAAAATCGTGCTGCTCTTGGGCGTGTACTCGTTTGCGTATGGCATCCGTCAGGAGACGCTCACGGCTTCGGGAAACATTTCCACCAACATAGCCACGGTCATCGTCATGGCGTTCCTCTTCGTGGGCGCCCGCTTCTTTGCCGACAAGTTCAGCCTGAGCCTGCTGTATCGCTCACCCATTCCCCTTATGATCTGCGGTTTCTTGCTTATTCCCACCGAGGGCTTCGTAGGACCCGCCGTTTCGAACCTTTTCGTCTCGACAAGCTACGTCCTTGCCAACACGTTCTTCACCCTGTTGCTGTACGACATCGTCAAGCGCATGGGCATCGTCGTCATCGCCTTGTTTGGCATCAAGAACGCGATGCAGGTCTTCATTATCGCGGGAGACACGCTGGCAAGTGGGCTGCAGGCCAGCTCCTTGTCGAGTGAGACGCAGACCATCGTCTTGAGCCTGGCCGTCGTCGGTGCCATCACCGTCGCCACGTTCCTGCTGTTCTCCGAACGTGAGCTCACCACCAAGTGGGGCGTCTCCCTGCTCGACGCCGGCAGCCTGGGAGAGCAGAGCCGCCGCGAGGAGCTTGTCTCCGTGCGCTGCGACGAGGTAAGCCGCGCGTCACGTCTCAGCCCGCGCGAAGACGAGGTACTGCGCCTGCTCGCCAAGGAAAAGACCACCCATGAGATCGCCTGCGAGCTGGGCATAGCCGAAGGCACGGCCAAAGCCCACGTCAGTCATATCTATGAGAAGACGAGCACAAGCGGACGTTGTGAATTGAACGAGCTCCTCGGCGTGACCTCCCTCACAGCGACAGACGCAGCCAGAACGACAAGGTGAAACGAAAGCCCTGGTTGCGGGCGATGGTTACCCCATCAACCACAACCAGGACCGAAGCTGGCCTCTAAGCCAGTCCATTACCTTTGAGTTGGAGCTCCATGCACCCGCCCCTACACAGCCAGGCCTCGGATGCCCAGGGTGGAAGCGAGGTTGCAGTCGATGACGTAGGTGCCATCGTCGCTCAGGTAGGAAATCCACTCGTCGTTAGTCGGAGTCGAGATGTAGGAGGAGACGTCGGATCCCGTGAAGGGCAGGGTTGTGGTCTCAAGCAGGATGTATTGGCCGCTCCCCTCCCAAGTCTCCAAAGCAACCTGGGCATGGCCGGGAAGGATGAGCACCATGGCGTGCATGTCGGCCGATTGCAGACACGACGCCACAAGCAGCGCGGTCTCGATGCAGATGCCCGACTTGGAGCGCACCACGGCGTCGGGGGTGAGCACGCGCTGCATCGCGCCAAACGAGTACGGCCCCATGTTGTAGCGCACGCCCATGTCGGAGATCGCGCCCTGAATGGCAACGGCCTGAATGAGGACCGTCTTCGCCTCGTCCTCCCCGGGATATCCCAGCTGGTAACCGGGCAGCGTGTTGTAGTCGGCACCCATGTTGACCTCAAGCCAGTCGATGGCGGCGCGACGAATCTCCAACACTTCTTGCGCGTCGGGACGCATCCAGGCAAGCACGTTGTAGGGCTCGACGATGCCGAACTCGTTGCTCTCAAGCGTGAAGTCGTACAGACTGTGCAGCGTGACCGTCTTAGTCTCCTGGGCGATAAGCTTGTTTGAACCCAGGTCGGTCACCGTGAGCGTGAGCTGGGTGTCGCGCTCGCTTGTCAGGTTGCCCGCATCGCTTGCCACCGGCGGTTTGATCATGAAGTACGCAATCTCGGGCGTGGCGGTTATCTTTTGACGGTAGAGCTGGGAGAACCCGTCTACCCGCACCTCTATGAGCACGTCGCACTCGCCACCTTCGGTGAAAATCGCCACGTTGGCCACCGAGTCGGACGACGGGTAGAGGTTGGGGTAGATCTCGTCGTTCAGCGCGTGCTCCACCATGACGCGGGTATCCGCGCCAGAGCCCGCGACAAGCGCGTCGGCGGCGTTTTGGAACTGGGCGCACATGAGGGCATACATGAGCTGCTCATAGTGCAGCATGATGTAGGGCTGGCGCATCAGAAGCCACGAGGCCGAGTAGGCCATGAGGACGTCGTTGCTCACAAGCGAGATATAGTCGGCGTAGAGTTTTTCCTGGTAGGCCGCGATTTGCTTGATGTAATGAGGCCACAGGTCGCTCATGTAGGCAGGGAGGTCGAGCATCCTGTAGTTGTCGCGCACCTGGCCAAGCGCGCCGTACATCGCATCGAGAAGCTCGAGGTTGTCGGCGTAGGCACTCTGCGCCGCCTGGACCTGCATCTCCATGAGGGGATCGCTCGAATGGTAGTAGCCGGAGTAAAACGCGAGGGTGCGCGCCACAATCACGCACACATCCATGCCGAGGCCGACCTCCGGGCTGGCCTCTTGGGAAGCGAGCGCGTCATAAATTGCCCCAAGTTCCTCGTAGCCCGCATCGCACAGGTCCACGAGGTCGATCATCGGCTGGGCGTAGGCGGTATCGCCGTTCTCAACCGAAGACGCATACGCAGAAGCGAAGTCCTCAACCTGAGCTTGGAACAACGTGCACAGAGCCGAGAGACGCTCAAGTGGATCTGTGGGGAGATCGTCAAAGGGACCGGCCTGAGTCGAGGCAGCGTCGTCAGTGTCGGACAGCGGCATGGCTCCGGGCAACAGGCCCACGGCATGGGCCGCTCGCACGGGCGCAGACACAGCGGCAGATGCGGCAAGGGCGAACCCTGCCAGGGCAAACGTGCGTCGCGTGCAGGTATGGTTGGCATCGGTTGGTTTCATGGCTGACTCCCTTGGCTTGTCAACCCCTCAGGGGGTTCCATATACGGGAATGGCGCGGTGCACATCCAAAAGGCGAGACACCCTGGACGCGGGCCGCACGTCCATACTAGCAGGCAGAAAAGCCAGCGAGGCGCCAAGGCCGAATCGCGCCCCGCGCCCCGCCGACTCTCTTCAATGCTAAAAACTGTTTAACGCTGAATGACGAGCTGGGAGCCGTCGGAGAACGTGAAGCGGTCGCGATCCATGATGTAGTCGTCAAAGTCCTGCAGCGCCTGGTCCATCACGGCGTTGTTGGCAGCCGAGCGATCGAGAGCGGCGGCCGTAATGGCGTCGTTAGCCGCGTTGCACTGGGCAACGTACTCATCCGAGAAGGTCAGGGTGCCCACGCAAGGGGCGAGCTGGGCCACGACGTCGTCGTACATGTCAGCAGGCGCAATGATGCCCCACATGCCCATGGCGGCAGCCATGCCGTAGCCGCCCTCATATCCCAAGGCAATCGCACTGCCCAAGAAGTCCGCCCTGCAGGCCGTGCCATCGAGCAGCGTGAGCTCGGCGCTCACCAGGGCGTCGTCGCGCACATAGCCCGCCATGCCCGGGAAGGCCGAGTAATACGACACCGGCACGCTCGAGGTGACCTGGGCCGAGGAGACCATGAGGCCCGTGCCGTCGTCGACGCCGCCCATGTCGAGCGTAAGCTGCGTATAGGCAGGCAGCAGGCTCACGGCATTGGCAACCGTGCAGGGGTCGAGCACGGGAAGGTTGGCATACAGCGTGTACATTTGATTGAGCGCCGCGTCGCCAGAGGAAGTGGAGAGGGCAAAGAGCTCACGCATCTGCTCGTTGAGGTTAAAGGCCAGCTCACCGTAGTAGACGATGCGCACAGCGGGATTGGCCGGGTCAAACGCCTCGAAGGTGAAGCCGGCACCCTCCCCCGATGTTTGGATGGACCAACCCTGAGGCAGCGCGACGGTGAAGTACCCGCCGTCGTAATCTACGAGCTGGTAGGCTCCGGCAGTCGTGGACGTCTGGGTGGACGCAGACTGCGCAGGGGCGGGCGCTGCGGCGGACTGGGCAGGTGTGGGGGTTGCCGTGTCAGCCGAGGGCGCAGGCGCAGGTGTAGCGGCGGTATTGGCCGAGTCATCTACCAGCGAGTACGTGCTTCCCGAAGGCCTCTGCGTCAAATCGGAGGGCTCACACCACATGTTGCTGCCCGTATAGGCGTCCGCGCCCACGCGGAAGGTAGCCGAAGCCCAGACGAGCGCCGTTGCGACTTGCTCGGCAGACTCGTCACTCGTGCACAGCGTCCAATACACGGCGCTGCCGTCGGAGCGCGGCTCCATGGCCTGGATGACCGTCATGTTCTGACCCGTCGAGGAGTCAACGTAACCGTAAGCGCATGCATAGGCACCCACGCCGGCCAGATAAATAATCTCGCCGCCGTCGGCACTCACCTGCACATAGGAGTCGCCGTGCTCCATCTGGCCGTGCCAGAGCTGCTCCTCCAAGTACTCGCCCACATCGGGCGTTCCCTCCCAGTCGGCGACGTAGGAAACAGCGAAGTAGGAGGACGCATCGGTGTTCAAGACGAACGTCGCGCCCGCGCCCTGGCCCTCGGTAACCGTGAAGGAGCCAACGTCTACAAGCAGCGAGAACTCTTGCGTCGCATTGCTGTAGGTGGCAAGCAGCACATCCTCGTCCTCGAAGGAGGCGATGGGGGATGCCTTGCCATCGCCGATGCCCGCAAGCGGCGAAGTCGCACCCTGGGCCGCTGCGATGCCGCCCAAACTCGAGGCGGTGGTGTCGGCCTGTGCCGTTGCCACAAACGCCCCCATCATGCATGCCCCGCCGAGCGCCAGGGCAGCCAAAGTTCCAGCAAAAGCAGCGCCGTATCCGCATGCGCCGAAAGGTCGCATATTCTTGCTCATGATGTCTTCCTTTCTGCCGAACGTACGCCCACACAGGGCTCTCTACCACCCCCATCATAGAAAAGCGCCGGCACAGACCACAATATGGAGTGACAGAATGGCATTGCCAGATTGGCAATCAGGCAATCCGGCACTGCGCACGCTCGGCTACCGCTTGGTACGCGTTGGCACGGCGGAGCCCAAATACCCCCGCGAGGACCTTTTCGGCACAAAGCGTCCCCTATAGTTCTCTTCGCCAACTAGGAGCGGCGCGTGACACCGCCGCCCGAAACCAACGAAAGGACGCACACCATGAAGATCTCCGCTCGCAACCAGTTCGCCGGCACCGTCGTCTCCGTCGAGAAGGGCGCCGTCAACGCCGTCGTCGCCATCGAGGTTGCCCCCGGCAAGAACATCAAGGCCGACATCACCTGCGAGGCCGTCGAGGATCTCGGCCTCGAGGCCGGCAAGCCCGCCATCGCCGTGGTCAAGGCCACCAACGTCATGTTCGCCGAGGCCGGCCAGCACCTGCAGATCTCTGCCCGCAACCAGTTCTGCGGCGATGTCACCAAGATTCAGAAGGGCGCCGTCAACGGCCACGTGACCATCACCACCGAGTACGGTCTCACCGTCTCCGGCTCCATCACCAACGCCGCCATCGAGGAGCTCGGCCTCGAGGTCGGCAAGCCCGCCGTTGCCTTCGTGAAGAGCACCGACGTGCTCATCGCCGTCGAGGCGTAAGGTCCCGGCTCCAAGCCAACAAGGCACACAAAGGCCCCGCCCCGCCCTGCAAACCAGCAGGCAGCGCGGGGCTTTTTGCATTTATGGCCGGCGGTCTCGCGGGACGCGCATAGGCACGGGTCGCATGGGCTTCTCTGAAGACGTATCGCCGCCAGGCACCGCCAGGGCTCGCTCATACGCCGTGAATGCACCCAAGATTTCTTGCGCGACATAGATGTTGCTCTTGCGGTTCTTGGCATTCTGCACCAGGATGCCCATGCCCTCCAGCTGCTTGAGCGCCAAGCGCGCGGCCTGGACACTTTTACTTGTTAAACGAGCGGCCGAAACGACACTGACAACAGGGTTGCCCGGCAGGACTTCGATGAGCACATCGGCAGATGAATTCTTGCGAATCGTGCCACGTCCGCGCCATTCTTCCTGGATATCGGCAATACGGTGTTCAAACTCCTGTGCGCGCCCGCAGGCAAGTAGCACCGCGTTGGCAAAATACTCCACCCAATCGCTGATACACCCTTGCAGCGCAACAGCTTTTTCGTCCACCCCTTCGCAACGTCCGTCATCGCATCGATACGCTGCGAGATTGTTGATGTAGCGTGCCTTGTCCGTTGCCAGCACAAGCGAGACGGGAGGAACGCTGTTCGGAGTCAGACCCGCACGGTGCAGCACCATGTGCACAAGGGCGCGACCCGTCCGCCCATTGCCATCCGCAAACGGATGAATCGTTTCGAGTTGAGCGTGCGCTATCGCCGCCACGGCAATTGCCGGCAAAGGTGACGTGTTGCAGAATTGGGCGAGGTCTTCCATCAGCTCCGGAACATACTCGGGCCGAGGCGGTACGTAGGCGGCGCCAACCGGGTTGACATTGTTGCCGCCGATCCAGTTTTGGATTGCGCGCAGCACTCCGCCTTCATCCTCAAGGTGCGACCCTTGAAGCAGGGTCGCATTTACAGTACGAATGTCATTCACCGTAATCGAGTCGTCAGCCCCGATGTTATCCACCGCGTCGCGCATGGCGGCAATATTTGCCATGACCGCGGCCTCCGCACCATCGAGTCGATGCGACACGCCCAGCTCGTCAAGCGCTTCAAATTCAAGTAGCCTGCCGGCATTCATTTGCAAGCCCTCAATGCGAGAGGAAGCCAACGCCTCAGAGCGCAACAACAGGCGCGCCAGAGGTTCCGTATTAGTCAGAAAACGCGCCTCTTGGTTGAGCAGCAACACGGCAGACTGCGCCTGCGTTACGGCCGATACCGCCTCGGGTGTCAGCATGATATCGAGCCCTGCCAGCTTGTCGGGCAAAAACGGATGGTATGTCCCGCTTTGCGTCTCTCGCCGATTCATTCCCCACCCGCAGGACTGCCAATAATCTGACTGGTACACACCCATGGTCTGCCGCCTAACCTTTGTTTTCGACTCTCAAAAACAAAGGTTATCAAATAACCTTTGTTTTCTAAGCGGGAAAGCAAAGGTTTTCGGCGTTCACAGACGCAAGCCAGATTGCCCCAACCGCCAAACCCGAAAGTAAGTGCCGTCAAATGCGAATCGGATATTTAAAGGGGCACAGCAATCAATCAAAAGCAGCGGCCCTACTGCCCCGCCACCTCGTCGTCCACCAGGCGCATGAGCTCTTCGCGGGAGTGGACGTCGAGCTTGACGTAGACGTTGTGGGTGTGGGTGCGCACGGTGTTCACCTTGACGCCCATGGTCTGCGCGATGCGCTCCGAGCCGTATCCCATGGCAAGGTAGCGCAGCACGTCGGCCTCTCGGGCGGAAAGCGCACTGCGTGCGGCGATTGCCTCAACAGCTTGGCCAAACTTGCCCTTGCGCTCCGACTTGGGCTGTCCGGTCTCGACGCCGTCGTCGAAGCGTTGGTCGATCTCAAAGAGGTCCTCGAGCGACAGCTCGTCTTCGCCCACCGTGGAGAAGAGACGCTCGTAGTCCTTGCCCGAGAACAGGGCGAGCCACAGGATGATGATGGCACCCGCAAGCACGATGCTCACGACTACCTGCGCCGATGCAGCCTCGATGACCGGCATCGCAACGATGCCGAGCGCCCAGCCCAGGGCGCAGCCAAGCATAAAGAGCCCTCGGCCGAAACCGAACACGGCAAGCGGCGAGATGTGCTTCTGATACACGATGAAGGCAAGCAGGCACCACATGAAGAACTCGAAGATGCTGCTGGCAAAGTACACGAGCACGCTGAGTGCGTTGGTGGTTCCCCCCAAAGCCGCCGAGCAGGCGGTAACCACGGCGGCAAGCACCGTGGCGAGCGAGCAGACGCGCCCCAAGTCGAACCCCTGCGCGTCGGAACGCAACGTCCAGGCAATCACGACGAGTACCATCGCCATGCGTAGGAGTTGCAGCACGTTGTTGCCCTCGACCGTGTTGGCAAGTGCGCTCACGGTCACCATGGATGAGCGGATGAACGTGGTGATGAGGGCAAGCGCAAACGCAAAGGCCGAGAAACGCCAGAACGCGGCGGGAAGCGCGCCGCTGTTTGCCGGATACTGACGGACTTTCTCCTCAAAGAGCGACTCGCGCGACGGCTTGATGCACGAAAGCCAGGCGGCGGCGACCGGCAACAGCGTAAATGCCAGGATATGGGCGAGCGAGGGGCCATGGGCAATGGGTGCCCACGCAGGGGTCGCCAGTACGACAAAATAGATGAATGAGGCCACAAGCTGCGACAATGCAGCCGTGATGAGCGCCCTGCGCGGCGGCAGCCCACCATAGAGCGTCGCACAGCGCAGGCCGATGCCGGCCGTGCCAACACCCGTCATAAGGGCCCCGGCCTCAAACACAGAGGTAGCCTGGAGGGAAACGCCCAGCCAGTACGGGCCGGCAAGAATGATAAGGAAAGCGCCCAGGGCCGCCAGGAGACCAAACCCCATGACGGCGCGATTCGAGACGTCGCCTTTGTCGGCATGGCGGCGGGCGAAGAACGGCGCCGCGAGGAACACGACGGCAAACGTCATGGTTGAGATAGCGAACATCAACGACAGATAGAACCCGTCGACCTCGTTATCGGAAAGCCACAGCGAACCGGAATAGGTGAGCGCCGACCAGGCGGTCCACACACCAAACGACATAAACGGAAGCGACGGCCAACGAGCGGCCAGCTCCTCAGTCAAACTCCGCTTTTCCCCAGAAGCACCCGTCTGCCCCATGCGAAACCCTCTCCCCTTGAATGCACGCACATGATTGTACGCAAAAAAGAGGAGAGGGCGAATCTGGCGGCTAAAGTCTATGTTCGAGCGCCTCGGGCATACAGGCGCGTCTTGGCTACTCGACCTGGGCCCCCTCGGTCTTCTGGGCCGCCTCGGCAAGCTCGGCAACCTCATCGGCCAGGTCGGCAAGCGTCTCGCGGTCGAGCGTGAAGAAGCCGCGTGCAAGCTTCATGACACCCTTGTAGAAGCGGGTCTTGATGAGCAGCAGCGAGCGCTCCATAAGCTGGTCGTACCAGGAGAGGATGTTGTTGTCGAGGAAGTCGGCGGAGGCCTTCACGTCGTGGGCGGCCTTGTCGTAGTCACCGGCCTGCAGGGCCTCGAGCGTGCGGCGACTCATGATGGCCATAAACTGGCAAAGGAACGAGATGTGGTCGTCGGGGTAATCGAGCCCGGCGCGCTTCTTGATGGCCTCGGCCTTGAAGGCGTGGTACACCTCGCGGAAACCCTCCTGGTACATGAGGCCGTCTTCGCTCGTGAAGACCGACTTGTACGGCACGGCCGTCTTACCCTCGTAGGTCTTGATGCCCGTGAAGGTGCCCGTGAAGTCCACGGCCATCTCGTCGCGCGTACCGGTGTTGCGCTTGCGCAGGTAGCGCGTGATGTCGTTCACGCCGTCGGCAAAGTCTTCGTTGAGCTCGGCATAGGCGGAGAAGTCCTGGCCGGCCATGGCCTCTACCTGCTCGGCGGTAAGCGGCATCCAGAAAAGGCCCGCGAGTGTCTCGTAGAAAGCGGCGCGGCCCTCGAGAGCGGCGGCGACTTCCTCGCTGACAGGGGCCGCAGTCTGCTCGGCCTGTGCGGCGGCATCGGCGGAGACGGCCTGGGCCTGGGTGTCTTGCGTCTCGGCCATCGTGTTCTCGCTCATTGTGGTTCCTCTCCGTGACGGCGCCGCACAAACGGCAGTTCCAAAGGTGCGGGGGCGGGGCAGCCCATGCGGGCAACCCCGCCCCCATCAATCATTCAACACAGCAGGCCAGGTTCCGCCCTTACAAACGCGGGTTCTCGTCCGCAAGGCGCACAGGTGCGATGCGTACTAAATGTACGTGAGCACCTGTGGAACGCAGCGGACGAGGTTCCGCAACATCCTAACGAGCGCGGTAAGCGGTCTTCTCGTCCTGCCAGGGGCATACCTTCTCCGACAGGATGTAGACGGTGCGAGGCGAGGCGCCAACCTCGTCGTTGAACTGATGCAGCGACGCGGGGTCGGCTGCAGCCAGGGCCTTCGAGGCATCGGACTCGGGATCGTCGAGGTCACCGAAGATGCGGGCGCCGCAGCAGCAGTTGTGCACGCATGCGGGCTTCTCGCCCTCCTTGAGCCTGTCGATGCAGCCGTCGCACTTCTCAACGATGGAGTTGGCGGCGTCGAACCAGCGGGCATCGAAGGGGCAGGCGGTCATGCACTGCTGGCAGCCGATGCACTGTTCCTGGTTGATGACGATCAGGCCGTACTCGTCCTCGCGGTAGGTGGCGCCGGTGGGGCACACCTCGATGCAAGGGGCGTTGTCGCACTGCTGGCACTGGCGGGGCAGCCAGTACTGCTGGGGGCGGGGCCACTCGCCGATGGGGCCCATGCGGTCCACGGTGTTGCGGTACACGCCCAGGCCAATGCCGTTCTCATGCTTGCAAGCGGCGATGCAGGAGTCGCAGCCGGAGCAGCGGTCCAGATCGATAACAAGGCAGTTTCTCATTAGAACACATCCTCAGTCTTGGGCTCGCTCTGGAGCGTGGGCATGAACGGCTGGAACTCCTCGGGCTCGATCCAAACGTTGGCAGGCTTGTCGCCCTTCTCCACGCGAACGGTGAAGCCGCGGTTGGTGTAGGAGCCGTAGACCTCGTTGAACGGGGCATCGTTCTTGGTCAGCACGTTGACGTTCATCTCACGCCAGCCAGCGGAGCGCTGCTCTGCGGGGATGGACTCGTCGAAACACTCGGGGTTCCAGTAGCGCTCCATCCAGACAACGCCGGGGGCCACGCCCTCGGTGAGCTCGGCGATACCGGCGATCTCGCCGCGGCGGCTCGTAATCTTGAGCCAGTCGCCGTCAGCGATGTCGAGGTCGGCAGCGGAGCGCGGGTTGATGCGCACATGAGGCGCAGGATAGAGCTCGCGGGAGAACGCGGCGTGGCGCATGGTGCCGTGGTGGAAGTACGGCACGCGGCCGGAGGTCAGGATGAACGGGTACTGGCCGCCCTCGCCGTTGGCCTCGTCGTTGATGGGCGACTCGGCAGGCTCGATGAACTCGCAGATCGGGCTGTAGTCGTCGCAAGCCTCCTGCGGCTCGGGGTAGCAGAACGGGTAGCCGTTGCGGGCCATGCGCAGAAGCATCTGGCAGTAGACCTCGACCTTGCGCGACTCAGTGGCGAAGCCCGAAGGCAGGCCGTCGTCGCAGGGCTGCTCGTGCTGCAGGTAGTTGAAGTAATCGGGCGTCACGCAAGGCACGTAGGCGTCGATGTCGGCCTGAAGCGCGTCCCAGTCAGCCGCGCCCAGGGTCTGCGCGGTGGAGTCCTTGACCTCCTGCTCGGTAGCGCTGCCCAGGTAGGCGGAGACGCCGGGCGCGAGCTCGAGGCCACCGGGGATGGAGCCGCCCCACAGCTCCTGGCACTTCTTGACGACCTGTGCGGCAGGGATGGAGTGGGAGACGGTCTCGCCGATGTGGGTGCACTCGTTCTGCAGCCACTGGGTGTCGAGCTGGGTCATGTTGACCATGGGCTCCTCGAGCCACTCGCGCAGCGGGAAGACCAGGTCGGCGGCCTCGATGTGGAAGGAGGTCAGCATCGGGTACTGGCCGATGATGAAGTCCACCTCGGGGAAGACGTCGTACCAGCTCTTGGCGTTGCCCAGCATCGCAAGCTTGTTGCCCGACATGTCAAACCACACGCGCGGCTTGAAGGGCTCGCCGGTGGCGATGGCCTCGCGCACCGTGGGGATGTGGGAGTGGCACCAAGCGTAGAGGCCCTTGTGGTACTTCATGCCCAGGCGGTCCTGAAGCATCTTGTTGAGGGTCTTCTGGGAGTCGGGCATAGCCTCGCCCAGAGCCTTGATGCGCTCCTCGTTCTCGGCGTCGGACAGACCGATGACGGCGCCCACGCCGTACATGTCGGAGAACATGCCGGCAAAGCCGTTGTTGTAGGTGAGCGGGCGGGTGTTGACGGTCTCACCGGTGTCGGTCATGGTGGAGAAGTAGCCGCCGCCCTTCTGCGTCATGGTGACGCCGGGCTTGTTGATGCGGCCCATGATGGCGTCCAGGCCCATGCAGCCCAGAGGCACCTGAGAGGCAGACTCGCTCATGTCCGAAGCAACGCCGTTGGCGATGCCGCCCCAGTTCTCGGCGTACATCTTGACGGCCTTCTCGTTGAGGTCGGCGGGCACCCAGCAGACTTCCTCGGTATGCTCGAAAGTCCAGGGCTCGGCCTGATCCTTGTAAATCTGGCCGGCGGTCTTATAGGTCTTGCCCTCGTACTCGCCCTCCCAGAAGATCTCGGGGTCAACGGCGGAGTCGGCGGGAGCGCTGTACTCGAAGGGAGCAAGGGCGCCGGTCTTGAGGTCGTAGCACACGTACGCCGGGGTGTTCTCGGGCGTGGTCTGCTTGAAGTCGGGGAAGAGCTCCTGGGCCTTGACGGGAAGCTTGGTGTCAGGGTCGATCAGGAAGGGCAGGTTCGTCCAGTACTTGGTGAACTCTTCGTCGTACAGCTTGTTCTCGAAGATGTAGCGGTACCAGGACAGCAGCACGCCCGTGTCGGTCTCGGGGCGAACAGGGAGCCACACGTCGGCCTTGACGGCGTCGGGCGAGAAGTTCGGGTCGACGACGATCGTCTTGACGCCGCGAGCGCGCAGCTCGGCCATGCCGCGGCCGGACTCAGCGGTCTCGGAGACGGAGGGCTGGGCGCCCCAGATTACGACGAGCTCGGTCTTGTTGTTCTCCTCGTCGCGGAAGATCTCCTGGACGGCGTTGTCTGCGATGGACTGGTCGTCACCGCCGTAGAAGAGCTTCGACAGGGACCAACGGGGCAGGTAGCACTGGGCGCAGCCAGGCTCGAAGACAGTGGGGGAGCCGAACGCCATAGGAAGCGTCATGGCCTCCATGAACGAGTAGGCGCCGCCGCCGCCGACGGAAGCGAAGAAGGAGTAGTTGCCGTACTGGTCGATGGCGTCCTTGATCTGGGTGGCCGCAAGCTCGATGGCCTCGTCCCAGGAGATGACCTCGAAGTCGGTCGTACCGCGCTCGCCGACGCGCTTCAGCGGGTGAAGGACACGGCGCGGGCTGTACATGGTGTGCAGCTGGTTGAGGCCCTTGATGCACAGAGAGCCCTTGGACACGGGAGCGCGGTCGTCGCCCTCGAGCTTGGTGACCACGCCGTTCTCGATGGTGGCGACGGCCGGGCACATCTGGATGCAGCCGTGGCAAGAGGTATAGACCTTCTTGACGTCGTCAGCCTCGTCAGCGTATGCCGCAGGCGCCTCGACGAGAGAACCGCTCATCTGGGTGCCGATGGCCACCGCTGCGCCGGCAAGCGCCGCTGCCTTGACAAAGCTGCGGCGTGTGACGTTGGTGTTTGCTGCCATGCTTTCCTCCCTTTCCCTTGCTTTTACGTGCATATACGGAAGAACGCCTAGTTTTGGACGCTCTTCAACTCATCGAGGTAGGTACGACCCTCCTCGCTAAGTTGCCAACCTTGGTGCCACTCGATGGCGGCGGCGCTGTGCAGCTTGTCCAGAAAAACGCTGGGCTGCATGAGCTCGGGATTGCCCTTGGAATCCAAGTGCCAGAGCACATCGCGGCCGTCGAGCAGCTGCGTGACCTCGTTGTAGGTGCGAGGCTCCTCGGCCAGGAACTCCATGAGCTCGATATAGGTGTCGCGGCGCTCGGGCACGAGGCCCAAGAGCTCGATGATGCGTGCGCGGGGCGTGTGCTGCTCCACCACGGCCTGACCCGCAGGCGTGGTCATGAACGCATACTCGGCCACAAGGTCGTCGACCTCGTCCTCGGTGAGCCCGGCCTTGCGAGCGTCGT
Organism: Coriobacteriaceae bacterium; assembly: GCA_019420325.1. Classification (GTDB taxonomy): domain Bacteria; phylum Actinomycetota; class Coriobacteriia; order Coriobacteriales; family UMGS124; genus UMGS124. Next base: position 19,236 of record JAHZHK010000008.1, on the reverse strand, counting down.
CCACAACGTCGCCTTCGTCGTCAAGCTCGAAGCGCTCCAAGCCTCCGGCGTTTTCCATGACGGCGATGAAGTGGTAGGCGTTGGTCGAGGTGCGCTCGAAGTCCGGCAGCGCCATGACCATCTGCTCGATCTCGCGCAGGGGCTTGGACTCCTGGCAGAAGGAGAGCACCTTGTAGAAAAGCTCTCGCTGCAAAGGGTTGCGCGTCACAGCCTCGGTGACCTTGGCGACCATGCGGCCGAAGACGACGGGGTCGATGTAGCCGGCGTCGGCCTCGCAGGCCTGCGCGTCGTCAAGGGAGTCGCCCTCACGCGCCACGTCGGTGAGGTCGACGACAAGTTCGTCTTCAGTCTGCTCATCAGTGGGAGCATCCTCATCGGCGGAGCGGGCTGCCTGCTTTGCCGCGGGCACGCTCGTTGCCTTGACTGCACCGTGGGATGCGTCGTAGTAGACACCCGCCTGTGCGGCCCAACCGGCACCCTTCGAGAGCTTCTCGACGGCGGCTTGGGCGCGCTCCTCGCGGGCGGCCTCATCGGCAGCCGCGCGTTGCGCAGCCTCGCGGGCTTCGCGCTCCCGCTTCTCGGCAAGTTCTGCAGCCTCGCGGGCGGCGACTTCTTCGGGACTCTCAACAGTCTCGGCGGCCTCGGGTTCGACCATCGCGTCTGCCGCAAGGACGGACTCGGCACGCACGTCGGCCGCGTCGAGCTCGGCAGTCTCGTCGTCAATCGCCGTGCACATCGTCTGATCGTCCATCGTCGCTCCCCTTTGCCCGTCTTGCACCGACCCCATCGGCGCTTGCGCATTCATTGCGTCTGTAGCTAGATTTTTGCGTCACAGGGGCTCCAAATGAAGCTCTACAGCGCTTTAATGCATTGTTGTGTAGGCACTGACCAGGCATTTCTTTCGTAATGCGAAAAAAACCGCCGCCCGGGCCCCTTGAGGCACGGACGGCGGTT